>CAZAEY010000012.1:24417-44148 GCA_964484155.1 uncultured Acidobacteriota bacterium
GCCTTCGCAAGCCTTCACCCCAGACCGGATCCGGATCTCCCGGGCGATCGCTTGCCGAGGCGTCCGAGAATCGTTGCTCGTAGGGCGCAGGCCCGCGAATTCGCATCCGATTTCATTGTACCACCGGGTTCTTCGAGCTCGAATCGAGACAAAGGGACAGTCGTCGGCGGCGGCGCAGGGTGCGCAAGCCACCGTAGGACTTGCACCCCTGCCGGTCATTTCAGAATCGCCGCTGGAAGCCCGCGCCACCGCGCGGAAAAAAGGAAAGGCGACCCCAGGCTGGGGGCCGCCTTGCGTGAAAATGAATGGAAGAAGCTATTAGTTCCCGCTCGGTTGGCTCTTTCCGGAAAACATTTCGCGACGGGCCTTTTCCGCTTCTCTCTGCTGCTGACGGCGGGCTTCCAGAGCGGCCAGGGCAAGCTTGTCGGCCTCGTTTCGCCACCTCCTCCGCTCCTCTTCATCCTCCGCCAACAGAGCCCGCTCTCGATACAGGAGGTTGAGGAACTCCATCGCCTCCGAATAGTTGGGGCGAATTTCCGTCGCTTTCCTGAGCGCTTCTATTCCCTCGTCGATGATCCGGTTGACTTCTTCGATTTCCTCTTCCGTCAGGTTTTCGACGTTGGCGCCGTCGGCGCCGGTCTTCTCACTGGAAATGGAGTAATTGATGGCGCCTATTCCGTACAGCGCCTCGGACTGATCCTGGTCAATCTCCATCAGCCTGCGGTACCAGTTCTTGGACTCCTCCGGTCGATCCATGTTCCGGTAAATGTCTGCGATATTGATCATTGCGGTCCGATGGTCGGGCTGCAGCTCAAGAACCTTTTCGAAAGAGGCGATAGCCCTCTTGCCCATTTCCAGATTTTCAGGATTCTGCACCAAGGGCATGAACTGGGTCCGATAGGTCGTAGCCAAATAGACGTAGGCGTCGACCAATTCCGGATCCAGCTCAATCGCCGCGATGAAGCTCTCCGCCGCTGTGTCGTATCGCTTGGCCGTATACTCGGAGACCCCGTGATTGAGGTGATTGCGTGCTTTAAGTTGATCGATCAACTTACAGCCCGCGGCGCCCAATGTCAGAGCCAGACACAGACACACAACGGCAACTCTATCCATAACTCTCATGAAACGCATTCTCCAGTTCGGGAGGGTCGATCTCTGAATCCTAGCCCCCGCCCACATCGATCATCAGCCCTATATCTCCGACCCCTGATCCCTTGGCGATGTCGATCACATAGACGATATCGTTAAAGGGGAGGTCCGGGTGTCCCTGAACGAACATATTCTTGTTGGCTCGAGCGCTGTAGATCTCAAACAGCCGGCTTCCCAGCCTTTCCCGCGTAACTGGATCCTGGTTGATCCGAATCGTTCCGTCGGACGCAACGCTGACGACGATCGCGTCGGACTTGATGATCACGTGCTCCGGAATGTCCTCTGGAGCCTCTTGCGGGACTCTGGCCCGAAGGTCGTATTGAGTCGTGGGCTGGATCACCATAAAGAGAATCAACAGAACCAGGAGGATATCGATATACGGGACGATGTTGGGATCCGATTTCGGTTTCCCAGGCTGGTTCATTGTCATCCCCATTATCTCAGTCCTCCTTCCTCACGCTGCCGATCCACGATCAGCCCGATGCGCTCTACGCCGGCCTCGCGAGCCACGTCGACGATCTCGACGATCTTGCCGTAAGGGGTCGCGACGTCTCCCCGGACGAATAGCGGCCTGTCGGGAGCCTTAGCCACGGCCTCGGAAATCTGCTCGAAAACCATGTCGCCGGCCACCAGCATCCGATTGACATAAACTTCGCGGTTTCTGGTGATCGTCACGATGGTCGCGTCTTCGGCTTCGGCCTCTGGAGCTTCTTCGGCGTGTCTGGCCTGTGCGAGATTGACAGCGACGCCGCTCTGAATCAGGGGAGTCGAGATCATGAAAATGATCAGCAGCACCAGCATGATGTCGGCCATCGGCACGACGTTTATTTCGGCCGACACTCCCGAGCGGCGAGAGCTTTTACCGCTACTGATTCCCATGATTCCGGGCCCTCCGCTTCAAGAAGTAATCGATCAATTCCGATCCGGAATTGTCCATTTCGACGACGAACGATTCCATCTTTCCGGTGTAGTAGTTATACATCACGACGGCTGGAATAGCCACGAACAGACCGAAAGCGGTCGCAACGAGCGCTTCGGAAATACCACCCGCTACCGCGGCCAGTCCAACGTCTTCCCCGCCGGCCATGCCGGCAAATGCGTTGATGATTCCGACGGTCGTACCGAACAGACCGACGAATGGAGCGGTAGCGCCGATCGTGGCCAGCCCTCCCAGCCCCCTTTTGAAGTCTTCAATTCCAATGGCAGTCGCCCTCTGAATAGCGCGGCGCGAGGATTCCACCAGCTCTCCCGGGATGGTGTCCGGTCCCTGATGGGAGCGGAACTCTTGGAGGCCGGCGTGCACGACTTTGGCCAGATGGCTTGCGCTATACTGTTCGGCCAGATCCACGGCTTCGTCCAGATTGCCTTTCTTGAGCGATTCCGCGACGACAGGGGCGAATTCACGAGACTGATTTCTCGCCTTCCGGTACATGATGAAACGCTCGATCATCACTCCGATGGACCAGATGGACTGAAACAACAGTATCCACACCACCCCTTTTGCGATGACTCCCATCTGATCCCACATTTCCATGAATGAGCCCATAACTTACCTCCCTGGAATAGATAGCCCGAAGCTTGGTTTTGATTGATTCATGCTCTTTTGCCGCGCAATTCGCCTACCTGAGCACAAAGTTGACTGTGACGGTTGCGATAACCGGCACCGGCTCGTCATTGAGCAGGGTTGGAGAATACCGCCACTTACTCACGGCGTCAACGGCCGCCTGATTTAACAGCGGGTGACCGCGAATGACATCCACGCTGGACACGATGCCCTGTTCGTCGACTGTCACCTGCAATAAGACGATTCCCGAGACCCGAGCTCTCTTTGCCAACTCCGGATATTCAGGCTCCACGCGATGGACCAGCCTGGACGCCTGCACGTTTCCGCCGACTCGAATGGGTTCCTTCTGCTGGGGCGGAGGAGGCGGAGGAGGAGCGGCTGGAACGCCGCCGATGACTCCGCCGGGTGACCCGCCCGGAACGCCGCCGACCACGCCGCCGGGCACGCCGCCTGTGACGCCGGTCATATCGACGCTGGAAATGTCGGGAATGTCGTCCATCGGCGGTGGAATGTCCTCGGGAATCTCAGTCGGCGCCATAAATTGATCCGGATCCAGCCGCACGACCTGCTGCTGCGGTTGCTGAACCGGCGCCGGAGGAGGAGGCGGAGGAGGAGGCGGAGGAGGAGGCGGAGGAGGGGGCGGGGCCAGAAACGTCAGCAGTTCATGGCTCGGAATGGCCTGATAGTAGATCAGGGGAGCGACGATAATCGCCGCCACCAGGATGGCGTGAACGATGAAAGAAATCATTATCGTGCTCTTGCTTCGCCCCCCGCGATTTCGCGAAGATTCGAGAAGATCGTCAAACATTGGACCATTCTTCCTTTCTTACGGTCATGGAAATCGGTTCCGTCAGCCCGCGCTTCGGCCGATATTACTATCGGCTGAAAAACGAGTCAAGCAAAACCTCCATTTCGGAAAATCCCCTAACATGTTCAAAACAATTGCTTTATGTCCAATTCCGCGGATATGGTTCACACCCGGTTCTGAGGATTTCCCTACTTGCGGGAGTCCTCGTGGCGCCGAAAACGGTCTTCTGCAGCGTTCCTTCCGAAAAACGCCGCCCCGAAATTCGCGAGGCGATCGGCGGTCGCGCTTCGGTCGAAACAGCGAGCGTCACGCGCGCCTCCTCGCCGCACTTTGCCTTCTTTCCCGATAGTTCTCCCACCACAAAACGATGGGGCTGGCAATGGCCACCGAAGAATAGGTTCCGACGATGATCCCGACCACCAGCGCGAACGAAAAGCCTCTCAGCACCTCTCCGCCCCAGATGTACAGGGCCAACACCGCCAGAAGGGTCATGCCGGAAGTCATGATCGTTCGATTCAGCGTCTGATTCACGCTTTTGTTGATGATTTCGTACATGGAACTTCGTCTCATCAGCTTCTGGTTCTCGCGAACGCGATCGAAGATGACGATCGTGTCGTTGATCGAGTATCCGACCACGGTGAGGAGTCCTGCGATGACGGTTAAAGAAATTTCCTTCCCTGTCAGAGAGAAGAGTCCCACGGTCAGAAATACGTCGTGAAACAGCGCTGCGAGTGCGGCGATTCCGTAAACCGGTTGAAACCGAAAGGCGATGTAGATGAGCATTCCCAGCAGGGAAAACAGAACCGCGTTCTGGGCTCTTTCCTGCAGTTCCTGGCCGACTCGGGGCCCCACTCCTTCCACGCTCTGTACGATGAACGCTCCCAAGTAGTAATTCTCCTGAAAATAATTCTGCAGTGGCGGCGGCAGATCGAGTTCGCCAAGCTGCAGCAATTCCCGGAAAAGTCCGCTTTGCTGCACCCGAGATTCGCTGATTCGTGAAGCCCACTCGCCATACTCCTGTTCTCGTTCGGCCGCCGTGCGGTCCTGCTGGAGACCCAAAGGATCGTCCTCCAGCAGCCGTTCGCTCAGGGCGACTCGAGAGATGTTGTTCAAGTCCAGCCGGTCCGCCCCCGGCTGCCCGAACTCCTGTTCCAAAGTTTCGCGAACCAGCCGCCCCTGAAGGGTCAGGTCCTCGTCCTCAGATTCGGTCTGACCCAACTTGATCTGAACTTCGTTGCGGGCCGGATCGTCAAATCGCGTGACCTCTTCGGCTCTCAGGTTCGCTTCGTTGAGCGCCCGGCGAATTCTCTCTAGATCCGGAGTGTCCCGAAACTTCACGTACAGCAGCGTTCCGCCGGTGAAGTCCACCCCCAGATTGAGTCCCCGCGCAAACAACGAATAGACGCCGGCGGAAGCCAAGAGCAGCGAGGCAATCAGAAAGTAGAGTTTCAGTGAAAGCCAGTCGACTTTAGGCTCGCGTACGATATCCATCTAGCTTTCACTGCTCCGGCGGCGCTCGCTTCGAGCGCTCATGAATTTAGTCACCGAGAATTTCAAAAGGTTCCCCTATCAGATCGAAAGCAGCGTTCTCTCCTTTTTTTGCAGGAGAATCGCAAACAGCGTTCGAGAAACAAACGTCGCCGTAAAAATGTTGGCCAGCAAGCCGACCGCCAGCGTGACCGCGAATCCCCGCACCGGCCCGGTTCCGAACTGAAACAGGAAAAGCGCCGCCACCAGCGTGGTGATATTGGTGTCGATGATGGTGGAAAACACTCGCTCGAATCCTGCATCTACTGCGGCGCGAATCGTCTTTCCGACTCGCAGTTCCTCTTTAATGCGCTCGAAAATCAGGATGTTGGCGTCGACCGCCATTCCAATGGTCAAAATGATTCCGGCGATGCCCGGCAGCGTAAGCGTGGCCCGGAAGTAGGCCAGAATGCCCATCAGAATCAGCAAGTTCAGACTCAGGCAGAAGATGGCGTTGAGGCCGGCAACCCGGTAGAACAGGAGCATTCCGCTGACGACCAGCAGCAATCCGATCACCGAGGCGTACACTCCCCGAATGATGGAGTCTCTGCCGAGGGATGGACCCACCGGCCGATAAGCCAGAATCTGAAGTCTTGCCGGAAGCGCTCCGGAGCGGAGGATCAAGGCCAGATCGTCCGCTTCCTCAGGGGTGAAGTTGCCCGTTATCCTGGCCGATTCGGTGTCGATGCGCCCTTCAATTCGAGGCGCGGAGCGGACCACATCGTCCAGCACGATCGCCAACTGGTTCCCCACATTCTGACCGGTCGTCTGGCTGAAGAGCGCAACCCCTTCAGGGTTCAGAAAAAAGGAGACTTCTGATCTGCCCGACAGGGGATCCTGCGCGCGTCTTGCATTCTTCAAGTGCTGGCCTGTAATCGTCGCCGTTCGTCGTACCACGTAGTAGCCGGTCTGCGCCCCAACGCTGTCCCGCTCGCGCACTGGAAGGATCTCGTATTCCGGCGGAATCGATCCGTCGAAGGAAGCGATGGCCGCCTCGCTGGTGGGAAAGGGCGCTCCCCTATGCGAAGGGTGCACCAGCTTCAATTCCAGCTTGGCGACGCTCTGGATCAGCTGCCTGACCCTCTCGAAGTCCTCGACGCCGGGCATTTCGACGATGATCTGATCTTGCACGTCGCCGCTGCCGTAAACTGTGATGGAAGGTTCGGCGACGCCGTACTCGTCGATTCGGCGGGAAACGATCTGGCGAGCCTGCCGAACCGACTGGTTGGCCAGCGCCTTGCGGTGAGCCGCGTCCAGCCGTACCGTGAAGTTAGCCAGCCCGCCTTCGACCCGGCTGGAATAGGGCCAGTTCGGCTGAAATCCGCTCAGAAAATCCTGAACTCCTCGCTGAGACTGATCCGGAACGCCAAGAATCAGGATTTCACCGCTCTGAACGCGGGTCTCTCCGAACGTCAGATTCTCCTCCTCCAGACCGATCTGAATTCGTTCTCTCATCTGCAGGATTTCGGCTTCGATGGCTTCTTCGACTTCCACATGAAGGATCAAGTGGACTCCGCCCTGGAGGTCGAGCCCCAGATTGATCTTTTGGAAGTAAAGCAGACTTGCCGAAAGCGCAATCACGAGGGCGATAGCCAGCAGCCGATATTTAATCTTTTTACTCATTTCGACACGTTTTGACAGTCAGTAAACATCCTTCATTTGGAACCGTCCGGAGCCTGCAGGGAAGCGATGGCGTTCTTGGCGACCTCCAGCTTGACTTGATCGGAGACCTTCAGCAACACCGTGTTGTCCCGAATTCCGGCGACCGTGCCGTAGATGCCTCCGTTCGTAATGACCTTGTCTCCGTTCTTCAGCCCGGCGATCATCTGCTCCAGATTCTTCTGCCGACGGCGCATCGGACGGTAGATCAGCAGGTAAAAGATCGCAATGATCGCCAGAATGGGCAAAAAACTGGCAAACAAATTCGGCTGCGCAACGCCATCCTGTTGCGCCAGAAAAAGCTGAATCATCATGATCTGCTCGCGGTAAAAAGCCGGAGTATACCAGATTTGGCCAGCCCGCAACCGCTATGTCCGGGTCGCTCCAGGGCGACCGCCGTCCGCGCAGGATCGAATCGGCCGAAAAGCCGGAACCGATTCGATTCACCGTCGACTCGGATCGCTGAATCAAGTTGCGGACACTGGGGAGGAGGCGGCGTCGCTCGGCGCCCCGGTCCGGATCTTTGCCAAGCCAGCGGTTCAGTCTTCGGCCGAATAACTCCGCTCCAGCTCTCTTTGCAAGTTTACCAAATCCCCGGTTTCGATACTGTCCCGCACCCGTTCCATGAGCCTCAAGAAGTAGTGTAGATTGTGGCACGTGTTCAGGATCGCCGCAAGGATTTCGCGGGACACGAACAGGTGCCTCAAGTAAGCTTTCGAGTAGCGGGCGCAGGTCGGGCAGGAGCAGTCGGGATCCAGCGGGTCGGGATCTTCCCGGTATCGTGCGTTCTTGATTCGAACGATTCCGCGCGAAGTGTAGAGCTGTCCGTTCCGCGCGTTTCGGGTGGGCAAAACGCAGTCGAACAGGTCCATCCCGAGCCGCACGCTTTCGACCAGATCCAGCGGCGTGCCTACCCCCATCAGATAGCGGGGCTGGGTGGGTGGAAAGTCTGAAGCGAATCGCTCCAGGACTTCAAACATCAGAGGCTTCGGCTCTCCTACGCTGAACCCTCCGACTGCGATGCCGTCGAAGTCAAGTTCCTGCAATCGGCGCAGGCTTTCCCGTCGGAGCGCGGGATAGACGCTGCCCTGCACGATTCCGAACAAAGCCTGCCGGGAGGAACGCAAGGCGGCCCGCGACCTTTCCGCCCAGCGCATGGAGAGGAGCATGGAGCGACGAGCTTCCGATTCGGTCACCGGATACGGGGTGCAGTCGTCGAAAGCCATGGCGATGTCGGAGCCCAGCGCCGCCTGGACGGCCATCGATATCTCCGGCGTCAGGAAATGCCGACTCCCGTCCAAGTGAGATTGGAATTCGACGCCCTCTTCGGAGATCCGATTCAGACCCCGAAGGCTGAATACCTGAAAGCCGCCGCTGTCGGTCAAAATCGGCCTGTCCCAAGAAATGAACCGGTGGAGCCCTCCCAGGCGGCTGATGGCCTCGATTCCGGGACGCAGGTACAGGTGGTAGGTGTTCCCAAGAATAATCCGGGCGCCGAGGCTCTCCAGCATTTCATGGGACATCGCTTTGACGCTTCCCAACGTGCCGACCGGCATGAAGACAGGGGTTTCAAACTCTCCACGGGAGGTTCGGATCAACCCCCGGCGCGCCTGCGACGTCGCATCCCGACGAATGACTGTGAATGAAAAACTTTCCGTGTCCAGAGTCATGGATGCCAAATCTTTGCGCCTTCGACCGGGGCCTCAGGATAGCGAGATCTGGTAAAGGGATTCCTGGTCGACCAGCGAAAGAAGCTGAAGGTTCGGATCCCAGGCGACCCCGACCAACATGGGAGCGGAAATAAACCACTCGGCGGACTTTCCGTCGCAGCGATAAATGCCCTTCCGGCCCCGGTAGGAAGCCGCTGCCAGAAGTGTGCCGTCCGGCATCACGCAAAGGCCCTGCGGGCGCCCGAATCCTCGAAAAAAGATGTGCGGGGCGCCGTCGGCTCCAATACGATAGATATTGTCCTGCGTGGCCAGCGTCGGCCCGCTGACATACAGGCGATCCTCCGAATCAAACGCCAGATGATAGGCGGAAACGCTGGGCTCCAAGCTGCACAAGATCGAAGCGTCTCGATCTGGAGTGACCCGGTAAATCGTTCCGCTGCGGTCCCCCACATAGAGGTCGCCCTTCGAATCGAAAGCGATGCCGGTAGCCATTCCGAGCCCATCGACCCATTTTTCAATCTGCTTGTCGAAGGAAGACCGAAACACCGTCCCTGAATGACGGCTGGAGACGTAAAGGTGGTGATCCGGCCCCACTGCAAGGCCTGTAGGATTCGTCAAATCCCCCAAAAACGGTTCCTTTAGCCCGTCCGCCGAAATCTTAAAGACCCCGAACGGCGCCTTTTCGCCACGACTGCCGCTAAACGTGGTATACACGTTGCCCTGGGCGTCGATCGCCGGGCTGGTGACGGGGTGAAGTTCGTCGGCGATTTTTCGGCCGACTCTCAGAGAGATCGCCTTGTCGGGCTTTGCGCCGTTGAGGCGAACCTCGCCAGACTCGCAATCGGGCACGCAGAAGGTGACGCGATTCTGGGAGATTCCCATGATACCGGCGGGACGTCCCCCCACCGTAATTCGAGGCGGGTCCGACTCCAAGTCACCGTCAAACTCAAGTTGGACCAATCCGCCGGGAAGGGCCAGAGACGGCTGAATCGATGTGACCTTCATCCGGCCGCCACTATATCACGCATCCGGCTTGGAGGGGCGTAGCCTGTGGGCGACTTTTGCGATGCCAGCCCCATGCTAGACTGGGAGGTTCACGCATGGCCAAAGATTTCGCTGTTTCGGAACCGATCGTCGTTTTAGGAGCCAGTCAGAACAACCTGCAGAACATCGACGTTTCGATTCCCGGAAACTCACTGACGGTAGTTACGGGAGTGAGTGGATCGGGCAAGAGCAGCCTCGCTTTTGACACCCTGTACGCCGAGGGCCAGAGGCGTTACGTCGAGTCCCTGTCATCCTACGCCCGCCAGTTCTTGGAAAGAATCAGCAAACCAAACGTTCGGGAGATTCGGGGCCTGAGTCCGGCGATCGCGATCCGTCAGAAGAATGCCACCCGCAATCCCCGCTCGACGGTCGGCACCGTGACCGAGATTTACGATTTCTTGCGCCTGCTTTACGCCAGGGTGGGAACAGTAATCTGTAGAGGCTGCGGGCGGAAGGTCCAGCGCGACACAGTGGATCGCGCCGTCGCCCAATTGATGCAACTGCCGGAGGGGCGGCGCCTCTATATCGCATTTCCCTTCAAGAGAAGCGCTCTGGATCTGTCCGAAGGCGCCGAAAGCGAGCGGATTTCTCTCGACGATCTGGTGGAGAATCTGTTGCGCCAGGGGTTTTTTCGCCTGCTGCAGGAAGTCGACGGCGATGTGGCAGGGCGGATCCTCAACTTGAACGCAGGTCGCCCGTCGACCATCAGTGAACTGAACTCAGCGAAAGTTCTGGTGGACCGAATCGTCATCGGGCCCGATGCGCCCGAGCGATTAGCCGATTCGGTGCAAATGAGCTTCGCCGAAGGTAACGGAATCGCGGAAGTCTTACTGCTGGAGCCGGAGGGGCCCGCCAAATCCCTGACCTTCAGCGAACGGTTTGAATGTCCGCATTGCGCGATATCGTACAGCGCTCCGGAACCGCGCCTTTTTTCCTTCAACAATCCGTACGGCGCCTGTTCGGCATGTCACGGCTTTGGAAATATCATGAGCATCGATCGGACGCTTGTGATCCCGGACCTGGAGTTGAGCCTGGAAGGAGGCGCCGTCAATCCTTTCTCCAAACCCCGATATCGCCGGTTTCAACGCCGGCTTCTCGAATGGGCCGAACGCCGGGAAATTCCAGTCGAACTGCCCTACCGCCGGCTGACGGAAGAGGCTCAGGAACTGATCTGGCAGGGCGACGAAGAATTCATCGGCGTGAAGGGGTTCTTCCGGTATCTTTCCCGCAAGAAGTACAAGATGCACGTCCGCATCTTTATGGCTCGCTATCGCGGCTACTCCAAGTGTCACGAATGCAACGGAGAGCGTCTGCGCAGAGAAGCGCGCGACGTCCAACTCGACGGAAGGCGCATCACGGAGTTAACGCGGCTTTCGGTAGCGCGGCTAAGCGAATTCTTTCATTCCCTGCAGATCCCGCCGGAAGGTCAGGCAGTCGCTGAGAAACTTCTGCTGGAAATTCGGCGGCGCCTCGAGTTTCTGGCGAAAGTGGGTCTGGAGTACCTGAATCTTGATCGCCTCACTTCCAGCCTCAGCGGAGGCGAAATGCAGAGAATTCACCTGGCTGCATCGCTCAGCTCTTCACTGGTTGGAACCCTTTACGTGCTGGACGAGCCATCCGTGGGGCTTCATCCAAGGGATCAGGGACGTTTGATTGCAATCCTCAAGCAATTGCGCGATCACGGGAATACGATCGTCGTCGTGGAGCATGAAAGGGAAATCATCGAGAGCGCCGATCACGTCATCGACATCGGGCCAGGCGCCGGGGAGCGAGGCGGACGAGTTCTGCACAGCGGAGACCTCCCCTCCCTTCTGAAAAATCCCAATTCCCTCACCGGCAAGTACCTTCGCGAAGAGTCGCGCCTCTCGTTCCCCGTGTTTCGTCGAAATCCTTTCGGTCCAAGGATCGCCGTCAAAGGCGCCCGCCATCACAATCTTATGGACATCGATGTGGAAATCCCCCTCGGGGTTCTGACCTGCGTTACTGGAGTTTCCGGCTCCGGAAAATCGACGCTCGTAGAGGATGTGCTTTATGCCGGAATCAAGAAGCGGCGAAAGGAATGGAAACAGGAGGTCGGGGCTTGCGACGATATAGAAGGGTGGGATCGGGTCTCTGACGTGATCATGGTCGATCAGAGTCCGATCGGACGGACTCCCCGCTCCAATCCGGTGACCTATATGAAGGCCTTTGATGAGATACGCAAACTGTTTTCGGATCTGCGCGAAGCACAGGCCAGAAATCTGTCGCCTGCACACTTTTCGTTCAACGTTGCGGGCGGGCGCTGCGAAGGATGCAACGGCTCAGGAGTGGTCACGGTAGAAATGCAATTTTTGGCCGATGTGGAACTGGAGTGCGAGGATTGCCGGGGGGCGCGCTTCCAGAAGAAGGTGCTGGAGGTCGCTTATCGAGGAAAGAACATCTACGACGTGTTGAATCTGACCGCCGATGAAGCCATCGAATTCTTTTCAGACCGTCCTCCTGTGGTCCGAAAGCTGAAAATCCTGCGGGAGGTGGGCCTCGGGTATCTCCGTCTCGGTCAATCCGCCACCACGCTTTCGGGAGGGGAGGCCCAACGAATCAAGCTGGCCCTCTACCTGTCCAGAAACACCCGGGGCAATCCGCTCTTCATCCTGGACGAACCAACCACGGGACTGCATCTGGATGATATCGGCAAGCTCCTGAAAACATTCGATCGCCTGATCGCGGGCGGAGCTACGGTGCTGGTCATCGAACACAATCTCGAAGTCATTCAATCGGCCGACTGGATCGTCGACTTGGGCCCGGAAGGAGGGGAATTCGGCGGGCGTCTCATAGCGGCAGGCAGGCCGGAAGAAGTAGCGCAATGCGCCGAATCGCACACTGGCAGTTACCTCAAGAGACTTCTCGCGAAAGAGAAGGTGCAGAACTGAATCGTTCTGCGCGAAGAGCGGGCCAAAGTTTCGAGTTTCGAGTTTCGCCCTCAAAGTTCCGAGTTCCTTTCTCTGACGCTGCACCGGGGGCGTCGGATTTTGAATGAACTGTCGCGCATGGCACCGAAAGATCGCGGCAGGCGGCTCGTCGGAAGCGATGCGCCCCTCCGCGCGGGTCGATTTATGAGAGTTCTTCGCTTTCCAGCGCCGTCGAAGCGGTATCCTGAATCTTTTTCGGATTGACGCTTCGAATCTGGAATCGGCGGGGGCCGGCAACCTCGGAACTTTGAACTCGGAACCTGAAACCTCTTACGGCCGATCGCAGCGGCGGATGGAGCTGGCGCGGCCGGTCTGTTCGTCGACGTCCAGCAGCACCGCGCACAAGCGCGGCGATTCGGAAGCCGGCTCGAAACGGGACCCAATGCCGGTCAGAAACCGCGCCAGAGAAGCCTGCACCTGCATGCCGATGACTGACTGATAGGATCCCGTCATGCCGACGTCGCTAATATACGCCGTGCCTTCGTTCAAGATGCGGGCGTCGGCAGTCGGGACGTGAGTGTGAGTCCCCAAAACCGCCGAGGCTCGGCCGTCGACATGCCAGCCAAAGGCCATTTTCTCGGAAGTCGCTTCGGCGTGGAAATCGACGATGATCACCCGCGCCCGGTTTCGCACTTCTCGAAGGATCTGATCCGCAGCGCGGAAAGGGCAGTCTGTGTTGGCCATGAAGACCCGTCCCTGCAAGTTGATGACGGCGACCGGGATCCCCTGGGGGCTTTCTCCAATGAAGTACGGCTTGCCGGGCAATCCGGGTGGATAGTTGGCGGGACGCAACAGCCGCGGCTGGCGGTCCAGATAATCGAGCGCCTCCCGCCTGTCCCAGATGTGATTTCCAGACGTCATCGCATCGGCGCCCAGGCCCAGCACTTCTTCGGCTATTGCGGGCGTTACGCCGAACCCGCCTGCGGCATTCTCCACATTGACGATCGTAAAATCGACATCATGCTCCCGTTGAATCGAACGCAAATGCTCCTTCAAGACCCTGCGACCGCCGCGTCCAACGATATCGCCGACAAATAGAATTTTCATCCTGCTCGCAGGGCCAGTTGCGGACGGGGTTTACTTCGCATAATCGACCACCCTCATCTCCCGGATCAATGTGACCTTAATCTGTCCGGGATACTCCAGGTCTTTTTCTATTCTTTTGGCGATGTCCTTGCTGAGCCAATAGGCCTGCTCGTCGGAAATCTTGCTGCTTTCCACTACCACTCGGATTTCTCTTCCGGCCTGCAGTGCAAAGGCTTTGGCCACGCCCGAAAAGGACCCCGCCAGCTCTTCGAGCTTTTCCAGCCGTTTGACGTAGCTTTCCAGAACCTCGCGGCGAGCTCCGGGCCGTGCCGCCGAAATGGCGTCGGCCGACTGCACGAGCACCGCCTCAACGGTCTGAAATTCCACATCGAAATGATGGGCCTCGATCGCATGGATGACTTCCGGGCTTTCCGAGAATTTGCGTGCCAACTGGACTCCCAACTGCAGGTGAGTCCCTTCCATGTCCCGGTCGACGGCCTTTCCGATGTCGTGCAGCAGACCTGCCCTTCGGCACACGTTAACGCGGGCGCCCAACTCCCGGGCCATGATTCCGGCCAGATAGGCGACGTCTCGGCTATGATTTAAAACGTTTTGCCCGTAGCTGGTTCGATACTTCAGCTTGCCCAGGAGCGTCAGCAGCTCTTCGTTCAAGTCGTGAATTCCCAGTTCGAATGCGACGGCTTCGCCTTCGGATCGCAAGCGCTTTGTCATGTCGCGTTCCACTTTCGAGACAATTTCCTCGATGCGGGCGGGATGGATTCTCCCGTCCTTGATCAGCTGCTCGATCGAGAGCCGCGCGATTTCACGCCGCAACGGGTCGAAACCCGAAAGAATGACTGCTTCCGGAGTATCGTCGACGATCAAATCGACGCCGGTTGCCTGCTCCAGAGCCCGGATGTTTCTGCCCTCCCGTCCGATAATCCGACCCTTCATTTCATCGGAAGGCAAATCCACTACTGAGACGCTCGATTCGACGACTTGTTCGGCGGCGCAGCGCTGGATGGCCTGGCTGATGATCTTTCGCGCTTCCATTTCCGCTTTCTCCCTCGCCTCATCTTCGATCCTCTTGGCCAGCATCGCCGCATCGTGCAGCGCATCGCGTTCAATGGACTGGATCAGGACCTTCTTGGCCTCTTCAGTCGTCATTCCCGCAACCGCTTCCAGTCGCTGCAACTGCTCGGCCCGCTTTTTCAGCAGCTGCTCCTCGAGCTCAGAAATTCTTTTTTCCTTCTCGGCGATGGACTCCTGCCGCTGCTCGAAGTCTCTCAGTCTGCGCTCGATCTGCCTTTCCTGGCGCTCCAGACCGTCTTCCTTCTGCGCCAGCCGCCGCTCCAGCGCGCTGATCTTCTTTCGCTGCTCCTGGACCTCGCGTTCCGCTTCCACCTTCCAGTTGAAGATTTCGTCTTTGGCCTCCAGCAAGCGTTCCTTTTTAAGCCTTTCTGCCTCCTTTCCGATCGCGCTCTCGCGCTCCAGCAGCTTCCTTTCGCCTTCGGCGAGCAGGCGATTCACCGCTTTCACCTTCAGCAGATACCAGACCCCGACGACAACGGCCGCCAGCAGAATGAACACAAAATAAGAAGGGATTCCGAGTTCCTGCATTGTTTTCAAAGCTCCCCTATCTTCTGGTGGGTCGGAGTGAAGGGAAGAATCGAAAGGACCCCCGCTTTGCCGTGTGGGCTAACGGATTGAACCTGCGTAAGCCAGGTGGGTTCCCTGTTCCGAACTGCGCACAGCCCGAAAACTCCGGGATCCCTTTTCTATAGTGTTGGCTCAAACACTATAAACCATCACGTGCATTGCAGGGGCGATTCCATCCTATCGCAGCAGCCAAAGGCTGGTCAAGGCGAGGCGCCTTCGTCGGCCGCCTCCTCCAAAAGGGAGATCATTCTTTGCCCTCGGTCCAGCACGTCCTTCCGCAGTTCGCTCATCTCGGTTCTGGCGTTGAAAAAATCATCCGCAATATGGAGGGCGGCCAGAATGGCGATCCGAGAGGTGTCCACCGCCGGTGTCGCCTCCGAGATCTCCCGCATCTTTCGATCCACATACTCCGCCAGACTCTCTACGTATTCAGGTCCGTTTTCGCTTCGGATGCTGTACGTGTGATGAAAGATTCTGACTTCCGTCACTTGCCCTCGTTCTTTCATACGCTCTTATGCGGTTACCCCTTCGCATGCTTCAGGGGCTCTTCCAAAACCGCGATGTTTTCCTGAATTCTTTTCACCCGCGACTGGATCTTATGCCGATCCTGCCTCAATTTCCCGACTTCCAGGGTGACGTCTCGATTCTTTCGATTCAACTCCTCCACTTCCTCTTCAAGCCGCCTGATCCTTTGCAGCAGTTCGGAGTTCTGATTTCTCAGATTCGCCGTCTGCCCGGTGACCTCTGTTACCAGATGCTCGAGTCGTGCCAATATTTCGTGAGGCAATCGGCCCTCCCGGCCAGTCGAGTTCAGGAGCGCTGTTCGACCCCAAACTTCCGGCGCAACTCGTCAACCACTCGTTCGGCGCTGTCGCTGACCTCTTGCTGGGTCAGCGTGCGCTCCGGGTTCGCGAAAGTCAGGCGCACGGTTAAACTGATTTTCTCCGGTGGAAGATGGGAACCTTGATAGATGTCGATAACGCGAAGATCCTGCAGATCTTCTATTTTCAGAGTCTGAACAGCCGATCTTATTTTACTGAATTCGATATCTTTGTCAATAACAAAGGAAAAATCCCGGTCGATCGAGGGGAACCTGACCAGCGGCCGGTAAACCGGCTCCGGCAGGCGCCGCGCGAAAACGTTCGAGAGTGAAATCTCCGCCAGGAACACGGGCGACGGACACTTGAGTCGGTCCTGCAATTGCGGATGCAGTTCGCCGACTGAACCGAGGGCCTCCCTTCCGGCATACACCAGCGCCGATGCTCCCGGGTGCAAAAACGGCATTTCGCAGCGCGCAAAATCCACTTGCATCTTCAATCGAGAGAACAGCGCTTCCAGAACTCCCTTGAAATGAAAGAAATGGAAATCCATTCTCGCGGAATCCCAGTAAGAGTGGTGTAACTGCCCGGTAGCCACCAGGCCCAGCCGGGGTTCCTCCGCAACCCTTTCCAGTGGATTTCCGATTCGTCGATAGACCTTTCCGATCTCAAAGAGACGGACGTCTTTCGTGCCGTGATGCAGATTACGCCGAACCGATTCGAGCAGCCCGGGAATCAGCGTCGTGCGCAGGTGGGTGTCCGTTTCCGAAAGCGGATTGGCGATCGGCGGAGAGTCGTCGGGCCCAGTGCGAAACGGTTGTTCGCGTTCGGGCTGCGAAAAAGCGTACTGAATCGCTTCGTAAAACCCAAGACCGTTCAAGACGGAGCAAATCGCTTGCTGATGGCTAAGGGTCGAATCCTGCCGGCCCGGAAGCGAGGCCGGCGGGTAAGCTGAGGGAATCCGGTCGTAGCCGACATGGCGGCCGACCTCTTCCACTAGATCGTCTTCGATCCCGACATCCACCCGAAAGGATGGCACGGTCACGACAAGAATCTCTTCCTGTCTCGTCTGGACCGGAAATCCCAGATGCCCCAGAATGGCCTCGACTTCCACACGGTCCATATCCATCCCGAGGATCCGTCGAATCCGCTCAAACCGCAGTTGCAGATCGACCGGCCGCCGGGGCAGGGGATGTTCGTCGATGACAGGAGAGACGCAGCGTCCGCCTGCCAACTGACAGATCAGCCGACTTGCCAGGTTCAAGGCCTGAACAGGCATTTCCGGATCGGCGCCCCTTTCGAAGCGATAGGAGGCTTCGGTTCGCATCCCCAGGGCCTTGGCAGTCCCGCGGATCGAAGCCGGTGAAAAGTAAGCGCTCTCCAAAAGGATCGTTTTGGAGGCTGCTGAAATCTCGCTTTCCTCCCCGCCCATAATGCCGGCCAATGCAACCGGTCTTCGGGCGTCGCAGATGGCCAGCATTCCCGAGTTCAATTCGCGTATCTGCCCGTCCAGCGTTCGAATGGATTCGCCGGGGCGAGGGGTCCGCACCACTATCCGTCGACCCTCCAGCTTTTCATAGTCGAAGGCATGGAGAGGGTGGCCCACATGCAGAAGCACGAAATTCGTGGCGTCCACGATGTTGTTGATCGGTCGATGTCCCAGGACCTCCAGGCGCTCTCGCAACCAAGGGGGAGATTCCGAAACCGCAATCCCGGAAATGACTCGCGCGGCGTAACGGGGACAAAGTTGCGGGGCCTCGATGCTTACGGAGGCGGGAAAATCGATTGCATCCAGAGCCTCAAACGCAGGCGCTGAATAGTCTGGCTGCTTCAGCTCCAGACGAAATAATGCGGAAAGTTCGCGAGCGACCCCAAGGTGATTCAGGCAATCGGGACGATTGGTGGTGATGTCCAGATCGAGGACGGCGTCGGAGTCCGACTCTTCCACCCCGTCAACGGCCAATCCCAGCATGGAGAGACGCTCGGCAATGGGGGCGATTCCCAATCCCAACTTCTGCAAATCCACGAAATCCTCGAGCCAGACCCTGCTGAGTTTCATCAGATCACCCCGAGTTCGATCGCCTCTGTGAGGGAACCGCCCTCCGGAACGAGGCGAACCGGTTTAAAACTGGCGAAGAAAGCGGATGTCGTTTTCGAAAAAGAGCCGCAAATCGTCAACCTGATAACGCAGCAACGCAATCCGGTCGATTCCAATCCCGAAAGCAAACCCGGTCCAGCGGTCGGGATCGCATCCGACCCTCTTGAGGATTTCCGGGTGGACCATGCCGGCGCCGAGGACCTCGATCCAGCCCGTCCCCTTGCAGATCCGGCAGCCGGACCCGGCGCAGAAAATGCAGCTGACGTCGACTTCGGCGCCAGGTTCCACAAAGGGGAAAAAGCTGGGTCGAAACCGGACGAGGGTCCCTTCTCCAAAAAGCTGCTGGAAAAAGGTCTCTAAGGTCCCCTTCAGATGTCCCATGCCGATTGCTTCGTCCACCACCAAGGCCTCCATCTGATGGAACATGGGGCTGTGCGTGGCGTCTACGGCATCCCGTCGAAAAACGCGTCCGGGGGAAATCATCCGCACAGGCGGCTTCCGCTTCTCCAGAGTGCGGATCTGCACGGGAGAGGTGTGGGTTCTGAGTAGGAGGGCATCGTTCAGGTAAAACGTGTCCTGATCGTCGCGCGCCGGGTGGCCCCTGGGAATATTGAGGGCTTCAAAATTGTAATAGTCGGTCTCAATTTCCGGCCCAGTGACCACTTCGAAGCCCATGCGGACGAAAATAGACTCCATCTCTTGCTGCAGCCTGCGAAGCGGGTGAATCGTTCCCAGCGGCCAGTGGTGCCCGGGCATCGTCACATCGACCGTCTCCCGCTCAATCTTGCGGCTCCGCTCGTCCGACCGAAGGCGCTCCAGACGCTCCCCCAGCGCCGACTCCACAAGCTGC
Source organism: uncultured Acidobacteriota bacterium (assembly GCA_964484155.1). Taxonomy (GTDB): domain Bacteria; phylum Acidobacteriota; class UBA6911; order RPQK01; family JAPXNP01; genus DATKAT01. Next base: position 43,238 of record CAZAEY010000012.1, read on the forward strand.
CGAACCTGGTTCAGCCTCTGACCTGCTGCCGGACGCTCCTGCTTGGGGAGACGTCCCAGCTCCTTCAACTCCAAAGTCAGGAGACCGCGCTGTCTGCTGAGATATTTGTCCCGAACCTCTGAGAGGGATCCCACGCTGTCGACCGATTGCAGGTCGCTCTGAAACTGCTCCCAGAGCGGGTGGTCTGCCGCCACGCTCACCGGCCCGTCGCCTGCCTCGCACGCTCGACCAGCTTCTCGAACCCGCTTGGATCGAGAACCGCCATCTCCGCCAGCATCTTGCGGTTCAAGGCGATGCCGGACTTGTTCAGTCCGTCGATGAATTGACTGTAGGAAAACTCGTACTGGCGAACCGCAGCGTTGATCCGGATGATCCAAAGCCTGCGAAAATTCCGCTTCTTCTGCCTGCGATCCCGGTACGCGTAGTTGAGCGAACGCATGAGCTGCTCTTTGGCCGCCCGATGAAGCTTGCTCTTGGTTCCCCAGTATCCCTTGGTCTGCTTGAGGATCTTTTTCCGGCGCAGAAGCCGCCGGTTGCCACGCCTTACTTTCGGCATATTTTCACCATTGATCGATCGACTAAATCTTCAGCATCTGCTTGACGCGCTTCTCATCGGAAGGCGAGACCAGGGCAGCCTTCCGCAGATTCCGCTTCCGCTTGGGGGATTTCTTGGTCAAAATGTGGCTGGCGAACGCCCGCCGTCTTCTGATCTTCCCACTCCCGGTCAGGCTAAAACGCTTGGATGCGGACTTCTTTGTCTTCAACTTTGACACGACTAATGCTCCGTTCGCGAAAAATTCCTCGGATGAAACCGCGATTGTATCAGAATCTCCACGACGATGTGAATCGGCGTTCCCTGTTCCGCGTGCTGGGTGCTGAGTGCTCGTTTTAGGCCGGAAGGCCGGAAGTCT
>CAZAEY010000013.1:0-43145 GCA_964484155.1 uncultured Acidobacteriota bacterium
TGTGTTAGGCACGCCGCCAGCGTTGATTCTGAGCCAGGATCAAACTCTCAGATTGTTTCTTCTTCCAGTTCCTTTCCAAGGCTCCGCTCTCAAGCTTGCTTTCGTCTGGTTGTCAAAGAACATGCCCGGAAAAGGAGTTTCCAATGCAGACCTTTAGGATACATGGCAGCGGCCTTGGTTGCAAGCGGAGGGGGGCGGCAGTGAAAACGACGACTGGAAAGCGCTTCGAAATCGCCGCCTGAGGCGGCTCCTACATTCCGTCCTTGGCCAGTTTGCCATTGGTTTCCCACTTTTTTGAGGTCCCCCTAGCCCCTTCGCCCAGCTACGAACTTCAAACGTTATAAAGGGCATGAAAGTTCAGCAGCCAGCTATTCAAAAGCCCGCCTCTCACCGACTCCGCAAGCACCGCAGTTCGGGACCCGGAGTCTATTTCGTCACCAAATGCCTCAATCCCCGCATCCCTGTGCTGACATTCGCCTGTTTTCAACTGATTACCGACTCGCTGCAGTATTGCGCCGAGCGAGGGGACGTCCGGCTCGCCTCATTCGTCCTGATGCCGGAGCATCTGCATCTGGTCTGCAGCCCCGTCGACCGGAGCCTGGCCAAATGGATGCACGACTGGATGAGCTTTGTCGGCGCCAAGACCACAACATCTCTAAAGCGCCGAGGCTATTGCTGGCAGAAGGGTTTTTACGACACTCTGATCCGCAGCGGCCGGCAGTACGGGAAAGTCATCGACTACATTCACGGAAATCCGGTGCGCCGGGGACTCGTTGAGAGGCCGGATCAGTGGGAGTTCTCCAGCATTCATCGGCAGCCCTGGCTGACTTGCCTTTGGGGGATTTAGCGGGGCTGGCGTTGGGAGTCGGAGCAATCGCCGGATCGCCGCCTGAGGCGGCTCCTACCCCGGATGAACGCGCCCTGCGGCGGAAGATGCTCAAGCAGGCCGGAGCCCCGTCAATCCAGCACGCTGGCGGGGCGGGTGTAGGGCGCGTCGAGATATTTGCGGGCTTCGGCCTGGGCGCCGTTGTAATCGATTTCCGTGTGGATGGCCTTGTTGTACTCGGCCAGCGCCCGCTGTCGCTGCCCCAGAACGTCGAAGACCTTGCCCAGATAGATATAGGTCCAGGTCTCGACCCAATCCGGCTTGAGGTCTCCGTTCAGAACGTCGCGGAAGCTGTTGGCGGCGTTCGAGTAGCTGTGCTGCTGGAAAAACGATTCCGCCAGGTAGTAGTGAGCCAGCGAGTTTCTCGGATTCAGAGCCACCGCTTTTTCGAATTCCTGCATGGCCGAAATGAACTCGCCCTGATCCTGGTACTCCCGGCCCAAGGCGATGTGAACGGCGACTCTGGTCCGTTCCGAGTTCATCAGCACTCTGCCGTCGGGGTCCAGCTCCATACGCACCGGCTGCTCTTCCGTCTCGAAGTCGAAGGAAGTGGATCTGCCGTTGACCATCAACCGCTTGGCCTCGTCATCTCCCTTGGTTTCGACCAGGACGTCCATCGGCATCCTGAACAAATCCAGGTTCTGGCGCACCTGTCCGCGCATTCGAAATCCGCCGGTGGTGATTTTGTGCACGGTGTAGTCGACTTGAAATTCGGGAACTCCGATCGATTCGATCCATTGACTGAAGAACCATCTGTAGTCTTCTCCGCTGACCCGTTCGATCAGGGAAACGAACTCGGAGATGGCGGCCTCGCTTCCCTGTTTTTCCGCGAACCACTTCGAAACAGCCTGGTCCAGCTCCTCCTTGCCCATCAATTGCCCGAGCATGTAGAGCACCCAGGCGCCTTTACTGGAGACGATCGACTCGTAGCGCGGACTCCCTTCCTCCAACGCCATCCCCTGGAGGATGGGCGCGGTATCTTGATACTTGAGGGCTTCCACCGCCTGGCGGGACAACTCCTCATCGTACAGCTCCGGGCGTCGCTGCTCCAGGTACTGTAGAGCGGAGAAACTGGCGAAGCCGTCCTGCAACCAGGCGTCCGCCGGGCGCTTCGGTCGAAGCGAATGTCCCCACCACTGCCTGGCCACGCGGCGCGCCAGCTCGAAAACCGGCGTCTGAGGTGCGGTCAAAAGCCTTTTATCGAGCAGGATCAGCCCGCGAGCCGAGCTTTCCCCTTGGGTCAGGTTCTCCACTTCGCACACCGTCAATCCGGCGACCGGCGCGGCGCCGAATCGCTCCCGCATAAAGTCGGCCACCTGTTCGATTTCCTCCGCCCAGGGCTGCAGATCCCCTTCAAAGTCCTCGGTGACGAAGAAAGTCAATGGAAAGCTTTCGGATCCGAAGGACTGACGGTAGTAGCGGGCCACGGTTACAGGCAGATAGCTCACTGGTTCGCGGCTTTCCCAGGTGAAGACTTCGGAGATCCCGATGGTCTCGACCGACGCCAATTCGCCTGGAGCGACAGCCGTAAATCCCAGAGGAACCTGAACGCGCACTGTAGCGGTGGCCCCGCCCAGCGGGAGCTGGTGGGAGGGAAACCAGTACCCGTGGCTCAGCAGCAGAGCGCCGTCCCGACGGATCACCGCCTTATCGGTCAACGGCACCTGCAGGAAAGCGTACTGTTCGGGCTCCAGCAGGCCCTCGAATTGGAAGCGGAGCGTCCTTCGTTCGCCCTCGCGAAACGGATCCCCCGACAGAACCCGAGTGCGATCAGCGGAAAAGGAGTCGCCGGACAGGTTCAGTCGATTCCCCTCCTCGTCGGCGACATCGATCAAGCTCAGCTTCCGATTGAAGTGGAAGGGAATCGACATGGACTCGGACAAGACCTCGAATTCAATTTTCGCCTCGCCCTTCAGAAAGCTGCGCTCGGGATCGAGTTCGACGCGAATGTCATAGTGGCGCACTTCGATCACGGGCGGCGCTTCAGGCGAGCTCTGAGCGAAAATCGCCCCTATCATCGAAAGCATGAAAAAGAAATGGATGACTTTTTTCATTTCAACCCTTTCCCTTTACAGAATGTTCTAACCATCATATTTCATACGCCTCGCTACGGAGCCGTATGAAATATGCGGGCCAGGAAGCTTTCTATTCGCGCGGCCGCCCGTTCCGGTCCGGCTGAGTCTCCCAAACGCTCGGCGACGGTCTGCAGTCCCCGCCTCATCTCTTCGGCCAACTCCGGCTCCGTCAGCAGCCGCACCAGAAACTTTCCTATTTCTTCGGGTTTCGCGTCTTCCTGTACGAATTCCGGCACGATCCTTTTTCCTGCCACCAAGTTGGCCAGGCAATAGGTGTCGGTTCGAATCCATGGGCTGAGAAGCAGCCGGCTCCAGCCAGACAGTCGATAAACCATCGCGAAGGGCACGCCCAGCATTGCGGCTTCCAGCGTGGAAGTGCCGCTTTTGACGATGGCGCAGTCCGCCTGAGACAGCGCGGATTGCGAACCCTGTTTCCAAATCTCCACCTGCAATTCCTTCGACCGCGCTCCGGCATTCAATTGAATCAATCCCGACAGTAGCGATTCGTCGATTGCGGGCGCCTTGACCACCAGAAACCTGGAGCGCACCCTTTGCGCGATGAATTCGGCCGCCTGCAATTGCACGGGCAGAATCCGCTCCACTTCCCGCCGTCGACTGCCCGGAAGCAGGGCCACAACGCGAGGATCCCCGCCATCCTTTTCCGGCCGCCGGCTCCCATGCAGTCGGGCCGCGGTCGGGTTGCCCACGTAATACGCTTTCACGCCCCGCTTTCGATAATAGTCTTCCTCGAAAGGCAGGATCACTAACATTAGATCCACAAAACGGCTGATTTGTTTCAGGCGGGAGGCTCGCCATGCCCAGACCTGCGGGCCGATATACTGGCAAACTGGAATCCCCATTCGCTTCAGGCGGCGGGCCAGCCGAAGATTGAACTCCGGGAAATCCACCAGAATCGCCAGTTCCGGGCGGCGGATCCTGGCTTCCCGCTGCAGCTTTCGAAACAGACTCCAGTAATTTCTCCAATGGGACAGCGCTTCGCGGGGGCCCACCGCAGCCAGTCGATCCACATCCATCAGCAGTTCGACCCCCGCGGCCCGCATCTCGCCGCCGCCGCTTCCCCAGAAACGGCAGGCCCCGTGAAAGCGAGCGTTCAGGGCCTTGACCAGTTCGGCCGCATGGGCGTCCCCCGAGCTTTCTCCCGCCACGACCAGAAAAGATCGCTCATTCATCTGAATCGGGAATCCGGGAAACGATCCAGCCCCCTCCCAGGACCCTGTCGCCCTCGTAGAAGACGGCCGCCTGGCCCTCGGTCACAGCCATCTGAGGCTCGTCAAATCGCACCTCGGCCACCAGTCCGGAACAGTTAGGCGTTTCCCGGAGGGAAATCGCAGCCGGCGCCTCGCGATGGCTGGAGCGGATCCGCACTCCGGCGCGAATGACCGCGTCCGGCGGACGCCCGGAAATCCAGTTGACCCGCTCGGCCGTCAGCGCCTTGCTGTACAGGTCGTCCCGGTAACCCACAGTAATCGCGTTGTTCTTCGGGTCTACGCGCAAAACGTACAAGGGGCGCGGATGGGAGATTCCCAGGCCTCGCCTCTGACCGACCGTAAATCGATGGATGCCCCCATGCCGGCCCAGAACCTGGCCGTCCTTGAATAGAATCGGCCCTCCCTCCCGCATCGACTCGAGGACGGGAAGGAAATCGGACCGCATCCCGCCGGCGTGACGCTGGATGAAGCCCGCGTAGTCGCCGTCCGGAATGAAGCAGATTTCCTGGCTGTCCTTCTTTCCCGCCGTCGCCAGGCCGCTGTCGCGGGCGATCCGGCGGACTTCCTCCTTCTCGAATTCGCCAACCGGAAAATGGATCCGGGACAACTGCTCCTGATTCAGCTCAAACAGAAAGTAGGACTGGTCCTTGGCCGGGTCCCTGCCCTTCAGCAGCATGCGGCCGCCCTCCGGGTCCCTTTGAACTCTGGCGTAATGTCCTGTAGCGACCCGATTCAAGCCGACCTGTCGGGCGAAGCTCAACAGGCGGTCGAACTTCAAAAATGTGTTGCAGGCCGTGCAGGGAATCGGAGTTCTGCCTTCCAGATAGCTGCCGATAAAGGGCTCGACGACCGTCTCTTGGAATTCACGCTCCAGGTTGAGGACGTAAAAGCGGAACCCGAGATTTTCGGCCACCCGCCGGGCGTCGTAGACGTCGTCCAGGGAACAGCAGCGGCCGGGGCGGGGCTTCCCTTCGGCGGACGGATTCCGGGAGTAGTCCCAGAGCTGCATGGTGCAGCCGACCACCTCGAATCCCTGCTCCCGCAACAGCACGGCGGCGGTGGAGCTGTCGACGCCGCCGCTCATGGCCAGAAGTATCGGCTCCATGACGCTATTATAGACGACGCGGCGCTCGGAACCGCAGCGGTCCGCACGCTCTGCCAATAAGCGTCTCCAGCCGCGCAACAAACGGGACCTAGCTCCAAAGGACAGCGCGGGAAATGACCTCGACCTGGGATCGCGACAGGGGAACGTCGTACTGTTCTACCCTTGCTGCACGGTCTTCGAACCTGAAGTTCAGACGATTGAACCATTCGACGAATTCGCCCTTTACGGCTTGCAGCCTCTCCTGAAATTCAACGGGGATTTCCGCGTCCCAGTTCAGATCGTGAGGCTGCAGAAAGGCGAAGTCGTCGCCCAGGAAGCAGCTGCTGAAGTCGTCTCGAATCCGATAGAACAGACCCGAGACGCGGGCCTTTTGACGGTCTCTCTGAGGGGGCTCCCAATCATCGGACTCCAGCGACTCAAGCAGCTTCTGCTCGATCTCCAGGAACCGATGCAGAAAGATCTCGCGCTGTTTCTGCAACTCCTGGTTCCGCTCCTGTAGGAGTCCGTCGCGACACCTTTGCAGAAACTCTTCGCGGGATTCCGAAGAATGACCGTACAGGCCGAGTTCGGAATGCTTCCAGATTCGAGGGCGGTAAGACTCCACAACATAGTTGATGACGGTGTCCTCAGCCGATTCGGGCCATTGAAGCCGCCGGGGAGGGGCGCATTCTTCCAACTGGGCGCTCTGCAGCTTCTCGACCATATCCTGCGGCCACTTCAGCTCGGGATCATCCAGCCAAGGTCCGGCGAAGAGGGCGGTTTCCGAACCCGAAAAGCCCGAACGCACATCGAACAAATCGATTCTGACCTCGCACAGAAGGCCGGGTTGGGAGGGAATCCCCTCGCCCGGTCGACGATAGTGTTTCAATTGACGCCTCCCCAGGCAAGGGGATTATAGCAGGGGTCAAGGGGGGATCCAAATGGCTCGAAGCCGCTCAATTGGTGTTGGGAAGATTCGTCAGGCTCCGGTCAGTTCCGCAGCTGCTTCTTCAGTTCCTCTCTTCCGTAAAACAGTCTGGACTTGATGGTTCCTTCGGCGACGCCGAGCATCTCGGCAATCTCGCGAATGGTGTGGCCCTCGATGTCGTGCATGCGAACGACCGTTTCGTGCTTGCCGCTGAGCCGGGAAAGGGCCGCGTAGACTCGATCGGCCACTTCCTCGCGATAAGTTTCCCGGAACGGCGAACTGGCCCTTCCGTTCTCCAAGCCGATCATCTCGCTGACGTCGGGTTCGACCCGATTGGCGTGTTTCTTGTTTTTGCGGAGAATCTCCAGGCAGACGTTGATCGTGATCCGGTTGATCCAGGTTGCCAGCTTGGCTTCTCCACGGAAGGTGTCCGCCGCTCGATGAATGTTGATCATCGTTTCCTGAAGGGCGTCCTTGGCGGACTCCTCTTCCTTCAGAATGCGAAATGCGGTGCGCAGAATCCGGTCTCTGAAATGTTCGTACAGATGCCGAAAAGCGCCCTCGTCCTCTGAGCGCAGCCCTTCGACCAGGGTTGATTCGGAGCCTGAAATTCCTGCTACATAAGTGGCCATTGGTTCTTTCTCCTGAAAGATTCCGCACTCAAACTCTTCTATGCGACTCTTTTTAGAGCAAGATGCGTGCCACAGCTGGTAAATCCCGATTTTGCAGCGGTTTCCTCAATTTTTGGCCTTTCGGGAACCGTAAATTGTTTTTACGCTTTTTCGCGATGCGCGTGGCGCGGTTCCCGTGAAACCGGCAGCGGTGTTCGGATTCCGTCTGTGTAAAGTACATTTACGGACAATGTAAACTCATTTTACACTCAGGAGTTCAGCGAGTCCGGTTCGTACTGTTTGAGTTTTGCGATAACGGTTTGGCGAGTAATCCCGAGGGTTTTAGCGGCCTGCGTCTTGTTGTTCCGGCAATTTTCCAAAGCATCCAGGATCAGCTTCCTTTCCAGCCGGGCTACGGCTTCTTTGAGCGATCCCGTGCGGCCGATTTCGGCGTCGTCCCGGCGGCGGATCCGTTCGGCAAGAAGATCGGAGTCGATCCAGCCTCCGGCGTCGCAAAGGATGACCAGCCGCTCGATCTCGTTTTCCAACTCCCGGACGTTTCCCGGCCAGGAAAAGGACTCAAGCAGCTGCATTGCATTTTCGGTAATTCCGGAAACCGACTTATTGATCCGTCCCCGGCATTTCTCCAGAAAAAACTCAACCAGGAGCCGAACGTCTTCGGGTCGGGTGCGCAGCGGAGGCACGAAGACGGAAAAGACGTTCAACCGGAAAAAGAGGTCCTGGCGAAAGGTTCCGCTTTCAACCATGCTGCGGAGGTTCTGATTTGTGGACGCCACGACGCGAACGTTTACGCGGATCGGCTTTTCGGCTCCGACCGGAAGAATTTCCTGCTGTTGCAGAGCTCTCAGGAACTTGACTTGCATTTCCAGTGGCGTTTCTCCGATCTCGTCCAGGAAGAGCGTACCGCCGTCTGCCATTTCGAAAAAGCCCTTCCGGTCCTCGCGGGCGCCGGTAAACGCCCCTTTCCGGTGGCCGAAGAATGCGCTTTCGACCAGATCGGCCGGCACGGCGCCGCAGTTGACCGGAACGAAGGAAGCGCGATTTCGGGAGCTCTGGCGGTGAATGTACCTGGCCAGGAGTTCTTTTCCGGTCCCCGTTTCCCCCTGCACCAGGACTGTTGAATCGGTTTCCACCACCCGGTCGATGAGGCGGATCAGCTCCTCCATGGAGCGACTGCGGTAGACCAGCTTCCCCGGGTCTCGTTTCAGGACTTCCACTTCCTGGCGCAATTGCCGGTTTTCTCGAGCCAACTGGCGGTTGGCTTCGGCCAGTTCGTCGGCAAGACGCTGGTTCTCTCGGCGCAGGTCCCAGTTTTCCAGTTCCTTGCGGATCATCTCCTTCAGCGAGAAAGGGTCCCACGGCTTGGTGATGTACCGGTGCACGTGCCCTTCATTGATGGCGTCCATGAGGTCTTCCACCTCGGTGTAGCCGGTCAGGATCACCCGCACGCTGTCGGGGGACAGCGACAGCGATCGCTTCAGCAGTTCTACGCCGACCATCCCGGGCATTTTCTGGTCCGTGACGATAGCTGTAACCGGGCTGTGGCGAAGCTTTTCCAGCGCCTCCTCGCCGCTGCCGGCTTCGATGACCGTGTACTCGTCGATGAACGTGCGCTTAAGCTTCTGCAAGTTCGCCGGTTCATCGTCAACGATTAGAATGGAATGCTTCTGGCTCATAGGTTCACCGGCAAGCGCACTCGAAAGGTGGCGCCTCGTCCTTGTTCGCTTTCCACCTCGATGACGCCCTGATGTTGCTCCACGATCGCGTAGCTGATGCTGAGTCCCAGTCCGGTCCCCATTCCCACTGGCTTTGTGGTGAAGAACGGCTCGAAGATTCGATCCACGTCTTTCGCCTGGATGCCGACGCCGTTGTCGCTGATCTCAACGACCGCGGCATCGTTCTCGCGGCGAGTCCGGATCGAAATGACTCCCGTATCGGGAATCGCCTGGCATGCGTTCGACAACAGGTTCATGAACACCTGGCTAAGTTTTCCCGGATGGCATTTGAGCTGAGGGAGGGTCGCGTACTCTTTCCGAATCTCAATGCGATCCCGGTATTCGTTCTGCAGAAGATTCAGCGCCAGTTCGATCGATTCGTGAATGTCGGCCTTCTGCAGCTCGTCGGATTCCATCCGGGAGAAGGACCGGAGGTCTCCGATAATATCGTGGATGCGTCGAGCTCCCTCTTCAAAATTTGCAATCAGCGTCCTCAGATCCTCCAGAGTGAACTCGTAGTGGATCTCCTGTTTCAGCTCTGCGATTCGCCTGCCGGTTTCCCCTTCTGCGGGAACGCTTTGGTCGTAGAGCCGCACGAGCCTCTCGAGGCGTTCGATGTAGGTTCGCAGGAATTCGGTGTTTCCATAAATGAAGTTGAGCGGGTTCTTGATTTCGTGGGCGATGCCCGCCACCAGTTGGCCGAGGGAGGCCATTTTTTCGCTCTGGATCAGCTGAAACTGCGCGTCTTTCAGCGAATCGTAAGCCTGCACGACTTCCTGGCGCTTTTCTTCCAGCTCCTGCGTGCGCTCTTGCACTTTGATTTCCAGGCTGCGGTTCAACTCGATCAGCTCCCGGCTTCGCTCCTCCAGCGAACCGGCCATTTCATTGAAGCTGGTGGCCAGCTCGCCGATTTCGTCGCGACCGAAGACCTCGACCCGCCGGCTGAAATTTCCGGCGGAAATCTCCCGAGCGCCGAGCGTCAGCTTCTTTAATGGAGTCGTCACTCTTCGAGCCGCCGTATATCCAAGCAGCACGACCAGCACCACGGACAGCGAGGACGTCCACAACAGGATTGTCCGCAGATCCTGCACCGGCGCAAAGATCTCTTCGTCGTTGATGCCGACTCCGCAGACCCATTGGAAAAACTCGTGATGGACCGGCGCCAGTCCGCTGATTTTTGGCGTCCCTGGAGGATATTCGTACTGGTGATAAGACGCTCCTGAGACGACGGCTTGATGCAGGTCTTCCAAGCCATGGTCCTCCACGAGCCGGGTCGTGTAGTTGTTTCGCAACTCGGTGGAGTCAATGTTGCTAAGCGAAGAATAGTTTCGATTCCGCCGATACTTGTGACCGATGATCGTGTCGTGGTCGTTGCCGAACAGGAATGCGTAGCCTGTCGTGATCGACCGCTCTTCGAAATCATCCTCCAGCTTATCGAGAATCTCCTGAACGAACTGCCAGTTCATCAGAGCCAGAACGCCGCCGATGACGACATCGCGTTCATCCAGCACGGGCGCAGCGAACCCGATCGAGTACTGGCGGGCGATATCCTCGCTTGCATAATGATGCAGTCGGTTGACCAGAGGGGAGCGATGCCAGTCGACGTAGCCGAAGCGCCGGGCCCGGACCTGCTGCAGCCAGTTGGAATTATCAGGCGTGTACTGCACCAGATTTTGCCCGATGAACTGGTCCAAGACGGTCTCGTCCAGAGATTCGATCAGGTCCGGGCGGCTGTTCCGGTTCAAGCTGTTCATCGCCACCAGCCGACCGTCGATGTCAAAAAGGGCAATGACGTCGTAGACGTCGTGCACGATCAGGAGCTTGTTCAGCAGCAAGACCGGCGGCTCGCCGCTCCGCCCGGAAAGGAAGTCTCTGAATTCGCCGAACAGCGTCATCGACACCGTTTCCTCTTTTTTCTCGAGCAGGGTCAGCTGCACCGTGTCGGCGATGTCCTTAGTGATCTGTTGAATGTACAGCACGATTCGGTCTTCGGTAATTCTCTCTTTGGCGATGTAGTAGGAAAATATCGAAATTCCCACCAAGGGAACCAAGCACAGAGGCAAGATGAAGAGGACGATCTTATGACGGAGGCTTCGCATAACTGTTAAATATAGTTACGGTGGCAGTGGAAAAATTATTAACAACTGCAAAAAATGATACCCCAGGAAAGGGGTTGGAGGCAAGGTCGAGAGGCGTCGGCGATGGCGCTCGGTCGGCGGATCAATATGCGGCCAGATAAGTCTGCACTTCCCAGGGGTGGATTTGGGCGATGTAGCTGTTCCACTCCTGTCGTTTGGCTTCCAGAAAATTTCTGTAGATGTGTTTTCCGAGGGCCTCTTGAATGACCTTGTCTTTTCGCAATTGGACCAGCGCCTGATTCAAGCTGGAGGGGAGGTCGGCAATTTTGTGGCGGCGGCGCTCTCGAATGCTCATTCGATAGATGTTCTTGTTGACGGGAGGGGGCGGCTCCAGTTCGTTTTCGATGCCGTCCAGCCCGGCCTGCAGCATCACGGCCAAGGCCAGATAGGGATTGCAGCTCGGATCGGGCATGCGCAATTCGCAGCGGGTCCCTTCGCCGCGCCGCGCGGGCACGCGCACCAGCGGACTGCGGTTTCGCTCCGACCAGGCCACGTTGGTGGGCGCCTCGTATCCGGGAACGAGGCGTTTGTAGGAATTGATCAACGGATTGGTGATGGCGCAAAAGCCGCGAGCGTGCTTGAGAAGTCCGGCGATATAGAATCGAGCCAGGCTGCTGAGTTGATCCTCCGCCTCCGGGTCGAAAAACGCGTTTTCCCCGTTTCGGAACAGAGACTGGTGGGTATGCATCCCGGAGCCGTTGATGCCGTGGATAGGCTTGGGCATGAAGGTGGCGTGCAGGCCGTGATCCTGGGCCACTTTCCGGACGATCAGCTTGAAGGTTGCGACATTGTCGGCAGTGGTCAGGGCTTCCTCGTATTTGAAGTCGATTTCGTGCTGTCCCGGCGCCACTTCGTGGTGGGCGGCTTCCACTTCAAAACCCATTGCTTCCAGCACGTTGACGATATCGCGGCGCGCTTCCTCCCCTCGATCGACCGGCGTCAGATCGAAGTAGCCGGCGGAATCATGCGTGACGGTAGTGGGCGCCCCATTCTGATCCAGCAAGAACAGAAAGAACTCGGCTTCAATTCCCGCCTGCATCTGGAAGCCCAGGGCGCGAGCCTTTTCCAGAACGGTCTTCAGGCGAGTCCGAGGGCAGCCGTCGAATGCCCCGCCGTCCGGGTGCACGACGTCGCAGATCAACCGGGCCACGCGGCCTCTGGGCATCTGTTCGAACGGAAAGATCCGAAACGTATTGGAGTCCGGATGCAGCAGCATGTCGGATTCTTCGATGCGCGAGAACCCCTCGATTGAAGAACCGTCAAACATGATCTGCCCGGAAAGGGCTTTTTCGAATTGCTGCTCTGGAATTTCGACGTTTTTGTTAAAGCCAAGGATGTCGGTGAACTGAAGGCGCAGGAACCGCACTTTCTCTTCCCGGCAGATTTTCAAAACTTCGGATTCGGTCATGCTTCTGTCGACTCCTGGTTTGATTCCAATGGCTCCCCGGATTCAGGCTCGGCGTCTTCCCTCTCGCTCGACTGCCCGCCGCTCCCGCCGGCCCAGTCGACTCGAACGGACCCGTCGATCGCTATTCACTCAGAAAACCGCTTTTCTGACGGTGAGTCGATCGATCCAAGGCCGGTCCGGCTGAAATCCAATGCCGGGCTCTTCCGGCGGGACGATGGCGCCTGATTCGCTTACTTCGACCGACGGCTGAATCACGTCCCGCTCATAGTAACGCTTGCTCGCGGAAACATCACCCGGAATGCTGAAGTTTTCCAGAGTGGAGAGCGCGATGTTGTGGGCGCGTCCGATTCCGGTTTCCAGCATGCCTCCGCACCATACCGGGATGCGGTTTTCCGCGCACAGGTCGTGCACTCTCCTGGCCTCCGCGAGGCCGCCCACCCGACCCATTTTAATATTGACGATCCGGCAGGATCCCAGCTCGATAGCGGCTTGAGCGTCCCTTGCGTGTCGAATCGATTCATCCAGGCATACAGGGGTCTGGATCAATTCCTGCAGCCGCCGATGCTCGAACAGGTCGTCGTGAGCCAGCGGTTGTTCGATCATCATGAGGCGGAAAGAATCCAGTTCCTTCAAGCGCTCGGCGTCTTCCAGCGTGTACGCGGAATTAGCGTCGACCATCAGGGGAATTTCAGGGAACTTTTCTCGAACCGCGCGAACCATCTCGACATCCCACCCCGGCTTGATCTTGAGTTTGATCTTGCGATATCCGGCCTGCGCCTCCTCTTCGATCTTTTCAAGCAGTTGCGGCAGGCTGTCCTGAATGCCGACGGAAACGCCGCAGGGAATTTCTCTACGCGTCCCGCCCAGATGCTTCCACAGCGGAATCTGGAGCGTCTTGGCTTCGAGATCCCAGAGCGCTGACTCCAGCGCAGCCTTGGCCATTCGGTGGCCCCGCACTTTTCCAAACACGGGCGGAAGGTCGGTGGCGCCCGACAGCTCCCTTCCCGAAAGTGCAGGCGCCAGATAGTCGCAAAGGACGGGCCAGGCAGTAAAGACAGCCTCCGAGCTGTAAAACGGCCCTTCCCCCGCGACGCACTCGCCCCATCCCGAAATTCCTTCGCCGTACACCTCCGCAAGAATCACCTGTCGCAGCGTGGTTTTCCCGAAGCTGGTTTCAAAGAAATGGACCAGCGGCAGTCGGATCTCGCGAATTTCGACGCGCTCGATTTTCACAGGGGCCTTTCCAGATAGTAAAAGGACCGCAGACCTGAGAATGCGGCGCGATCCTTGTTCAACCGGATGCGCCTGACGACGAACTCGCGATTCAAATAATGCATGAAAGCGGTGCGAGTCGCAGTTCTCCACTCCCGGGCGATCTCGGGCGCCAGCCGCTTGAGGTTTTGAATATCTGACGGAATTTCCACCAGCGCAGGCCCGGGAAGATCCAGCGCAGGCGTTTGGGGACGAGGCAATCCATTCGGTTCCAGACGGGCTGTCAAGGCGCTCGCGACGTTTTCGGGCGAGAGGCCCGGCGAGTCTTTTGCGGCAGCGCCAGGCGCCGTGTTCACCTTCCATTCGGCCAGGAACCGGTCCGTGCCCAGGCCGCTGTGCAGCGGGCTTCCGGTCGACTCGCCGTACAGGTTGCAGTAGTATCGGCGCACCGCGGCGCCAAGCTGATTGAGGTTAAGGTGGGCGTTTTTCGATTCAAGCGGTTCGAACGTCCATGTGATTAAGGGGATTCCATTTCGCAGAGCTCGCCGATATTGCCGCCACTTCAGGGCCCGGGCGACTCCCTGATTTCGAAACTCTGGCAAGACCGCCAGCAAGTGGGAGTGCTCGATCCGAACAGGGCCGGCTTCCGCGGGAATCCCGAAGACGAATCCGATGATTCTTCCGTCCCCCTTCACAGCGCCCAGCAGCGTCCCTCCATGCTTCCGGCTCGCCTTTAGCATGGGCGCCGAAACGATTTCCGCATCGCCGAAGCCCCAGACGCTTTGCTGCACGGCTTCGCATTGCAGGAGATCGTCGCGCTGGTCCAGTTCGCGAATGGAAAACTCTATCGATCCTTGCCCCATCCTCCTCCGCCCGGAGTCTCGATGACAAGAGTGTCCCCTTTGGCCAAGACCACGGATTCCTTGCCTCGCAGTCGCTTCCGTCGCCCACCGGCCGGTAGGAGGGAGTTGAGGCCCTTTTTCCCTTCGCCGCCCCCGGCCAAGCCGTAAGGAGCGTACTTCCGGCGTTCCGAAAGGACCGTAACTTGGCAATCGGTCAAGAATTCGAGGCTGCGTACGATGCCGTCTCCGCCTCGATGCTTCCCTTTGCCTCCTGACTGAGGGCGCAGCCGATATTCGCGAACGCGAATGGGAAACGACTGTTCCAGAGCTTCAATGGGAGTGTTCAGCGAGTTCGTCATGTGGGTGTGGATCCCGCTGTCGCCTTGGCTGCGGGGACCCGCCCCCATCCCTCCGCCGATCGTTTCATAGTACGCAAAGGGATTTCCGGTGGCCGGATGCGCTCCTCCGATCGAAATGTTATTCATCGTGCCGCTGCTGGCGGCCGGAATCCGGTCGGGAAGGGCATCGGAAAGGGCCTTGAGGATCACGTCGACAATCCGCTGCGAGGTCTCGACGTTTCCGCCTGCGGTGGCAGCCGGAAAAGCGGCGTTAACCACGCTTCCGACGGGGGCGTTGACCTCCACGGCGGCCATCAGACCTGCGCTTGCCGGAACCTCTTCGGGAGCCAGGCATTTGAGAACGTAGTAGACGGCAGAGACGGTAATCGCGTATACAGCGTTCAGACAGCCCGCCACCTGCGGGTCGGATCCTCTGAAATCGATTTTCATTTCTTCGCCGCGGATCTCCAGGGTGACGCGGATTCTTACGGACCGCCCGCCGGGGGATGCGTCGAATCCGTCGTCGTCCAAAAATTCTTCGGCCTGATACGTGCCGTCGGGGATGGCGCCGATGATTCGCCTCATGGTCCGGTCGGCGTAGGAGTGCAGCTCCTGGATCGCTGCGAAGACCTCTTCGACGCCATTTTTAGACACCAACTCGATCAATCGCTTGTGCCCGATTCGGATGGCGCCTACCTGCGCCGCCAAGTCCCCCTCCCGTTCGACTGGAGTTCTCAGGTTGTTCAGAAAGAACTGCAGAATTCCCCTGTTGAGCCGCCCGGCCTCATACAGCTTCAAAGGAGGGATCCGCACCCCTTCCTGGAATACATCAGTGCTGAGGGGCATCGATCCGGGCGCCATACCGCCGACGTCTGAATGGTGAGCGCGGGCGGCGGTAAAAAAGCTGGGCTTCCGGTCATCCGAACCGGTGAAGACGGGAGAAATCAAGGTGATGTCCGGCAGGTGGCTTCCCCCCGCGAACGGGTCGTTCAAAAAGACGATGTCCCCCGGTTCGAAATCCAGTTGTTCCAAGGCCGCCTGTACGGAAAGCGGCATCGATCCGAGATGGACGGGCATGTGGTCTCCCATCGCAATGACCCGCCCCCGGTCGTCAAACAGGGCGCAGGAGTAGTCCCTCCGCTCCTTGATGTTGGGGGAGTAGGCGCTGCGCTTTAGAACGGTGCCCATTTCCTCTGCTATGGACGTAAACAGGTTCCGATAAATCTCGATCTGTACCGGGTGCATTTCCCCCATCGCAACAGCATACCAAAAGCAGGCTCAGGCGAGGAGTCGATTTCCGCGGCGGCGGCGGCCGCAGCTCGCATCCGCTCCGAGTCAAAGCGCGGAAATTGCAGGGGCGGGCGGCTCGGGAGCCCGTGATATACTCTTCTCCCTCTGATGATGGAACGAATGAAACTGGTGCTTCGAATGATCAAATTCGAACATACCATCTTCGCTCTTCCCTTTGCCTTTCTGGGCGCCTTCCTGGCGGCTGGCGGGATTCCGCAGGGGCGGACGATTTTCTGGATTCTGGCTGCGATGTTCGGAGCTCGAAGCGCGGCGATGGCGTTCAATCGACTGGTGGATCGACGGTGGGACGCTCTGAATCCGCGAACGCGCCAACGCGAATTGCCCCAACGGTTGCTGCAACCCGGCTTCGTCCGCGCCTTCGTGGCGGGATCTTCGGCGCTGTTCGTTTTCGCTGCGTGGATGTTGAATCCGCTGGCGTTCATACTTTCGCCGCTGGCACTGGCCATCGTATTTTTGTACAGCTACACCAAGCGGTTCACCCCCTTTTCCCATCTGTTTCTGGGGCTTTCCCTGGCGATGGCGCCTGTCGGGGGATGGATTGCGGTGGCTGGCGAAGTCTCCCCGACGGTCTGGCTGCTGGCCGCTTCCGTCCTCTTCTGGGTGGCCGGCTTCGATCTGATTTACGCCTGCCAGGACGCGGATTTCGACCGCGGGCAGGGACTTCATTCAATACCCGGCCGGTACGGAGTTCGGGCAGCCCTGCGACTTTCAGCCTCTTTTCATGCGCTGATGGCGGTCCTGCTGGCGGCGACGCTCTACGTGCAGGGTCTTTCGGTCCTAAGCTGGATCGGTTTGATGCTGGTTTCAGCGATTCTGGTCTACGAGCACCGCCTGGTGCGCCCCGACGATCTGTCGCGTCTGAATGCGGCCTTCTTCACCGTCAACGGCGCGGTAAGCATCCTTTTGTTTCTTTTCATTGGAGTGGATTTATGTCTGCTCGCCTAGGCGAGATTCTCGTCAAGCGAGACCTGATCCGACTGGAGCAGCTTCAGGAGGCGCTGCGACACCAGCGGACCCAGGGAGGCCGTCTGGGATCGATTCTGGTCCAAATGGGCTTCGTCTCCGACGAGGAGATCGCCAGCGTCTTAAGCGAGCAGTACGACCTCCCTTCGGTCAATCTGGATGAAATGAAGGTGGAGGACGAAGTCAAGCGGCTGATCCCCATCGAAACGGCCATTCGCTATCAGATCCTGCCCCTGAAAAGGATCGGCACCGCGCTGACTTTGGCGATCGCCGATCCCACCAACGTCCTGGCTCTGGACGAGATCAAGTTCATGACCGGCTACCGGGTGGAACCGGTCGTGGCCAGCGAGGGCTCCATCCGGGAGGCGATCGAGCGCAACTACGGTTCTGAGCACACGCTGCAGCTGCAGAAAGTCTACGATGAACTTGCGGCCGAAGTCGGCCAGTACGAACTGGAACTTCCAACGGACGAGGAAGTTGACTTCGAAGAGCTGCAGAAGGGCGGCAGCGAGGCGCCCATCATCAAGCTGGTCAACATCATCTTGGGAGAAGCGATTCGCAAGGGCGCCAGCGACATCCACCTGGAGCCTTACGAGGGCGAGTTTCGCGTCCGTTACCGCATCGACGGAGTGCTGTACAACAAGATGAATCCGCCATTGCGGCTTCGGGACCTGATGATCTCCCGCCTGAAGATCATGGCCAATCTGGACATCAGCGAGCGCAGGCTGCCGCAGGACGGGCGCATCAAAATTCACACCCGCATCGCTGGGCGACATAAGAAAA
The DNA here is from genome assembly GCA_964484155.1 of uncultured Acidobacteriota bacterium. GTDB lineage: Bacteria > Acidobacteriota > UBA6911 > RPQK01 > JAPXNP01 > DATKAT01. The sequence goes on from CAZAEY010000013.1 coordinate 17,545, forward strand.
TCGACTTCCGGGTGTCTTCTCTTCCCACGCTTTTCGGAGAAAAGCTGGTGCTGCGCATTCTGGATCGAGAACAACTGCCCACCGACCTGACCACTTTAGGATTCGAAGCGGAGGCGCTTAAAAAGTTCCAGCATGCGATCGCGCGCCCTTACGGGATGGTGCTGGTCACAGGTCCCACCGGAAGCGGCAAGACCAGCACTCTGTATAGCTGCCTGAGCAATCTCAACACCGAATCGGTCAACATTATGACGGCGGAGGATCCAGTCGAATTCAATTTCCCCGGCATCAACCAGGTTCAGACGAACGAACAGATCGGTTTGACTTTCGCCGTATCCCTGCGCTCCTTCCTCCGACAGGATCCCAATATCGTCATGGTCGGCGAAATACGCGATCTGGAGACGGCCGAGATCGCCGTCAAGGCGGCGCTGACAGGACACCTTGTGCTGAGCACGCTTCACACCAACGACGCCCCCTCCACGATCAACCGGCTCCTGAATATGGGAATCGAGCCCTTTCTGGTGGCCAATTCGGTGCACCTGATCTGCGCCCAGAGACTGGTGCGACGGATTTGCCAGAACTGCAAGGAAGAGGCTCCTACTTCTCCGAAAGTCTTAACCGAGCTGCGGTTCCCTCCCTCAATGGCCAAAAGCCTGAAAACCTATCATGGCAGAGGGTGCGTCCGTTGCAGCGAAAGCGGCTACAAGGGGAGAGTCGGGCTGTTCGAGGTCATGGAGATCACGCCGAAGCTGCAGTCGATGATTATCGAAGGCGCAAGCGCTGCCGAGCTTCGAAAGGAAGCGAAGGAACAGGGGATGATCACGCTCAGAGAGAGCGGCCTCGAAAAGATTCGCTCCGGCCTCACAACGGTCGAGGAAGTCATTCGAGAAACCACGATTTTCTGAAGTCGATCCGTCGGCGCGCAAAGCAAGTCCCGAAATTCCGCGCGTCGACCTTCTTTTGGGCATTTTCTTTTCGCCCAAATCCAATCTCGAACGTTATTAGAAATGAACGACCCTCGAGTCGGGGCCAGGCCGCCGCCCTTCTGTCGCTGTGACAGGAGTCACGCGGGCGGAGAACCTGCGCTCGATAGAATGCGAGTCGATATGGAAACCCGGACCATCAGCCTTTCGGAACTGCTGACGCAAATGGTAGATCTCGGCGGCAGTGACCTCCACTTGACGCCCGGATCTCCGCCGCGCGTTCGCGTTCACGGAAGCCTGATCCCCATGAATATGCCGGAACTCTCGGCTGAAATGAGCAAAAGGCTGGCCTACAGCGTCATGACCGACCAGCAGAAGTTCCGTTTTGAAGAGGCCCTGGAAGTAGACTTCAGTTTTGGAATCAAGGAAATCGCCCGCTTCCGAGCCAATGTGTTCACTCAACGAGGAAGCGTTTCAGCGGTCTTTCGTTTGATCCCTTTCGAAATAATGGATTTTGAACGGCTGAACCTTCCCCCTATCCTGGGCAAACTGGCGGAAAAGCCGCGAGGGCTGGTGCTGGTGACCGGGCCGACCGGAAGCGGGAAATCGACGACGCTGGCCTCCATGGTCGACAAGATCAATCGTGAACGGAAAGGGCACATCATCACGGTCGAGGACCCCATCGAATTCCTTCACCGACATAAGAATTGCCTCATCAACCAGAGGGAGGTCCACTCGGACACTGCCTCGTTTTCAAATGCTCTCAGAATGGTGCTGCGAGAAGATCCGGACGTTGTCCTGGTAGGCGAAATGCGAGACCTGGAAACGATCGAGGCCGCCCTTCGCATCGCGGAAACCGGGCACTTGACGCTGGCCACGCTGCACACCAATTCCGCGGCAGCAACCATCAACCGAGTCATCGACGTCTTTCCGGCCGATCAGCAGCAGCAGATCCGCGCGCAGCTCTCGCTGGTTCTGGAGGGAATCGTTTGCCAGACGCTGCTCCCGCGCTCCGACGGAAAAGGTCGGGTGGTGGCGACCGAAGTGCTCATCCCGACTTCGGGAATTCGAAATCTGATACGAGAAAACAAAGTTCATCAGCTTTATTCGGCCATGCAGACCGGACAGGATAAGTTCGGCATGCACACGATGAACCAGAGCCTGGCCAATCTGCACCTGAGCCGCAAGATCACTTTAGAGGAATGTCTTTCGCAGTCCTCGAATCAGGATGAACTGAAGGAAATATTGGAAAGAAGCGGGCGGATGACGCGCGCGATCGGATAGGCGATCGAAATGCCGGTTTATCAATTCAAAGGCAAGAGCTACGACCACGGCTCCATCATCAATGGCGAGCGCTTCGCGCAGAACAAGCAAGCGCTGGCTGCGCTCTTGCGCAAGGAAAACATCTTTCCGATCAATATCGCGGAACGGGCGCAGAAGGCCTCCCTGCCACTGACCGGAAAACGCGTCTCTTCGAAGGAACTGGCGCTCTTCACCAAACAGTTTTCGGTCATGCTGGAAGCCGGCCTGCCGCTGGTGCAGTGCCTCGGTATCATGGCCGAGCAGCAGGAGAATCCAACTTTCCGGGCGGCGCTGGTAACGGTGCGAGAGGATGTCGAGTCCGGCTCGACCCTTGCGGACGCGTTGCGCAGACACCCTAAGGTTTTTGACAATCTGTTCGTCAACATGATCGCCGCAGGCGAGGCCGGCGGGGTGCTCGACATCATTCTGACGCGGCTGGCCATCTTTATTGAGAAGGCGGTCAAGCTGCGCCGTTCGATGCTGTCGGCAATGATCTATCCGGTCGCCGTTCTTTCCTTTGCGTTCATCGTCGTATTCGTAATCATGGTGTGGGTCATTCCAGTGTTTGTGACGCTGTTCCAGGGCCTGAACGCTCCCCTTCCGCTTCCGACCAGAATCGTCATGCAAATCAGCGCATATACCCGTTTTTTCGCTCTCCCGATCATCGCGCTGGCAGTCATCGCAGGCTTCGGGCTCCGCTCCTATTACGGCACGGAAACCGGACGCCTCGCCGTCGACACCCTGGTGTTGCGAGTCCCCATCTTTGGCGTCGTCTTGCGGAAAATCGTCATCGCGCGGTTTTCCCGCACGCTGGCCACTCTTCTCAACAGCGGCATCCCCATTCTGGACGGACTGGAGATCACGGCGCATACGGCTGGAAACCGTTTGATCCAGGACGCTCTTATGCGGGTCCGCAAGGAAGTTGCGGAAGGAAAGACGCTAGTGGACCCCATGAAGGGCAGCGGCGTGTTCCCGAACATGGTCACCCAGATCGTCGGCGTCGGGGAACAGACCGGGGAACTGGACCAGATGTTGAGCAAGCTGGCCGACTATTTTGAAGAAGAATCCGACGTCGCCATCGCAAACCTGCTGACATTGATGGAGCCGCTGCTGATTATTTTCCTTGGCGTCGTCGTGGGAGGGATCGTCGTCTCAATGTACCTGCCCATCTTCAGCCTGATCAGTCACCTCGCAGGCGGCTGAGTTCAGCCGCGTCACACTTGCGGAGAATGGCCGCTGGCAGAAACGGCGAAGGAAGGAGATTTAACCCAGACCGAGTGGACAAGAAGCGGTGAGCATGAGCAGAAGGGTCACTGGAGCGAGCCAGCGGGGGCGGCGGCAAAGAGCTTCCTCTGCACAAGGGAAAACCAGCCGGTTCGCAATATTCAACAACCCCCAAAGGAATCGGCGGCTATCGTCGAACTGTGAGTGAAATCACCGCCAATTTGCCAGAGACGTCTTACAGTAATCGAAATTTCGCGGGATGAGGGCATTTGGATAGTGTGGACTTGGATTGTGTCAATCGAACCGAAGGAGACAAAAGCATGAAAACTCAGAAAGGTTTCTCACTCATTGAACTGCTGATCGTTGTGGCCGTAATCGGCATCATCGCAGCGATCGCAGTTCCAAGCCTGGTCGAGTCGCGCAAGGCCGCCAATGAAGCTTCGGCCATTTCAGCCGTGCGCAACCTGACCACGTCGCAGATCACCTACGCATCGACGATTGGTAACGGAAATTACGCCGAAAGTCTGGCCGTATTGGCCGCAGCCGGCTTCATCGACCCAGCTCTGGGCTCGGGAACGAAGGACGGCTACAATTTCACCGTGGCGGCCAGCAATGAGGTTGGCTTTACCATCAACGCCGACCCGGTCGGGGCCAGCACTGGCACCCGCCACTTTTACAGCGACCAGACGGCCGTGATCCGATACAGCATGGAAGGCGCGGCTGGCGGAGGAAGCCTGGCTCTTGGGCAGCAGGCCGGCGGCGACGGCGGCGGCGGCGGCGAAGGCGGCGGCTAGTAAGCTCCTTCAGAAGTCATCGCATAGAGCGACCCTCCCTGATGGGGGCGGCCAAATGGCCGCCCCCTTTTTTTGTCTTGGGAAGAGACGTCTGTCGGACCGGTCGGACCGGTCGGACTTGTCGGACGGTCGCTAAACGGGAACAATAGGCCCTTATGAGAGTCGACTTTCAAGACCGTCATGTAGCTGTTACGGGAGGAACGGGAGCGCTCGGCGGGGCCGTCGTCCGTCGACTTCTGCAATGCGGAGCCGTGTGCCATGTTCCATGCCGGGGCGCGGCGATTCCGGCTTTGTTTCCATTCCGCGACCATCCGCAGGTTCGAACCGTCGCCGGCGTGGACCTGCGTCGCGAGGTGGAGACGGAGCGGTTCTACCGAGGTCTTCCCGACCTCTGGGCTTCCATCCATTGCGTTGGCGGGTTCTCCATGAGCCTTTTGACGGAAACTTCTCTGCAAGACTTCTCCAGCCAGTTCGAGCTGAATGTAGTCACGTCGTTCCTTTGCTGTCGCGAAGCCGTCCGCAAGATGAAGGACTCGGGAGACGGGGGGCGCATCGTGAATGTGGGGGCAAGGGCGGGAATGGAACCCAGAAGCGGAGCGGGCTTGAGCGCCTATGTCGCAGCCAAGGCTGCGGTGGCGGCGATGACGGTCAGCCTGGCCGAGGAGCTGGCCGGCGACGATATCTGGGTCAATGCCGTCGCCCCGTCGGTGATGGACACTCCCGAGAATCGAAAAGCCATGCCCGACGCCGAACATGCCGATTGGCCCAGCGTCGATTCCGTGGCCGATGCGATCGTTTATCTTGCCTCGCCAGAGAACCGGGCCGTCCGGGGCGCAGTGGTGACCGCGTATGGAAGGTCCTGAATTCCATGAAAGCCTAAAACCGGAAATCGCAATCGGGCTCAATGCCGTAATTCTGGCGGTCACCGAGGAGCAGCCCAGAGTCTTGACAGTCCGGGATGCAGGCGCTTCGCATGCCAAACTCCGAAACCTGCCGGCTCTTCCCTTTGGCCCGCTCGACCCTAAAGGGGACAGGACGCTTGAAAAAGGGCTGCGCGGCTGGGTCCGCAAGCAAACGGGACTCGAACTGGGGTATGTGGAGCAGTTGTACACTTTCGGCGACCGTCACCGCGAATCGTCGGAGCTGCAAAGCGGACCTCGAGTCTTGTCCATCGCCTATCTGGCCTTGACTCGGGAACAGGCCCTCAGCGGCGGCGGCCGCGCATTTTGGCAGGATTGTTATTCGTTTCTCCCCTGGGAGGATTGGCGCAATGGTCGACCGCCGCTGATCAATCGGCAGATCGTACCCGCCCTTGAAACCTGGCTGTCCGAAGACCCGTCGACCAGTGAGTCGCGCCTGGAGCGGGTCTCGATCGCCTTCAGTATAGGCGGCGGCGCATGGGACGGCGAAAGAGTTCTGGAGCGATATGAACTTCTCTACGAAGCGGGCCTCGTGCCGGAAGCCCTTCGGGATCTCGCTTCCGGCGATTCCATCGGTGAAAAGGTCGACAGCCTCCCCTCGCTGGGACGATCAATGCGTTTGGACCATCGGCGAATGCTGGCCACCGCTTTGGGCCGTATCCGAGGCAAAATCAGATACCGTCCAGTGGTCTTCGAGCTGCTGCCCCCGACTTTCACTCTGCTGCGGCTGCAGCGCGTGGTGGAGGGGCTCGCCGGCGTGCGCCTGCACAAGCAGAACTTTCGCCGATTGGTCGATCAGGGTGGCTTGGTGGAGGGAACCGGACAGCGAGACAACGAGACTGGCGGACGGCCGGCCGAACTGTTCCGCTTCCGAAGAGAGGTGCTCCGAGAACGCACAGCGCCCGGCGTCGGCTTGCCCGGGGGGTAGGAGGGTTACGGGTGGCGTGACGCCGACAGAGCCTCGTCAGTAATGACGAGGGCGACGAAGCAGCTCGCGCCGGAGTTCCGCGCGGCCCTGAGCGGAGACGCTTAAAGGGCAATCTGCTATCGCTCCGCAGTCGAAACGACGGCTCCGGCTATTGATGTGGCATCGCCCCGGTCAAGACTGACCGGGCTCTGATTTGCGCTGACCCGGCAGAGTGGACGATCATCGAGAAACACTGTAAACTTATTGCAGTCGGCTTAGTCCGGCGATTTTTTAGAAAATAAATATGCTCAAAATGAGCATAACTGAAGGGATGCAATATGCGACAACCCCTTGGAATGGAATTCACGCCTGAAGTGGCGCACGCGACTGCGCCGGTTTACGACCGGATTCGGCGAGTCATACCGGCCGCAGAGTGGCCGGTGCACGCGCCTTACATTGCTGCGATACAAGAACTGAAGCGAGTGAGGAATGCGGTCATCCTGGCACACAATTACCAGACTCCGGAAATCTTTCACGGGGTTGCCGATCTGAAGGGAGATTCGTTGGCGCTGGCGCGACAGGCGAGAGAGACGGACGCTGAGGTGATTGTCTTGTGCGGCGTCCATTTCATGGCGGAAACGGCCAAGCTGTTGAATCGCTCCAAGACGGTTCTAATCCCGGATCTGGATGCGGGCTGCTCGTTGGCCTCATCGATCACAGCGGCCGACGTTCGGCTCTTGCGACAGCGTTATCCGGGCGTTCCTGTGGTCAGTTATGTCAATACGACGGCAGAGGTCAAAGCCGAATCCGACATCTGCTGCACATCGGCCAATGCAGTTCGGGTTGTTGAATCTTTGGGCGCGAAGCGCGTGATTTTTCTGCCCGATGAATACCTGGGTCGTTACGTAGCTTCCCAAACCGAAGTCGAAGTCATCGTCTGGAAGGGCCACTGCGAGGTTCACGAGCGTTTCACCGGAGAGGAGATTCGGTCCTTCAAGTCCAGCTACCCGGGAATTCAGGTTATGGCGCATCCAGAATGTCCGCCGGATGTGCTGCAGGAAGCCGACTACGTCGGTTCCACTTCCGGGATGATCAAGTATGTCGGCGAGGCCAGTCCGAGCCGCGTGGTCCTGGTCACGGAATGCTCCATGAGCGATAACGTTGCCGTCGAGCATCCGGACGTAGAGTTCGTTCGTCCGTGCAACCTGTGTCCTCATATGAAGAAGATCACCTTACCCAAGATCCTTTCCAGTCTGCAGCGGATGCAGTTCGAAGTTCGGATTCCGGAGGATATTGCCGAGCCCGCGCGAAGAGCCGTGGAAAGGATGATGGAAGTGGGCCGAGGACCCGGCTCTTGAGAATCAGCGGATCGGATGAAGAGACAGCGGCGGATGTGGTCATTGCCGGAGCCGGAATTGCGGGCCTTTCGGCTGCGCTTGCCCTGAAGCCCGCTCGTTGTCTTTTGGTGACCAAAGGGCGGCTCGGACGAAGCGGAGCGACTCCGTTGGCTCAAGGCGGCATCGCAGCCGCCGTCGGCCCGAAAGACAGTCCCGCCCTTCATGCCGAAGACACCATTCGAGCCGCTGCCGGCCTTGCCGATGCGCGGCTGGTCCAACAGGTTGTCTTTCGCGGCCGAGCTGCCGTTGAACGGCTGCTGGATTGGGGCACCCCTTTTGACCGCGGTCAAGATGGAGAATTGTTGCTGGGACGTGAAGCGGCGCATTCCAGGAGACGAATCGTCCATGCAGGTGGAGACGCCACCGGAAGGGCGATCGCTGGCAGCCTGTCCGACGCAGTCCGGCGTTCCCCTCACGTTGAGATTCTGGAGAATTTCCATTGCACCGAGCTGCTTTCCGACGACGACTCCGTCGGCGGCGTGATCGGCATCTTTGAGAAAGGGCGCCGGGTCCGCATAGCGGCGTCTCGAACAATCCTTGCGACCGGCGGCGCGGGCCAATTGTTTCTGAAAACGACCAACCCGCCGGAATCGACAGGGGACGGAATTGTTTTGGCTGCGCAGGCCGGGGCCGTCCTTGCCGACCTCGAATTCTTTCAGTTTCATCCGACCGCCCTGGATGTCCACGGCGACCCGCTTCCGCTGTTGACGGAGGCCCTTCGGGGAGAAGGGGCGACCCTGTTGGACGGGCGTGGCCGGCGTTTCATGCAGGACGAGCATCCTGAGGGCGAACTGGCTCCCCGGGACATTGTGGCGCGCGCGATCTGGAACCGGCAGCAGCGAGGCGAACCAGTCTATCTGGACGCTCGAGCTGCGATTGGAGATGATTTCCCGGAACGTTTTTCAACAGTCTTCGAAGCCTGCCTGAAACGAGGCTACGACCCCCGACGGCAACTTCTCCCGGTTACTCCCGCTGCGCATTATTCGATTGGAGGCGTGGCGACCGACGCCTGCGGACGGACGTCTCTGAAAGGCCTCTGGGCCTGCGGAGAGGCTGCCTCCACCGGCCTTCACGGAGCAAACCGTCTCGCCAGCAACTCTCTCCTCGAGTCGATAGTTTTCGCGCTGGAAGTCTCTGCAGACGCTGGAGAGGCTTCGCCCATGCGAAATCCGCGGCTCAGTTTCCGATTGGGTCCCGAATTGGAGGCTGCGCCCTGTCTGTCTCCGGCTCCCTGGCGCAGATCGCTTCGAGAAACGATGTGGAAATCCGTGGGTCTGATAAGAAATCGACGCGATCTGGAACTTGCCGCGGAAGCTGTGAGTCGCTGGAGGGCTGTTTGGACCAATGTCGGAGTCGAAGACCAAAACCTCCTCGCTCTGGCAGAAATGGTGATCGCTGCGGCGCACCGAAGGGAAGAAAGCAGGGGAGCCCATTTTCGGAGCGATTTCCCATCCAGCAGTTCGGCTTGGAATCGGCGCCTATTCTGGCGGAACGGGATTCCTGTCGACGGTCCGCCGCATCCTGAGACAGCTGCCCGGACTGCGTCGGCCGTGGCGACATGCAATGAGTAAGCTGCCCGCGATTCTTTACGAACTGGTGATCCGCGGCGCCCTCATGGAAGACCTGGGTCGGAGTGGAGACCTGACGACCGACCTTGCCGTGGGCGAAAACGTTGCTGCGCAAGGCGAAATCATATCCCGCCAACCCGGGGTTGTGGCCGGACTCGACATTGCTCTTGCCGCCTTCACAATTCTGGACCCAGGGATAAACTGCCGTAAGCGGGTGGAAGACGGCGTCTCTGTGCAGGCCGGGCAGAGCCTGGCGGCGCTCCGGGGGAACGCCCGCGCCTTGCTCAGCGCCGAACGGACAGCGCTGAACTTCCTGGGTCGACTCAGCGGAATTGCCACGTTGACTTCCCAGGTGGCGAATTCTTTGCAGGGAACGAAGTGCCGCGTCGCGTGCACCCGCAAGACAACCCCGGGTTTACGGGCCCTAGAAAAATACGCTGTCCGGGCAGGGGGCGGCTTCAATCACCGCTTCGGGCTCGACGACGCTGTCCTGATCAAGGACAATCATATCGCCATCGCGGGTGGAATTCGGCCGGCGGTTGAAAAAATTCGCGCAGGAGTCGGTCATCTGACGTCGATTGAAGTCGAAGTCGAATCGTTAGATCAGCTGGAGGAGGCGCTAGCTCTGGCGGTGGATGCCGTCTTGCTGGACAACATGACTCCAGAGCAGGTTCTCGAAGCAGTCAGGCTTGTCAATGGACAGCTGATCGTGGAGGCGTCCGGCGGGATTACGCCGGAAAATGCTGCCGAGTACGGAAAGGCCGGAGCAGATGTGATTTCACTGGGTTGGCTGACCCACAGCGCTCCTTCCCTGGACGTGACGCTCGAGGTTCGACCGTCGACCCATCGTTCGACTTCTGCATCCGGAGCTTAATGCGATCCTCTCCGGCAATCGGGCCGCGGGCCCTGATTCTCCAATGGGGAATCAGAGCGAGCGCCCCGCATTCTTTCTGGAGTTCGGAGCTGAAGCCTCGGTCCCGGCGGCCAGACCTTGCAAGCACCAACGGGCGGGCGCTTCGGACTTCGGGAGGTGGATGGAAATGGGCTAGCGCAGACCGCTCAGCACGTCTCTTGAGAAGACCATGACCTGCCTGAAGAACGAGTTCGTTACGGAGGACGCGGTTGAACCCATTCCAACCAGGGTGTCCCAGCCGACCACCACGATCAGCAAGGGAACAACGATGCCGGCAATCGACGCCATTGCCGTGAGTCTTCGAAAGCCCCGCTTACGCCGGGTCGCCTCGACATAATCTTGCGTGTCGCCTCCGGTTGCCCACCTCAGGGCCAGCATAGGAGACAGCAGAATGATCTGGATCCCTTCCCGAAACAAGATCAAGGGATTCTTCTTTTGGGCTTGATATCGCTCCAAACGATCGTCCAGCGTTCCCAGGAACCGAAATAAGAACGCCATCATCGCGGTCGTCTTTTTTTCCGGCACCGAACCCTGGCCCATTTCGTCGATGATCCCTATCAGAGTTTCGCTGCGACGACGCGCATCCTCGCTGACATGAAATCCGTAAAACTCCCACTGATGGGGAGAATTCATCAGAGACTGGAGATGAAGCACCCGATGATTCAGCCAGTAATAGAGATCCGGGTCGAACTTCGTTCGGTACTGATCTACGAAACGCTGCAGATTCTTGATGTACTGATCCACGAATCTGCGTTCTTCTTCAATCCAGTCGCGATGGATCAGGTAACCGAGAAAGCCGATTCCAACCACCACAAGAACAAATAAAAGTGCAAAGAATACCATTGCTCCCCCCGGGCTAGGCGGCTCCGAACTTTCTAAACCCCTATTCTCAAGGAAACGCAGCCCAAAGTCCACCCGATTGTTTCAGATTGAATTCCCAACCCGGATTTCTCAAACCCCTCCGTCGCGAGGCGTCGGAGAGGGGCGTGGATGCAAGGCGCGCGACGCAGGCCCCCGCAGTCGTACTCGTGCGGTACGTCGAGGAGGCTTGGCAGCGCCGCGGCAGGAGGGGTTTGAAATATCCGAGCGAAAGCCAAACCCAGGGCCTTTTGGAGGTTTCTAAAGGGAGTGAATTCCGTTCAACAGCGAACAATCGCATGTCTGCGGTTAAACCTTTTGGGGTTCGGGGTCGTCTAAGAGATCCAATGAAGTCAATACACGGTTCGCCCAAGGAGGACGCAAATGCCACGGTCGGCGGCGATTGAGAGAGTAGATTTGAGAGAAGACTTGTTTCATGAAATCATCCACGCGCTTGAGGGGATGCCCGCTCAGATCCGAGAGGCTTTCATCAGGACTCATTATTATTGCGGGAGCGTCGACGATGTTGCTCAAGATCTAAACCTCTCCCGCGGAGAGGCGCAAGAACGGGTGGAGTTGGCGAATCGGATCCTTTACAGCCGGCTTGACCGAAAACCGCTATAGTTTGTCCGCATGACGCAAGGGCGGCTTACGCTTGAAGTCTTGGAAGGCAGATTTGCGGTCTGTCGATGCTCGGTCGACGGTTTGCTCCAATTTCCGAAGGGCGTGAACGGATTCTTTTCTTGGACATGCAGTGAAGATGAACTCTCCGTCGTATGCCGGGAAGAATCGGTTCCGGAGCAGGCCGAGGTCGAGAGCGGCTGGAGAGGCTTCCGCATCGCCGGGGAGCTCGACTTTCACCTGCTCGGGATTCTGGCGTCCCTGACGGCGCCTCTGGCCCAAGCGGGCATCAGCGTCTTCGTGATTTCGACATTCTCTACCGATTACGTCTTTGTAAAAGCCGACAAGCTTGGTGAAGCCGTTTCTGCGCTTCAAGACTGCGGATTCGAGTTCCGAGAAAGTTAAGTGCTGGGTGCGTAGTTCCGCGTTCCGAGTTTCGAGTTCAAAGTTCTGAGTCCTCAAAAATTGGTGCTTTCCCTTGCGAAAACGTCCCCTATGCCTCCGAATGAACGCGCCAGCGCGATTGTCAGAGCGACGCGCGCTTCGTGCGTTGATTGGGCGGCCGGACTCCGCCTGAATGCACAAACCGCCGGGGTGATCGCCCCATCGCATCAACGGACGTCGATGGCGCCCGTCGCTCCGCCATCCGGCCGTCGCCGCGACTCGCTTGCGGAGAGCGGCCCATTTCGCAAACGAAACCCATGCCTCCAGTTGACCTGGCCAGCGCAATTGGCAGAGCGACGCGCCCGCCCCGGGCGCGTTGATTTAACCGCGAACCGCACCGTGAACCCGCGAAGCTCACTTAAACTCGTCCCACCGCATCAACGGGCGCCAAGGCGCCCGTCGCTCCGCCATCTGGCGCTCCGTTTCCTCCCCCTTCTGAGACTCCTCGCTCATACGCTAAATTTCCACCGAAAAGACTTGACTCTTACAAAAACCACACACAATCGCTCTCTGAATTTTGAGTTTCCACTGCAGGGGTTGCGCTTCTCATCTTAGCCGGACTCGGCCGAATTTTCTTTTGCCGACGCGCAGAACGAAAGTCGGCGTTTCTTGAGCTGACAGAACGGTCATGGGATCGCTGACCCGATCTTGATCGATCGACACGGCTCCTTGCTGGATCAATCGTCTGGCCTCCGATTTGGAGGGAGCGAATCGGGTCTGCAGCATGACGTCGGCCAGTGGAAGCGGACCGTTTCCGGTTTCGAATTCAAACTCTGGCATGTCCTCCGGATGCCGTCCTTCTTGAAAAACCCGGTTGAAATGCCGCTCGGATCGCCGGGCCGCCTCTTTTGAATGAAAATCGCACACGATCTGGAATGCGAGTTGGCCTTTCACCCGCATCGGATGTTCCCGTTCCTGTTCCACGTCCGCGCGCAGATTTCGGATCTCCTCCTGGGTCAAATCGGTCAGGAGCTCATAGTAGCGCCACATCAGTTCGTCGCTGATGGACATAATCTTTCCGTAGATCTCCTGTGGCTCTTCATCGATTCCGACGTAGTTGCCCAGAGACTTGCTCATCTTCTCCACTCCGTCGAGCCCCTCCAGCAGCGGCATCATGATGAGCACCTGAGGGTCCTGGCCATATTCGCGCTGGATGTCGCGGCCGACAAGCAGATTGACCTTCTGGTCAGTTCCGCCCATTTCGACGTCCGCCTTCAGGAACACGGAGTCGTAGGCCTGTGCAAGGGGATAGAGGAACTCATGGACAGAGATCGGTTGTTGAGCGGCCAGGCGCCGGGAGAAGTCGTCCCGCTCCAGCATTCTGGCGACGGTGTACTTTGCGCACAGGCGAATCCACTCTTCCGAAGAGAGCTTTCCCAGCCAGCGGCTGTTGAAGTCAATCACCGTCTTTTCCGGATCGAGAATCTTAAACACCTGCTTCTTGTAGGTTTCGGCGTTGGCTTCGACCTCTTTCACGGTCAAGGGGGGGCGGGTCTTGTTCCTTCCGGACGGATCGCCGATTCGCCCGGTGAAATCGCCGATGAGGAACACGACTCGGTGGCCGAGATCCTGAAAATGCTTCATTTTCCGCAGGACGACGGTATGGCCCAGGTGCAGGTCGGGGGCGGTTGGGTCGAATCCGACTTTAACGGTCAGGGGCCGGCCTGTCGCGTGGGACTGTTCCAGCCTGGTCTGGAGCTCTTCCCGGCTGATGACCTCCGCCGTTCCTTTTTCAAGGAGCTGCAGCCGCTCCTCGACCGTCATATCGGCAAGACCCATAAGGCGGACATTATACCGAAGGCTACTCGACCGGCACGGCGGCTTCTTGAGTCAGCGGTTCGATCAGCTCCTCCAGATCCTCTTCTTCCGGCTGGTAGGGATTGGCGACTTCGTTGTTTCGATAGTATTCCATTCCCGTGCCTGCAGGGATCAGGCGACCCATAATGACGTTTTCTTTCAATCCGCGCAGGTAATCGATTTTTCCGCTGATAGCGGCTTCCGTCAGGACTCGGGTCGTTTCCTGGAAGGAAGCGGCCGAAATAAAGGAATCGGTGCTCAGGGAGGCCTTGGTGATCCCGAGGAGCAGGGGCCGGCCCGTGGCCGGACGGCCGCCTTCCTTCTCAACCCGCTCGTTTTCCTCTGAGAATCGGAACCGGTCGACCTGTTCTTCCAACAGAAATTCCGTGTCCCCGACATCTTCAATCTTGACCCAGCGCATCATCTGGCGAACGATGACTTCGATGTGCTTGTCATTGATGTTGACTCCCTGCAACCGATAAACTTCCTGAATTTCGTTCACCAGATATCTCTGCAACTCTTTTTCGCCAAGAACCCGCAGAATGTCGTGCGGATTTCGGGGGCCGTCCATCAGGGCGTCTCCTGCCTTGACCCGTTCGCCTTCCTGAACGTTGACGTGGACTCCTCGAGGCAGGAGGTATTCGGCGCGGGTTTCTGCGTCGTCGGCTTCCACAACGATCTTACGCTGCCCGCGACTGAGCCCGCCGAAACGCACGACGCCGTCGATTTCAGTGATCACTGCAGTTTCTTTCGGCTTGCGAGCTTCGAAAAGCTCGACCACCCGGGGGAGTCCGCCCGTTATGTCTTTGGTCTTCGTCGTTTCCCTTGGAATCTTGGCCAGCGTGTCGCCCGGAAAGACGTTGTCTCCGGCATCGACCATCAGGTGAGCCCTGGAAGGAACCAAATACACTTTCAGCGTCTTGCCGTCCGCGTCCTTGACTAGAAGCTGAGGCTGACGTTTCTCATCAGGGGAGTCGGTAATGACCTTTCGGGCCAGACCCGTCACTTCATCCACCTCTTCCTTCATGGTCAGGCCTTCGACGATATCCTTAAAAGAGACTCTCCCGCCGAACTCGGTCAGGATGGAGAAAGTGTAGGGATCCCATTCCAAAATCTTCTGCCCCGGTTCGATGTCCTGTCCATCCTTGACCATGAGGCGAGCGCCATAGACAACCGAATAGCGTTCTTTTTCACGCCCTTTCTTGTCCAAAATCACCAGACTGCCATTGCGGTTCATGACCACCAGAGCGCCGTCCTTGTCGGTCACCGTCTGCAAGCTGAGGTGCTTAACGACGCCTGCGTTCTTGGACAGGATCGTCGACTCCTCCTCAATTCGAGTCGCTGTTCCGCCAATGTGAAACGTTCTCATCGTCAACTGGGTGCCCGGTTCTCCGATCGACTGAGCCGCAAGCACTCCCACAGCCTCGCCCATTTCGACCATAACGCCGGAAGCAAGGTTTCGGCCATAGCATTTCCTGCACAGTCCCCTCTTCGACTTGCATGTCAATACGGAGCGAATGACGACCTTTTCGATGCCGGCGGCCTGAATGGACGCCGCTGCATCCTCATCGATCTCGTGACTGAAATCCACCAGGGTCGACCCGGTGAACGGATCGATCACCTTTTCCAGGGCCACTCTGCCAATGATGCGATCCCGCAGATTCTCGATGATCTCGCCGCCTTCCACCAAGGCGTACATTTCGATTCCGTCCAGGGTCTTGCAGTCTTCTTCGGAAATGATGACGTCTTGCGCCACATCCACCAGACGGCGGGTCAGATACCCGGAATCGGCCGTCTTGAGGGCGGTGTCGGCGAGTCCTTTTCGGGCGCCGTGCGTGGAGATGAAGTACTGCAGCACCGTCAAACCCTCTCTGAAGTTGGCCGTAATCGGGGTCTCGATGATTTCCCCGGAAGGCTTGGCCATCAAGCCGCGCATCCCGGCCAGTTGTCGCATCTGCTGTTTGCTGCCCCGGGCTCCTGAGTCGGCCATTGTGAAGATGGAGTTGAACTCTTCGCCACTGGCGTGCGCCGTCGACATGCTTTCGAACATTTCGTCTGCGACCTTTTCGGTCACATCGGACCAGATGGCGACGACTTTGTTGTAGCGTTCTCCGTTGGTGATGGCTCCGTCTCGATACTGCTGCTCGACCCGAATGACCTCTTCGCGAGCCCGCTCGACCAGCGTTTCCTTGTTTTCCGGAATGATCAGATCGTCGATGCCGACGGTAAATCCGGCCCGAGTGGCATAGTAAAACCCGAGACTCTTCAGTTCGTCCAGCATCTGGACGGTCTCTTCCGGACCGAAGCTCAGGTAACAGTAGTTGACGAGTTGCTGGAGCCCCTTCTTCTTGAGCAATCCATTGACGAACGGCATCTTGTCCGGAAGGCGGTCATTAAAAATCGTTCGACCGACCGTGGTCTCCAGATAACGATTCTGCACCTCCTGCACTTCTGCATGCAGCACGTCCTGGGTGTCGTACTGAACTGTCAAATCGATCAGGGGCCCGCTGTAACGGAAGCGAATGGGGCTGAGCAGTTCGATTTCTCCGGCCTGCAGGGCGTGATAGATCTCCTTCATGTCGGCAAACGTCCGACCCGTTCCCCTCGCATTTTGCTTGGAATTCGTCAGGTAGTAGCAGCCCAGCACGATGTCCTGAGTGGGCACGGCGACGGGTTGTCCGTTTGCCGGAGAAAGGATGTTGTGGGCCGAAAGCATCAGAATCGAGGATTCAATCTGCGATTCCTGAGACAGCGGAATATGCACGGCCATCTGGTCGCCATCGAAATCGGCATTGTATGCGGTGCAAACCAATGGGTGGATCTTGATGGCTTTGCCCTCGACCAGCACCGGTTCAAATGCCTGAATTCCGAGCCGGTGCAGAGTGGGCGCACGGTTCAACAGCACAGGATGCTGTTTGATGACGTCATCGAGAATGTCCCAAACGACCTCGACCTGATCCTCGACCAGCTCCTTGGCCCCTTTGATGGTTGTCGCATGCCCTTCCTTCTCCAGCCGGTGATAGATAAACGGCTTGAACAATTCCAGGGCCATGATTTTGGGCAGTCCGCACTGGTGCAGCCGCAGCTCGGGTCCTACGACGATGACGGAGCGGCCCGAATAGTCGACGCGCTTGCCCAGCAAATTCTGTCGAAATCGCCCCTGCTTCCCCTTCAGGGAATCGGAAAGCGACTTCAAGGGACGATTCTTGACGCCTCTGAGCACGCGGCCGCGCCGGCCGTTATCGAAGAGCGCGTCCACCGCTTCCTGAAGCATGCGTTTCTCATTCCTGATAATGACTTCCGGCGCTCGCAGCTCGACAAGCTTTTTGAGGCGGTTGTTCCGGTTGATGACGCGGCGATAAAGATCATTCAGATCCGAAGTGGCGAATCGGCCTCCGTCCAGGGGAACCAGCGGACGCAGTTCGGGAGGAATGACGGGGACAACGTCCATGATCATCCATTCCGGCTTGTTTCCGGACTTTCGAAAGGCATCGACCACGCGCAGCCGCTTGGCGAACTTGAGCCGCTTCAGCTGCGAGGTCTCGTTTTTCATCTTGTGGCGAAGATCGACGGCCAGCGCTTCGATGTCGACCCGCCGCAGCAGTTCCTTGATGGCTTCAGCGCCCATGCCGGCTTCGAACTGACCCGGATATTCGCCCTGCAGCGCCCGAAACTTCTCCTCCGTCAGAAGTTCCTTCTGCTTCAGCGGAGCCTCCCCGGGATCCACCACGACGTATGCCTCAAAGTAAAGGATGCGCTCCAGATCTCGAAGGGAGAGATCCAGCAGGTGACCGATTCGGCTGGGAAGGCCTTTGAAAAACCAGACGTGCGAGCAGGAGCTGGCCAGTTCGATGTGTCCCAGCCGTTCTCGGCGCACCTTGGAAAGAGTCACCTCGACGCCGCACTTGTCGCAGATCACCCCTCGATGCTTCATTCGTTTGTACTTGCCGCACAGGCATTCCCAATCGGTAACGGGGCCGAAAATCCGAGCGCAGAACAATCCGTCCCGCTCCGGCTTGAAAGTCCGGTAATTGATGGTCTCCGGCTTGGTGACCTCTCCGCTGGACCAGGACCGGATCTTTTCAGGCGAAGCCAGTCCGATTCGGATGGCTTCGAAATTTTTCAGGAGCTGACTCTTATCGAATTGATCGCGAAACATTCTCAAGGTATCTGACCTCCATGGAGCGCCATTGAAAAACTATGAAATCGGAAAACGCACTCACCGCATGTGCAGACGAACTACCCCTCCGCTACTTCGGCGGCTCCGCTCAACGCGGCTTCAGCCTGTTCGAGAAGGTCCGAGCGGGGACGCAACTTCTTTTTGGGCTTTTCCATCAGCTCGACGTCCAGAGATAGAGACTGCAGCTCTCGGATCAGAACGTTGAACGATTCCGGGATTCCCGGACTGTAGGTCGATTCGCCCTTGACGATCGCTTCATAGATCTTGGCTCGTCCCTGCACATCGTCTGATTTGGCTGTTAAAAGCTCCTGCAACACGTTTGCGGCGCCATATGCTTCCAGCGCCCAGACCTCCATCTCTCCAAACCGCTGGCCGCCGAACTGGGCCTTGCCGCCCAACGGCTGTTGAGTGATCAAGCTGTACGGGCCGATGGATCGGGCGTGGATCTTATCGTCGACCATATGGCTGAGCTTGTTCATGTAAATGTACCCAACGGTAACCTCTTGATCGAACCTCTCGCCCGAGAGCCCGTCGTAAAGGATCGACTTGCCTCCCTGAGGGAGTTTGGCTTTGCTTAACTGCAGTTTGACTTCATCCTCCGTGGCGCCGTCAAAAACGGGCGTCGAGAAATGGACGCCCAGCACTTTTGCGGCCCATCCTAGGTGCGTCTCGAGGACTTGTCCAAGATTCATGCGCGACGGAACCCCTAAAGGGTTCAGGACCAGTTCGGTCGGCGTTCCGTCCGGTAGATACGGCATATCCTCTTCCGGAAGGATTCGGGCGATAACGCCCTTGTTCCCGTGCCTTCCCGCCATCTTGTCGCCGACGGCGATCTTTCTCTTCATGGCCACATAGACTTTGACCATCTTGATGACGCCGGGAGGGAGTTCATCCCCTTTTTCAATCCGCTCGACGCGCTCCTCGTGCCCTTGCTGAAGGTTTTCGATCTGTTGAGATGTCTTCTCCTTCAGGGTCTCCAATGCCTCCATGATTTCCTTATCGGAGACGCGAACCTGAAGAAGGCGGCTGAACGAGAGCTTCTCCAGCGCCTTTCGAGTCAGATTGCCGCCTTTTTTTGCCAGCGCCTTTCCATCCTCATCCGTCACGGCCGCGGCCGCCTTGGCATCAGTCAGAAGATTCAACAGCCGTACGCTGCCTTCCTCGCGAATAATGCGGATCTCGTCGCGCAGGTCCTTCTCCAGTTTATCGATCTCGTCGCGCTCGATCTGGAGCGTGCGTTCATCCTTGTCAACCCCTCTGCGCGTAAACACCTTCACGCTTACGACAGTGCCTTCGATTCCCGGCGGAGCATACAGAGACGCGTCCTTGACCTCTCCCGCCTTCTCGCCAAAGATGGCTCGCAGGAGCTTTTCTTCGGGGGTCAGCTGGGTTTCGCCTTTCGGGGTGACCTTTCCAATAATGATGGACCCGGGCTTGACATTGGCGCCGATTCGAATGATCCCGCTTTCATCCAGATCCGCGAGGATTCCTTCGCTTACGTTGGGGATGTCCCGAGTGATCTCCTCCGGTCCGAGCTTGGTGTCCCGGGCTTCGATTTCGAGCTCTTCAATGTGAATGGAAGTGTAGGAGTCGTCCTTGACCAGCTTTTCACTGATCAGGATCGCGTCTTCGTAGTTGTATCCGCGCCAGGGCATAAACGCCCCAAGGATGTTCTTGCCCAGGGCCAACTCGCCCTTCTCAGTGCACGGTCCGTCAGCCAGAACTTGGCCTCTGATGACGCTGTCGCCTTTGCCGACGAGGGGCTTCTGGGTCAGACAGGTGTTCTGGTTGGAGCGCTCGAACTTGACCAACTTGTAGATATCGACGCCGACGTCTTTCTCCTGATCGCCGTTGTCGGACGAGACTCTGACGATGATCCTCTCGGAGTCCACGCTTTCAACCACTCCATCCCGACGGGACAACACGACGGCGCCCGAGTCGCGGGCCGCGATGTATTCCATCCCGGTGCCCACCAGCGGCGCCTCCGATCGAACCAGCGGCACCGCCTGCCTCTGCATGTTCGAACCCATCAGCGCGCGATTTGCGTCGTCATTTTCCAGAAACGGGATCATGCTGGCTGCGACGCTGACCAACTGTTTCGGGCTGACGTCGACGTATTCGATCTTCTCTTTCTCCACGAAGACGAAATTTCCTTCGTGTCGTGCGCTGATCCGTTCCCGCACGATCCGATTCTTGTCGTCGATCTCGACGTTGGCCTGTGCGATGTAATGCTTATCGCCTTCCCAAGCCGTCAGATAGAACGCGTGCGGTTCGAAAACCGCAGGCGCCTTCTTGCCTTTCAAGCGCTTATTGGCGGCCTCCACTTCCTCTTGAATGCAGATCTGACCTTCCTTCAGACTCGTACCGCCAGGATTGACGACTCGAACGTAATCGACGATCTTGCCGTCCTCCACCTTGCGGTAAGGCGACTCGATGAATCCGAACTCGTCGATTCGTGCATAGCAACTCAGAGATGAAATGAGTCCGATGTTGGGTCCTTCCGGCGTTTCGATCGGGCAAATTCTTCCGTAATGGGACGGATGGACGTCACGCACTTCAAACCCCGCGCGCTCGCGGCTCAGGCCGCCCGGGCCCAACGCCGAAAGCCTTCGTTTGTGAGTGATCTCGGACAGGGGGTTGGTCTGGTCCATAAACTGGGAAAGCTGACTGCTGCCGAAGAATTCGCGAATCGAAGCCATCACCGGTTTAGCGTTGATCAAATCGTGAGGCATGGCGGTGGCGATTTCCTGATGCACCGACATCTTTTCCTTGATCGCCCGCTCCATCCGCACAAGGCCGATTCGAAACTGATTCTCAAGCAGTTCTCCGACGGCCCGCACCCGCCGATTCCCGAGATGGTCGATGTCGTCAGCCGAGCCAATGTTGCTCTGGAGTTTCAACAGATACGAAATGACGTACTGGAAATCCTCCGGAGTCAGAGTTCGCTGATCCAGCGGCGTATCGAGCCCCATCTTGATATTGAACTTGAGCCGCCCCACTCTGGAAAAATCGTATTTTCTGGGATCGAAAAACATTCCATGGAACAAAGCCGTGGCAGTCTCAAGCGTAGGGGGATCGCCCGGCCGCTGCTTCCTGTAGATTTCGATCAGGGCTTCGTTGGTGGCCTTGACCGCATCTTTCTTGATGGTGGCCGAAAGCGTGGTACCGATCACGTCCTGTTCAGGAAAGAAGACTTCGAACTCGGAAATTCCCGCTTCAACGAAATCGTTGACGGTGCTGCTGGAGATCTCGGCATTGGCCTCCACGAGAATCTCTCCGGATTCCGTAAGGACCACGTCGTTCGCCGAAAATGCGCCTTCCAGATCCTCGATTCCGATTTCGATCTCTTCAACTTTGCTCTTCTTGAGTTGCGCAAACGCCAAGTTCGTGAACTTACGGCCGGCCGCCAGCAATGTCTGGCCTTTCTTGGAGGGATCCGGAACGTCCCGGTTGATCTTGCGCCCTACAATCGATTCGTCCAGTTTCCAGTACAGCTTCTTGCGGGCGATTCGGATTGTCGACGTGCGATAAAAGTGGCGCAGAACGTCCCCGTCGGAACTCATTCCCAGCGCCCGAAGGAAGATAGTGGCCAGAAACTTCCTTTTGCGATCAATGCGGACGTAGAGCAGATTCTTCTTGATATCGTACTCGAATTCAATCCAGGACCCACGGTAAGGAATGATCTTCCCGAGGAAATGATTCTTCTGGTTGCTGCTTTCGAAGAATACCCCGGGAGACCGGTGCAACTGGCTCACGATGACGCGCTCCGTACCATTGACGATGAAGAGTCCATTGTCGGTCATCACCGGGATGTCGCCGAAATAAACCTCCTGCTCCTTGATGTCCCGAATCGTTTTCTCTTCGCTGTCCGGATCCTTTTCCCATACCACGAGGCGAATCGTGACCTTCAAGGGAACCGAATAGGTCATTCCCCTTTCACGGCATTCGTCAATGGTGTACTTCGGAGCGCCGATCCCGTATTCGACGAATTCGAGGGAGCAGGTGTCCCGGAAATCGGTAATTGGGAAAACCGATCGAAAAACGGCCTGCAGCCCCACGTCGTCGCGTTCGGCCGGAGGCGTGTCGAGCTGAAGAAACCGTTCGTACGAGAGCTTCTGCACTTCCAGCAGATCGGGAATTGGGAAAATGGACTTGATTTTCGCGAAGTCAACTCTTTCCCTGTATACGTTTTTGACGAATTCAGACATGCGCGGTCGCTCCCTTAATTAAACTTTGGGTTCTGGCAAACTAAGCACCGAGCCGCGATCGGCCTGCATCTGTTCGTGCTGTGGGGACGGGTTCCAGCAGACAGAATGAGGGTTCCGATCCGGGTCTCCAGCATGAAAAATCGGCTCTCTCTGAGGGCGAAAGCGTCTAACCAGTTGCGAAAAAAAAGAAAAGGGACACTACGCCCCTTCTCCTTTCTGATTTACAAAAGGAAATGATTAACCCGCCACGCTGAATCAAGACTAGCACACGATTTCAACGAGTACAAGTGCCCTTTTCATCGCGCCCGTCACTTGATCTCGACGCTGGCCCCGGCCGCTTCGAACTTCTTTTTGATCTCTTCGGCCTCTTCCTTGGTGATGCCTTCCTTGATGGGCTTGGGGGCTCCTTCGACGACGTCTTTGGCCTCCTTCAAACCCAGGCTGGTGACCTCGCGAACT
Organism: uncultured Acidobacteriota bacterium; assembly: GCA_964484155.1. Taxonomy (GTDB): domain Bacteria; phylum Acidobacteriota; class UBA6911; order RPQK01; family JAPXNP01; genus DATKAT01. Next base: position 40,057 of record CAZAEY010000013.1, read on the forward strand.
GCCTTGATGACTTCGATTTTCTTTTCACCGAAACTGGTCAGGATGACGTCAAATTCGGTTTGCTCTTCCTCCGCCGCCGCGGGGCCTGCGGCCGCACCGCCCGCGAAGCCGGCCGGCGCCGCAACAGCGGCGGTGATTCCAAACTTCTCCTCAAGATCCTTCACCAGCCCGTTGATCTCGATCATCGAGGCATTTTCAATCCACTGCAGCACTTCTTCACGACTAATTGCCATTTCTTTCACTCCTTGAAAAGAATCTGCTCACTTCTGTTTTTCTTCCAATTGTTTCAAGATGGAAGCCAGGTTTCTCAACGGCGACTGCACCGCGCCGGCTAGCCGGGCCAGCGGCGCTTGCAGAAGGTAGAGCAGCTTCGACAGCAGCTCTTCCTTGGAAGGCATGTCGGCCAGCGCTTCGACATCCTGTACCGAAATGGGCTGGCCCTCCATTACAGCCGCCTTCAGACTCATGTTCGGGTTGGTCTTCAGAAACTCCTTCAACACTTTCGCCAGTGCAACGACGTTGCCAGAGGTGTAGGCGATTGCAGTCGGTCCGATAAAATGCGCTTGCACCTCGGCGATCGGAGTATCCTGAGCGGCCCGCAGGGCCAAGGTGTTCTTAACCACCTGATAGGAACTCCCCGTTTCACGGATTCGCGAGCGCAACTCGGTGATGTCGGGTACGTTGATCCCCTTGAAATCTACCAGAATAACGGTTTCGCTTCCCTGAAACGCCCCTTTAAGAAGCTCGACGACTTTTTCCTTTTCTGCCCTTTTCATAACGATTTAGCGCCTATCTGGTTTACGTCGATTTTGATGCCGGGCCCCATGGTGGACGACACGGCGCCCGCGCGCAGGAAACGCCCTTTTGCAGACGCCGGCTTGGCGCGGAGCACCGCTTCAATCAGACTCCGGGCATTTTCTATCAACTGTTCCGTTTCGAACGAAGTCTTGCCGAAGGGAGCGTGGATCACGCCATTCTTGTCGACCCGGAACTCGACTTTACCGGCCTTGATGTCACTGACGGCCCGCGCCACGTCGAAGGTGACCGATCCAGCCTTGGGATTGGGCATCAATCCTCGCGGTCCCAGGACGCGTCCCAACTTCCCAACCGACTTCATCATATCCGGAGTAGCAACCACGGCGTCAAAGTCGATCCAGCCGCCTTGAATTTTTTCAACAATATCCTCACCGCCGGAAAATTCCGCTCCGGCTTCTTCCGCTTCCTTGACCTTTTCGCCGGACGCGATGACGCAGACTCGGATGGTTTTTCCCAGTCCGTTCGGGAGAACGACCGTTCCTCGAACCATCTGATCGGCGTGCTTGGGATTGACCCCCAGATTCAAGGCGATTTCCGCCGTCTCGTCGAATCCCGCAAACTTGACTTCCTTCATCAGGGCGACGGCTTCGTCCAGTCCGTACTCCCTGCGCTCCACGCGATCTCTCGCCTGCTCGAATTTCTTACCTGCCATAACAGTCCCTATCCCTTCACCTCGACGCCCATGCTGCGCGCCGTTCCTAAAACGATTTGCTTGGCGGCCTCCAGATCTCCGGCGTTCAGGTCCGGCATCTTTGTCCTCGCTATTTCCTCAACCTGCTGCATCGTGACGGACGCCACCTTATCCTTGTTAGGAACGGCCGAGCCTTTAGCGATTCCAGCGGCGCGCTTCAGCAGAACGGCGGCCGGAGGCGTCTTTGTAATGAACGAATAGCTCCGATCCTGAAAAACCGTGATGACGACCGGTATGATCAAGCCCTCCTGCCCCTGAGTCTTGGCGTTATACGCTTTGCAGAAGTCCATGATGTTGACTCCGTGCTGGCCCAGGGCCGGCCCTACAGGAGGGGCCGGGGTCGCCTTGCCGGCGGGAATCTGCAACTTGATCATGCCAATTATTTTCTTTGCCATTGAATTTGACCTTTTTAGACGCTGAATTCCGCCCCGGCGCTCGACGGCGCCTGCGGGCGATCGACATTTTCATTCATTCGGCCGGACCGAACGCTTCGGACTCACCCGAAAATGGAAGACCCCGAAATCCCGGCGTCGGAGCTGCGTATGCGCAGCCCTTTTCGGAGGCCCGGCCAAAGACGACTCTGGTCGCGCTACAGCTTTTCGACCTGTACGAACTCCAGTTCCACTGGCGTGGCTCGACCGAAGATGGTTACCATCACTTTCAGAGTGCTTCGCTCCAGATTGACGTCTTCCACCTCGCCTGTGAAATTTGAGAACGGGCCGTCAATAATCTTGACCGACTCGCCCTTCTCAAAAGAAAATTTCGGTTTCGGCTTCTCCGCACCGCTGGAAACGCGGTGTACGACTTCGTTGACCTCTTCTTCGGTCAGGGGCGTCGGCTTGCTTCCCTGGCTGACAAACCCACTGACCTTCGGAGTGTTGCGCACCAGGTGCCACGTGTCGTCATTCAACTCCATCTCGACGAGAATGTACCCGGGAAAGAATAGCTTGGAAGTCACCACCTTTTTCCCGCCCTTCATCTCCACGACGTCCTCGGTCGGGATCAGAATCTGGCCGATCTTCTCCTGCAAGCCGAAGACCTGCACCCTATTCATCAACCCCTCGGCCACTTTCCTTTCGTAGCCCGAATAGGTGTGGATGATGTACCATTTCTTGCCGGAATCCGTTCCGGATTTCTCTTCGCTAATCTTCCCGCTCCTTTACAAGAAAACCGAATACACCCAATTGACGGCATACTGCAGCACGAGGTCCACGAGGAACAGATACACTCCGAAAAAGAAAACGGTCACAAGAACCACGATGGTCGTGGCCCATACCTCTTTTTTCCCAGGCCAAGTGACTTTTTTCAGCTCCGACTTCACGTCGCCGTAAAAAACGACCGCTTTCCGGGGAGCCTCTTTTACCTTTTGAAGCATTGCTTACATCCGCCCGTGCAAATCTGGCAGGCCAGGAGGGACTCGAACCCCCAACCCCCGGTTTTGGAGACCGGCGCTCTGCCAGTTGAGCTACTGGCCTGCATAAAGAGTCCAGCTCTAGGTCTGCTGTGCGAACCCTTGGATCTTCGCGACTCCTACTCGTAGATCTCGGTAATGGTGCCGGCTCCGACGGTGCGGCCGCCTTCC
>CAZAEY010000014.1:0-42121 GCA_964484155.1 uncultured Acidobacteriota bacterium
CGCAGCACGCAGCACGCAGCACGCAGCACGCAGCACGCAGCACGCAGCACGCAGCTTCTCAGGATCCTCCGGGAAATCCTTCCAGATCGGATGCCAGCGGGCCCAGAAATTCGGTCAAGCGCAGCATGTTTTCGTCAAACCGCCGGTAAAAGGCCAGCATCCCGGAGTCTGCCGTGTCCGAAACGATTTTCGGAGCGACGCAGGGAATGCTATGCGCCGCGCACACCATCATGGCGGCAGCGCTCTCCATGTCGCAGATCTCGGCCCCGGTCTCTTGAAACAATCGATCGCGAGCCTCCTTCTTGACGACAGGAGCCTGCACTGTCAATCCCGTCCCGCAGATGTCCCACCCCTTTTCAGCCAGGTAGGCCGTCATCTCCTCCGGTATTTCGAATTCAATTCCGCTTTCCATCCGCCAGCGCCGCGGAAAGCAGATTTGAGAGAGCTGCACCGACTCGCGCAATTGACCCGCCATGCCGGTAAACAGCACTACGTGGGGACGAAGGTCGCAGAGAGCTTTGTCCAGATTACGGGAAGTTGGATCCGTTCCGAGCCCTGTCACCGCATAGCGGTGCCGGTCGCCCAATCTCGACCGCAGCGCCTTCACTTCCTTTTTTAATGCGCAGGCGACCAGCAGCGGCATCTGAAGGGTTTTATCATATCCTGACCGAAGGGCGTAAAATCCGGCGTCCGAGCCCGCCTACAAAAGCCGAACACCTGCACGGGCCTGGGAACGCCTTGTCGCCGATGCCTCAGCCTCTGCTATATTGATTCTTGGATTAATGCAAGCGCGTCCACTGCTCCGTACGACTCAAACGCCCCACATGGAAGTTCCGGCCGCCCTATGAATTCGAATTCTCCACTCGTGGTGACGGCAACGGCTTGGATGCTTCTGGTCGGGCTGCTATCCCTTTCGGCTGGCCCCAGCCAGCAACCGCTTTTTCGAGAGATTCCCCCTTCGGAAAGCGGAATTCATTGGGTTCATGAAAACGCCATGTCGGACCAGCGATATCTGCCTGAAACAATGGGTCCCGGCGCAGCCTTCCTGGACTACAACCAGAATGGCTGGATGGATCTGTATATGGTCAACAGCGGACCCAGCGATTTTTATACTCCTGAAGAACCGCTGCGCAACGCACTTTACCGGAATAATGGAGACGGCACCTTCACCGACGTCACGCTGGAGGCGGGAGTCGCTGGAGGCACATTCGGCATGGGGGTGGCGACCGGCGATTACACCGGCAGCGGCTACCCCGACCTGTTCGTCACCTCGTACGGCAGGACCATCCTCTACCGCAACAATGGCGACGGAACTTTCACAGACGTGACTGAGGAGGCGGGGGTAATGATCGAAGGATGGACGACCAGCGCCGTCTGGTTTGATTTCGACAATGACGGCCGCCTCGACCTGTTCGTCTGCAGCTTCGTCGTATTCGCCGCCGATCAGCATATTTCCTGCGGGATGAACCCTCTGGGGCAGAGTTACTATTGCATTCCCCGCGTCTTTCGCCCCACCCGGAGCTATCTGTTTCGGAATAACGGAGACGGCACTTTCACCGAAGTAGGTGGCGATTCCGAAATCGGGAGCGTGATGGGGAAAGCCCTTGGCGTGGTTGCTGCCGACGTCAATCGGAACGGTCGAATGGATCTGTTTGTCGCCAACGACACAGTGCAGAACTTTCTTTTCATGAATCGAGGAAACGGCCAGTGGGAAGAAGTTGGACTGTTTGCCGCTGTGGCTTTCGGCCTGGACGGCGAAGTTCGCTCGGGAATGGGCGTGGACGCCGCCGATTTTGACGGAGACGGCTGGGACGATCTTTTTGTGGCAAACGTCGATCGGCAGACCTATTCGCTGTACCGAAACAACGGAGACGAATCATTCAGCGACGTCGCCGCCGAGCACAACATCGCTGAGGCGACTTATTACTTGAGCGGCTGGGGATTGAAGTTCTTCGACTTCGACAATGACGGGACAATCGACCTGTTTCTGGCCAACGGCCACCCCGACGACACCATTGAAAGCTACGTCCGCCACGTCACTTACTATGAACCGCTGCTGCTGTTTCAAAACGACGGACAGCTCCTTCGAAACATCAGCGATCGCGCCGGACCGATCTTTCAGAAGACGTTTAATGCCCGCGGAATGACGGTCGGCGACTACAACAATAACGGACGCCTGGATGTCTTTGTGGTCAACAATGGAGACCCTCCGCTTCTGCTCAAGAACGAGGCCGGCGCCGACAACAATTGGGTGGGCGTTCGACTGCAAGGAGTCGAGGCCAATCGAGACGGCGTCGGCGCCGAACTGCGCTGGAGCGTAAACGGGAAAATTCAGACACGCCGCAAGAACAGCGGCGGAAGTTACCTTTCCTCCCACGATCTTCGAGAAGTCCTGGGAATTGGAAAGGCTGGCGGGATCGAGTGGCTGGAGGTCGCATGGCCGGGTCCGAGCCGCAGAGTCGAGCGTTTTGAAAACCTGTCGACCAATCGGTACAACACGCTGACTGAAGGGACAGGCGCACGGGTAAAGAGGTCGGATGCGCCGCCGTAAACGGTTCTTTCCGTGGAATCCGGCAGCCCTGGATTGACTCGCAACCTTTCCGCGCACTACACTGCCCGACTATGTTCCGGATATTGGTAAGCCTGATTCTGGCCTTGAACTTCCACTCGCTCGCGTCCGGTCAAGTCCGCCCTCTTGAGATCGAACCGGTCGAAACCGTCCGCAAGGGCTACATTCGCGCTGAAGTGGGCGTGGAATTCCTTCAGGGGACGGTCTTTCGCCTGTCGGGGCTGGAGGGGGACCTGACCCGGTTGGGCGTGGCCAAACTGCGCATGGGTTTGGGCGAGATCGTGGAAGTCCAGATGGCAGGCGTCGCGCATAACTTTCTGAGCATCGACCGTCGATTCCCAGCACCCAACAGCGACAACTTGAGTTTTGACGGCAATTCGACCCGTGATTTCGGGGATCTGGTCGTTGCGACCAAAGTCCGGCTTCTTCCGGAGCGGAACGGCTGGCCTGCGCTGGGCGCTCGATTCGCGACGCAATTGCCGAACGCCTCCAACAAGAAAGGCATCGGAACTGACGAGATGAGCTTCCTCAACTCGCTGCTTGTCGAAAAGAGCCTGGGGGATGCAAGGCTGGTGGGGAATTTCGGTCTATTGATTCTGGGGGATCCGGTGGAGGGGGGCGCGCAGGACGATCTTTTTGCATACGGGCTCGGTCTCTTCGTTCCCGTTCATCCGCAGATTCATCTGGCGGGAGAGCTTTTTGGACGAGCGGGCCCGGGCGGCATCGGCACGGAGGAATCTGCCGTCGTTCGAGTGGGAGTGCAGATCGAAGGCGCCGGTATGCGCTGGGATGCGGGCGCACTGATCGGACTCCGCAGCACCGACCCCAATTCCGGTTTTAGCTTCGGAGTTTCCAAGGAATTCAGGAATCCGTTCTTCGCCTTCTGATCCGAATGGTTCCATTTCCAACCGGCAGGGCCAAGGAGCGCTGGCGAATCAACGGGACAGTTCAAGCCCAAGGGCCGGCGGGTTGCCTGGAGAACTCAGACCGTTGAACTTCGAATTCAGCGTCTTTCAGGCCGCACGGACGATTATACGCCGCATCTCCCGACTAACTGCAGCCGGACGTGCTTCCGCACACCGTGCAGACGTAGCAGTTTCCGTTTCGCTGCATCAAGTTGCCGCAGGTCAGACAGGTTGGAGATTCCGCCCGATTCGCTTCGGAAACCAGCCTGCGGACCGCCTGCCCGTTTTCACCCTTCTGAGTCGATTCGGAAAACTTCACCTGCACTCCGTCCTGGAGGGAGCCATTCGGCTTCACGTTGTGAATTCCCAAGGCCTCCTGAGCCTCTACGCTCAGGTACTTTGAAGCCAGGTAACGAACCACATAGTCGGGAATCGAGGTGGCAAATGGAATCTGCGGATTATCCGTGAAACCGGCCGGCTCAAAGCTCATATGGGCGAACATTCGGACGTAGTCTTCCAGCGGAACGCCCCGCTGCAGGCCCATGGAAATGGCGATCGCCCATGCCATGGCCATCCCTTGCAACGTCGAACCCTGTTTGGCGAAGTTGACGAAGATCTCGCCGAGCTCGTTGTCGTCCGGATACGTCCCCATGGTCAGAAAGCCCTTGAAGCCCCGGATCCGGAACTCGTGCTGCATAGCCGGATGGTCTTTCGGCATGTTGCGATGATGCGGGGTCGGCACGCCTGAGGCCGTCTTGTAATCTTTGTTTGAAAGGGGTTGGACCGCCTTGCAGCCGTCCCGGTAAATGGAGACCGATTTCATTCCGACCTTCCAAGCCTGCACGTAAGCGTCGAAAATGTCTTCCACGCTCGCTTCGCTGGGCAGATTGACAGTTTTGGAAATCGCTCCGGAAAGAAACGGCTGAACGGCCCCGCACATTTTAATGTGCCCCATGTGATGGATGGAGCGGGCTCCGTTTGAGGAGCGGTCGGCGCAGTCGAAAACGGAAAGATGTTCTTCCTTCAGTCCGGGTGCGCCTTCGATGGTCTCCCTTTCCTCGATGTGCACTCGGATCTTTTCGATCTGCTCTTCGGTGTAGCCGAGCCTTTTCAAGGCCAGCGGGATCGTGTTGTTGACGATCTTCAACGTACCTCCGCCGACCAGCTTTTTGAACTTGACGAGCGAGAACTCAGGCTCGATGCCCGTTGTGTCGCAATCCATCATGAATGCTATGGTTCCGGTCGGCGCCAGAAGGGTGACCTGGGCGTTTCGATATCCGTGCTTTCCGCCCTCCAAAATCGCCTGATCCCAAGCTTCCATGGCGGCGTGCAGCAGATCCATCGGGACGAGAGCAGAGTCAATCTGCGACAAAGCGTCGCGGTGCTTATGCATCACCCGCATCATGGGCAACCGGTTCTGCTCGAATCCTTCAAAGGGTCCTTTCGCCTCCGCGATCGATGCGCTGGCGCGGTACGCCTCCCCGGTCATCAGCGCGGTGATGGCGGCGGCCAGGTTCCGTCCACGATCGCTGTCATATGAAAGCCCACGGGCCATCAGCAGGGCGCCTAGGTTTGCATAGCCGAGCCCCAGCGTCCGGTACTCGTGACTGATTCGCGTGATTTCCGGCGTCGGATAACTGGAATTGTCGACGATGATCTCCTGCGCGGCGATCATGACAGAGACCGCTTTCCGGAACGCCTCGACTTGGAAGGCGGCCTTGTCGTCGACGAACTTCATCAGATTCAGTGAAGCCAGATTGCAGGCGGAATTGTCCAGAAAGACGTATTCCGAACAGGGGTTGCAGGCGTTGATGGGGCCGCTGTTGGGACAGGTGTGCCAATCATTGATCGTCGAGTAAAACTGCAGCCCCGGATCCCCGCACTGCCAGGTCGCTTCTGAAATCCACTGCATCAGCTCTCGCGCCGAGTAAGTCTGAGCCAGCTCATTGGAGGTCACCTTTCGGGTCTTCCACTCGCGGTCCTTCACCACCGCTTCCATGAAATCATCGGTTGCAGCCACGCTGTTGTTGGCGTTCTGGAACTGAACGGTCTGGTAGGCTTCGCCGTCAATGGCGTCGTCGTATCCGAGGGCGATCAATTCGTGGGCCTTCTTCTCTTCTTTCGCTTTGCACCAGATAAACTCTTTGATGTCGGGATGATCGGCGTTCAGGATCACCATTTTCGCGGCCCGTCGCGTGGCTCCGCCCGACTTGATGGCTCCCGCGAAGCTGTCCAGCCCCCGCATAAACGATACCGGCCCCGAAGCGATTCCACCCACCGACAACGGTTCCATGGAAGAACGAATCCTGGAGAGATTGATTCCCGAACCGGAGCCACCCTTGAAGATTAGAGCCTCGGTCCGAGCCAGCTGCATGATCGAATCCATGGAATCGGTTACGGAATTGATAAAACAGGCCGAACACTGCGGCTTCTTCTTAATCCCAACGTTAAACTGCACCGGCGAATTGAATGCCGCCGCCTGATGCAGCAGCAGATGCGTCAGATCATAATTGAAGGCCTTGGCGTCCTCCGGCGACGCAAAATACTTCATCTTCTTTCCCCAACCGGTGATCGTGTCGGAGATCCTCCCGATCATCTGCTTGACGCTTCGCTCACGCTGAGGCGTTCCGATCTGCCCTCGAAAATATTTGCTGGCTACGATGTCCGTCGCTCGCTGCGACCAGAATTTAGGAAACTCCAGATCGTCCTGTCGAAACGCCACCTTGCCCGTTTTCCAGTCCTTAATCTCTGCCACCCGGGTTTCCCATTCGACATCGTCAAAAGGATGCACGTCAGCCCGACTGAAGTGGTGTGAAAACCTGAGCGCTCTTGACGGACTTTCCTGTTTTGCAGTCTTCTTCATCTTTCCTCCCTGAAATCCGGTTCCGTTTCAACGATTCGAATGAGCGCCATTGTATTTTTGGAATGTGACAATTTGGGGACTCCAACGAAATCCGCAGATCACAATATATAGTACGCACGCACACTTCATTATACCAAATATGGTGCGAGGAGATCTTGGGCTTCTTGCGTGGAAATGCCTGAGATCCCAACAGTTTTCAGCCTTGCTGAGGCTCCTGACAAAACTCGGACAGAACTTTTCGGCACCTCGAAAATCCGTGCCAGTAAATCCACCAATTCCCGATTTGCACGATTTTGGACGGGGGGTGCGGTGACTCGAATCTTTACAGCGTCTCCCTGAGCTCCGGTGACCCCGCATCCGGAAGCCCGGGGCTGGAGTTTAACCCGGAAACAGATCCAGTCGTCTTTTGTGAAAAACTTGATGGATTCCATTCAATGGCGGCCTCCCTTAGCAGCCCGTAGTAAAAGTCCTGATGGGTCGTGATGCGGGCGAGGACCGCCTTCAGCCCTCCCGCGAACCGAACAGTGCGGTACCAATGCGAACCATTGTGGCGCCTTCCTGAATCGCCACCCGATAGTCTGCGCTCATTCCCATCGAAAGTTCTTGCAGCGGCGCTGAACGGGTTCGATTGATTTCTTCAATCAGACGGGCCATCCGTCTGAAGTAGGGCCTCGACTCCTCAGCGTCTTCGGTGAAAGGAGGGATGGCCATCAGTCCCAGCAGTTCCAGGTTCTTGATACCGTCGATCGTCTCCGCCAGGCGGGCCGCTTCCTCCGGTTGGACGCCGAACTTCTGATCTTCCTCGCCAATGTTGATTTGAATCAGGACGCCGAGGCGCCCGTTTTCGTGCGGCCGAAAACGGGCGATGCGGCGCGCGATCTTTTCGCTGTCAACCGACTGAATCACGTCAAACAGCTCCACCGCCTGCCGCGCCTTGTTCGACTGCAGATGTCCGACCAGGTGCCATTCCACGGGATCCTTCCGAAAGAGAGGAATCTTCGGCTCCGCCTCCTGGACTCGGTTTTCTCCAAAGAGAAGCTGCCCCGCATCCACAGCCTGTCGAATCGCTTCAGGCGAAAAGGTCTTGGAAATCGCCAACATGCGAACAGAATCCGGCGGACGGCCCGCCTGAAGGGCCGTTTCCTGAATGTCCTCCAGCAGATGTCGGAGATTGTCTCGAATGCTCGAGTCCATGCGGGCAGTATACAGCCTCGGAGTCGAGTGAACGGACACTTGACGTGCTACCATAGCCCTTTTGGAGGTCCATTTTGTCCGATGGCGTTTTTGTAACGCTGGAGGGAGTTGAGGGTTCGGGCAAGAGTTTTCAGCTGAACCGGATTTGCGAGTTTTTGGAGGAGAGGTCGATCCCGTTCGCGGCGACGCGCGAGCCGGGGGGCACCGAACTGGGAAGACAGCTTCGCCGGATCCTTCTGCAAACGGACGGTGCGCCCAGAGTTCCCGTGGCCGAAGTCCTTCTGTATCTGGCGGATCGGGTGCAGCATCTCAATGAATTCATCCTTCCGACCTTGCGCGAAGGAAAGCTGGTGCTTTGCGACCGTTACCATGACGCGACGCTCGCATATCAGGGATTTGCCCGCGGAATCGGACTGGAAAAAATCGATGCTCTGGCTTCGCTGCTGGGCATTCGCGCACCGGACTTGACAGTAGTACTGGATTTGGACGTGGAAGAAGGGCTGCGCAGGGCTCGTCAGCGAAATCTGGAGGAAGAGTCCACCGCCATGGCCCGATTCGAAGCGGAATCGATTGAATTTCACCGGAGGGTGCGCGAAGGGTACCTGTTGCTGGCCGCCCGGGAGCCCCGGCGAATCGTCGTCGTAGACGCCTCTGCACCTCCGCAAGTTGTGTCCCGGAGCATCCTCTCGGCGCTTCGTCAGCATGGGATCTTATCCGGATGAACGAACCGGCTGGAGCAGCAGTCCGCGCTACGCGCAGGCTTGGAGATTTTGTGGGGAATCGCGAACAGTTGCGTCTTTTAAGCGGGCGCACTTTTCCGCAGGCCTCGATCTTTCACGGGCCGTCCGGAGTGGGAAAGCGGACGCTGGCTCTGCTGCTGGCGGCTCATTCCAACTGTCGCAACCCTTCCGAGCAGGAGATCTGCGGACGCTGCACTTCCTGCGTGAAGGCCATGACAGGAAACCACCCGGACATCCGCATCTTTCAGACCGAAAAGAGTTCATTGCGAGTCGATCTGATGAGGGAGATGAACCAGGAGGTTCAGTTTCGACCGTTTGAAGGGCGTCTGAGGTTCTTTTTAATCGACGAAGCCGAAAAGCTGACCGAGGAGGCCGCGAACTCGATTCTGAAAACCCTGGAGGAGCCTCCGGAAACGAGCCGAATCATCCTGATCACCGCTTTCCCCGAACAGTTGCTGGCCACCATTCGATCGCGATGTCAGTTGTTTAGATTTGCGCCCCTCGATCGGGAGGAGATTCTTTCCTATTTGAGCGGACGCGCCGATCTGGAGGACCGGGAGTTTCGCGCCGCCTTTTCCCTTGGAAGCATTGGAAAGGCGCTGAGCCTGGAAGTCGAACCGACCCGCGAACGGCGCGATCGGATGCTGGATATGTTCGCAGCGTGGCTGGAACGGCCGACATTTGAAACCGTGTTCCGCCGCACCGAAAGGGACGCCCCGCTCAAGACCCGGCAGGGCGTACTGGAGGCCCTTCTTCTGCTGAGGCTGATCGGCTGCGATCTGTACTACCTGCTGGCCAAGACTCCCGAGCGAGTCGTCAATTCGGATAGAATGGAGCAATTGGTTGCGCTGGCGGCGGAATTGTCGATTCTCTGGCTGCGGAATTTTCTGCAGACGCTCTCCGGAGCCGAGACGGACGTTCAGAAAAACGTGAATCCTCTGCTCTGCTTCGAGACCATGTGGCTGGAACTGACTCGCCCTGCCGAAGGGAACGCGACGCGGAAGAAGGTATCGCTAGCGAGCTCCATGCAAGAGGTTCGAAATGCTTGAAATTGTAACCGTCCGCTTGTCGGCGGAAAACAAGAAGAGCGAGTTCATCGCCAATGACCTCGATCTCCGAGTCGGCGACCGTTGCGTGGTGGCCACGGATCGGGGGGTCGAACTCGGTATCGTCACCGACGGCCGCCGGGCCGACAGCCTGTCCGAACAGAAAATCCACAGGGCGTTGCGCAAAGCCACTGAACGCGATCTTTTCCTCAACGAAAAGAAACGGGAGAAGGAAGATATCGCCCATCGACTCTGTCGAAAGCGCATCAAGGCGCGGAAGCTGAAAATGAAGCTTTCGCAGGTCGAATGCGTGTTTGACGGCAGTCGGGTCGTCTTCTATTTTACGGCCGAACATCGAGTCGATTTTCGTGAACTGGTCAAGGATCTGGCGCGTCAACTCAGGACTCGCATCGAAATGAAGCAGATCGGGGCTCGTGATGAAGCTAAGCTGATTGGCGGGATGGGCTGCTGCGGCCGCGAGCAGAATTGCTCAAAGCTCTTCCTGAAGGATTTGAGATCGGTGGGCGTTAAGGCGGTCAAGGCCCAGGGTCTTGGCATGAACCTCAGTCGCCTTTCCGGGATGTGCGGCCGCCTCAAGTGCTGCCTGAATTTCGAAGCCGGGAAAGCCGGCAAAAATTGCGGAGGCTGCGGCTCCTCGTAGCATGCGTTTTTCCGGCCCATGCGGCCAGGCGGGTCAGAAGGCGGCGAGTGGCGCAAGCTTCAGGGGCTAACCGGAGATCTTCTCCTTCAGCCTTTTGATGGCGGCCTCGAAATGGCGCGCCTGCGAAGAGTCCGCGTTATGTTCGAGAAACTCTTCGCAGACCGCGACGGCTTTCGCATACTCCGAATCCTTTTCCAGGGCACGGATCAATTTTTCATAAGGCTCGCTCCAGCCTTTGTTGTACTGTATCGCCTCGCGGTAGCGATCGGCGGCGGCTTTGAGATTGTCTCTGCGGAAATAAAAATCGCCGATCTTTACATTTTCCTTTGCCTTTTCCGGGTCGTGTTCGTAAACTTTCTCCGCCGATCCCTGCTCAGTCTGATCGGCTCGGATCAGAACCGGTTTTCTCCGCCTGTCTTCCTGAGATTCCAGTGCGAATCCGAAGCCGGTCGCGATGATGAGGAAGGGGAGCGCGTGGGCGAGGACCGTTCTGAACATCACGTCCAATATTGTACCGTTTTCGGCTTGTCAAAGCGTGGGGATCGGTGCTAGGCTGAGAGCACTGCATTAAAAAGGCTCCTGCAGCTTTTTTAAATCACGTAAATATCGTCATCAGACTGACTGAATGATTAAAGGAAGAAAGCGAAATACTGCGTTATGGTGAACAGAAAACTGATTCGTCCGTCATTGTCCGATCTCCGCGATCAGGAGCAATCCAAGTTCGGCAAGGGTCCTCGCAAGCGGGTCCCGCCCGAGCAGACGAGCGCTGAAGAGTACTACTACCTGAAGCAGATGGCCAACAAGACGCCGATGGTGGTCACGCTGCTGGATGGGGAAGAACTGTTCGGCGTCATCGAGTGGTACGACAAGAATTGCATCAAAGTGAATCGGGAAGTCGAGCCTAATGTCCTCGTGCCAAAGCACGTCATCAAGTACATCTACAAGCAGAACGAAGAGAAGGACGTCGACGACGGTGATCCGCGCGGCTACTACCAGGGAGAGGAAGAGTAGAGCTTTTTGCCGCTTCAGATAGTTTTCACCATGGGAGACCCCCATGGAATCGGCCCCGAAGTCCTGCTAAAGTCACTTTCCACTCGCCCCGGCCTCGCCGCGACTGTTTTCGGTTCGGAATCCTATCTGAGATCCCTTGCCGAAATGGGCACCCTTTCCTTGGACTGGGATTCGATCTCCATCCGCGATCTCGGAGACTACCCGTTCCCCCCGCGCTGGGGCGTTGTGGACAAGAATGCAGGGAGGCTGGCTTACGCCTCACTGCGAGAGGCCTTGGGGCATTGTCGGCAGAACGGTTCGCGCCTCCTGGTAACCGCCCCCGTCAGCAAGCAGGCTTTGCGGCTGGCTGGATTCGAATTCCCCGGACAGACGGAATTCATCGCCTCCGGCTTTCCGGACTGCAATTCCGCCATGGCCTTTTTTTCGGACCAGATCCGAGTCGTTCTGGCGACCGCTCACGTTCCTCTCTGCACTGTGTGCAGCCAGTTGACCGTCGACCTGCTCTTTGCGAAAGGGGACCTGTTTTACCATGCGCTTCGGCGCATCGGGTGCGCCCGCCCGCGAATCGCCGTCTGTGGATTGAATCCTCATGCCTCCGAAGCCGGCATTCTGGGGAGTGAGGAGGCGGAGGTCGTCATTCCAGCATTGGAGCTCCTTCGAGCGCAGTATGGCAAAGACTCGTTCCAAGGTCCCTTTCCCGCAGACACAGTATTCCGCCTTCACCCCCAAATGGACGGATTCTTCGCCATGTATCATGACCAAGGGTTGATCCCCGTCAAGCTGATCGCTTTCCATACCGCTGCCAATGTCACCCTGGGACTGCCGCTGGTCCGCACTTCCCCGGACCATGGCACGGCATTTGATATTGCAGGGCGCGGGGTTGCGGACCCCGGAAGCATGAACGCGGCCATCGACTGGGGCATGAAGCTGGCGTTCGAAGCAGCCTGACCGGCAAAGATGCCGGTCCTACCCTTCACTTTCCGCTGTATCGGCTGGAGGCTGCTGATCATTTCCTGTCGGGACGGAACTTCCCGGGCTCCAGGCTCGTTCAATTCAGTTAGAAAGTGAATTGCTGATGGTCCAAATACAGCGCTGGCTCAATCAGGCATGGGACTGGATGGTGGAGGACATTGGGATCAACCTCCTGATCGGTCTTCTGGCCGCTGTTTTTTTGGCGTTCGCCCACGTCGTCGTGGCGGGACCTGTATTCGCCGGACTGGCTCTGGCGGGGCTGCGAAAGGCCAAGACCGGACGGTTGGAGGTCAAGGATTTCTTTGACGGCTTCTATTTTTTCCTTCCGGCGCTGGCGGCTTTCTGGATCATCGGAGCGCTGGTGATCCTGGGTCTGATATTCCTGATCGTGCCCGGACTGGTAATCCTGGGGATGTACCAGTCGACGTTTCACTTTATGGTCGATGAGCGAGGCAGTTTCTGGCAGGCGATGGAATCCAGCCGAACGATGGCGGCCCGGGACTATTTCGGATTCACCATCCTGACCCTGATCCTGATGCTGGTCAACGTTCTCGGATTTCTATTTCTGGGAATCGGGGTCATTTTCACTCTTCCTTTTTCTTCGCTTGCGTTGACGGCGGCCTATGTGGACTTGACGGACAGGGAAGCCCCTTCCGTTCAATCCGCCCCGGCGCCTTAGCCCGCATATTTCATACGCCTCCGTAGCGAGGCGTCGGAGATGGGCGCAGCAGAAGGCGTATGGAATATGCGGGCTAGAGGGCGCGAGTTTCTCAGACCGAGTCGGATGATTCGGAGAGAATCGCTTCCACAAGCGTGCGTACTCCGAAGCCAGTGGGACCCTTCAGGTCATTGTTGTCCCGAAACAGATCGACTCCCGCGATATCGAGGTGGCACCAAGGGGTATCGCCCACAAATTCTTGCAGAAACTTGGCAGCGGTGATCGCGCCGCCCCAGCGGGGCCCCACATTCTTAATGTCGGCGATATCGCTTTCGATTTCTTTCCGATACTCCCGGTCCAGCGGAAGCCTCCAAAGCTTCTCCCCGGCCTTTTCGGAAGCCCGCAGCACTCTTTCGCACAATGGGTCGCTGTTGCTAAACAGGCCGGCCCGAAGGTGCCCCAGCGCTATCACGCAGGCGCCCGTCAGAGTTGCGATATCGATCAGGAAGGCGGGGCCGAGATGTTCGCGGGCGTAGGCGATCGCATCCGCCAGGATCAGCCTCCCCTCGGCATCCGTATTGAGCACCTCGATGGTCGTACCGTTCATGGCGCGCACGATGTCGCCCGGTTTGAGAGCGCGGCTGCCGGGCAAGTTTTCCACGCAGGGCAGCAAACCGACTACGTTTTTGGGCGCCTCCAGAAGCGCAATCGCTCGCATGGCCGCCAGCACGGCGCAGGCGCCGGCTTTGTCAGTTTTCATCTCTTCCATTCCTTGAGGCGGCTTCAGAGAGAGGCCTCCGCTGTCGAACGTCACCCCCTTTCCGATCAAAACCGCCGGAGGAGCTTTGCGATCCGGATCCTTCATATGCCGGATCACAATGAACTGGGGAGGCTCCTGGCTGCCTCTGGCCACCGCCAGGAAAGCATTCATTTGGAGCTTTCCGGCCGCCTTCTCGTCCAAAACTTCAACCTCCAGCCCGCAATCCTTTGCCACTTCCCGCGCGCGCCGGGCCAGCTCTGTGGGATTGAGGCTGTTTCCGGGCTCGTTCGTCAGCAGCCGAGCCAGATTGGTCGCTTCGCCCAGGATGCGACCCTTTTCGACCGCGCCCTCGAGCTTCTGTCTGTCGCCGGCTTGACTGCCGATCAGGTCGATCCGCTCGATATAGCTTCGGGATTGATCGCGGGTCTTGTAGCCATCGACTTGAAAGGCGGCCAGCACCGCCCCCTGGGCAACGGCCTCCAGGTCGAATTCTTGTCGATTGCGAATGCCTACGCGCCGCAGTTGGAATCCTCTGATCTTGTGCAGCGCCTTCGTCAGGGCGAGCCGAATCGTATACCCGTCCACTTCGGCTTTCCGACCGCAGCCCGTCAAAATCAGTCTGGATGCGTGCAAGTTCTGCGGCCGGTGCAAAATGCTCAAGGTTCCCGGCGCAGTGGGCCACTCCCCGCGTTCCTTCAACTCGGTCAGCAATCCGCCCAGTAGTCCATCCAATTCTTTAAGAATGCCCCCATTCGGGATTTCGTCTTCAAAGACAGGGACCACCAGGGCGTCGCATTCGACTTCGCTCACTTTGGCTTCAGCCAGACGAACCTGCATCTTACCTCCTTCGCTTCAATTCGGACTCGATCTCCCGATCAACGACCTTTCGACGAGCCGTTTCTCGTTTGTCGTAAGCTTTTTTGCCTCTGGCTAAAGCGATTTCGACCTTGACCCTCCCCCTTTTAAAATACACTTGAAGGGGGACCAGCGTCACGCCACCTTTCATCGTCTCGCCCACAAGCTTGTTGATCTCCCGCCGGTTGAGCAGGAGTTTCCGAACTCGGCGCGGTTCGTGATTCTGCAGGTTCGCGTGCGTATACGGACTGATGTGGCAGTTTTCCAGCCACACCTCGCCGTCGCTGATCCTGGCAAAGCTGTCCTTTAAGCTGACCTGATGATCGCGAACCGACTTCACTTCGGAACCGGTCAACATAATCCCTGCCTCATAGCGGTCAAGAATCTCATAATCGTAAAACGCCTTTCGATTCTTCGCGGCCACATGACGATCAGACATGCATTTCCGCCAGGTAAGCGGCCACGGCTTCCGGCCAGGGTCGGAGGGGGTTGCGGCCTTCCAACCTCAGGCAAAAATTCTCGAGCGCGGAAAAAGCCGGACGAGGCGCCGCCGATTGGAATTCGGAGCTGGTAGTCGGATGAACGGGAATCCGGAGGCCGGCCAGGCGGAAAACCTCCTGCGCCAGTTCATGCCAGCTGCAGTATCGGCCGTTGGTGCAATGGTAGATGCCGCGGGCCCCGGACTCCACCAGTTGCATGGTTGTTTCAGCGAGATCGGGCGTATATGTGGGCGATCCCCGCTGATCGTTGACGACATTTAACGAATCTCGCCGTTTTGCCAGCGAAAGGATTTTTTCGATGAAATTAGAGCCGCCCGGGCCGAACAGCCAGCTGGTCCGAATGATCAGATGGCGCGGGCAAAGGCGGCGGACGAATTCTTCTCCCGCCAACTTGGATCTGCCGTAATGATTGATGGGATTGGTGGAGTCCCATTCCGTGTAGGGGCGATCCGCCCGGCCGTCAAAGACGTAGTCGGTACTAAAATATGCGATCGATGCGCCTCCGTCCAGAGCGACTGCCGCCATATTGCGGGAACCCAGCGCATTGACTCGATAAGCTTCGAAGGTTTCCGATTCGGCGGCATCCACGCGGGTGAAGGCTGCCGCGTGCAGAATCCAAGCCGGCTCGAATTCCGTGACGATCCTGCGGGCCGCCTCCAGATCGGTTGCGTCCAGCATTTCTTTTCCCAACGCCAGCACCTGATGCCGCGTGGAAAAACACTCCTGCAGAGCCTGGCCCAGCATCCCCCGGCCGCCCGTAATTAAAACTTTCATGCCAAGCTTCTCGACTCGATTCTCAATCTTAAAGTCGGGACAGGGTGCGATCCCTCCTGTCGTACATTTCCTCGTAGTACTTCAAATAGGATCCGCTTCGCACGCGCTGCACCCATCCTTCGTTCTTGCGATACCAGCGAATGGTTTCTTCAAGCCCTTCTTCGAACGGAATTCGGGGCTTCCATCCGAGGGATCGTTCGATCTTGGAGGAATCGACGGCGTATCGACGGTCGTGACCGGGGCGATCCTGAACGTATTGAATGAGCTCGTCGCTCCGTTCGGTGAGCAGAAGAATTCGCCGAACCACGTCCAGATTCTTCCATTCGTCGCTTCCGCCGATGTTGTAGACTTCCCCCGGCTGGCCATCCCGCAGCACCCTCTCAAGCGCCCGGCAGTGATCCTGCACGTGAATCCAATCTCGAACGTAGAGCCCGTCGCCGTATACGGGCAGCTTCTTCCCCTCCAGCGCATTGAGGATCATCAGAGGGACGAACTTCTCCGGGAACTGGAAGGGGCCGTAATTGTTGCTGCACCGCGTGACGATGGCGGGAAGATTGTGGGTCCGGTAAGCCGCTCTGACCAGCAGGTCGGCGCCCGCCTTGCTGGCCGAATAAGGGCTGTTGGGAGCCAGTTGACTCGTTTCAGTGAAGCGCCCGGACGCTCCCAGACTCCCGTACACTTCATCAGTCGAAATCTGAACGAAGCGGGGAATTCGGTGGCGGCGAGCCGCGTCAAGGAGCGTTTGCGTTCCCACCAGGTTGGTTCTGACAAAATCAGCGGCGTTCAAGATGCTGCGATCGACGTGGGTCTCAGCCGCAAAGTTCAGAACTGCGTCAAATCCGGCCGAAAGGACGTCTCCCACTGCCTCGGAATCGGAGATATCGCCGCGCACAAATGAATAGCGCGGATTTGAACCGAATTCGGCGAGGTTTTCCGGATTTCCGGCATAGGTCAGAGCATCGAAATTGACCACTGAAAACTCTGTCGTTTTCAGGATGTGGCTGATGAAATTCGAACCGATGAATCCAGCCCCTCCGGTTATAAACAACTTCATAACAAGTTTCTCCTGCAGGGACGCCGTTGAACGAACGGCCGTGTTTTTCAGAACTCCCGGTTCCGTGCCAGCGATGCGCAGCCGGGCCCGCGGCCTGCCGTAAGTACAGAATACTATCGAATTTTGCGCGATTGAAGCAATCTGCGATAGAGATTCTCGGTTCTATCGAGCTTCTTTGAAAGCGTAAATTCCATTTCGACTCGCTTCCTGCCTGCCTCCCCCAGCCGCCTCCGAAGCCTCTCATCCTCAAAGAGCCGCGCCAATGCTTGACTCAACGGAACCGAGGATTTTGGTGGAACCAGTATTCCCGTGAAGCCGTCTTCGACCAGTTCCGGAATGCCGCCGGTGTCGGTTGCGATTACCGGCAATCCAGCCGCCATGGCAGCCAGAATGGCCGAACTCAACCCCTCCGAAAGTGAAGGGAGACAGAAGATCTCGCAGTGTTTGACCAAGGCTTCGCTGTCGGTACGAAATCCCAGAAAATGAATTTGATCGGAGATCTGAAACGCATGCGCCTGACTTTCCAGAGTCGTTCGAAGCGGCCCTTCCCCGACAAACAGGTACTTCACGTTCGGAAAGCGGGTCTTCAGCAGGCGCGCCGCCTCCAGAATGGTTTCGTGTCCTTTTTCAGGAGTCAAGGCCGCGACGGTTGCGACATGGATCGCTGACGGATCGAGCCCGGAAGCCGCGTTAGGGGTGGACAACCCGTCCAGCCAGTCCAGGTCCACTCCTTCGTAGATGAGTTCCACGAGGTCTTCGCGCACCCCATCTTGGATCAGGGTTTCGCGGATGCTGGCGGAGACGGTCAGGACGCGGTCTAATAGCAGGTTGTACTTGAATCTACTCAGGCGGCTCCTGAGCGGGAAGTTCACGCGGCGCGAACATACGATCGATCCGACCCGGCAGATGCGTCCCGCCAGACATCCGCAAAGGATGGCTCTGGGGGTGTTGAAGTGCAGCACGTCGAATGACCTGCCGAACATCACCCGCAACAGGCGATAGAAGGCGAATGGACTGAATTCGGATTTCTGGGAAAAGTGAAGGGTTGGGATGGAAATCGCTCTTGCCCTTTCGGCAAGAGGAGCCGCTTGCGGACAGGCTAGCCAGACCTCGTGCCCGCGCCATCGCATCCCGCGCATAAGCCAGAAAAGCTGTTCCTGCCCGCCCCTCCAGACCTTTTCAGTGTCCACATAGAGGAGCTTCAGGTTCATCGGGCGGACCGTTCTCCGCGTGCGCCGGCCCTTCGCTGGAGTTCCCATAGTTTGAGCTGCTTGAACAGCGTCGAAACAGCCGCCATGACCGAAACGGCAAATCCCGGCACGCCTTCCAGAAAACCCAGTCGAACGAAATAGTTGCGAAAGAAAACCAGCGGGGGATGAAGAGCCAGCTTTAGATAACCAACGCGCCGGCCGCCTTCGAACGCGTCCAGGGCCGCCAATTCGGAAAATCGATCCAACTGCTGGAGGTATTCCGAAAGATCCGAGTACGTGTAGTGCAGCAGATGTCCTCTCATGCGTCCGGTCGGCCGGTTGCTGCGGAAAGACTCGTGAACCCGCCCCCCTTCCCAACGACCGCTGTCCTTGCGAAACAATCGCAGCTGATAGTCTGGATACCAGCTGGTCCGCCGGATCCATCGGCCCATGAATCGGGTCATCCGCGGGATCCAATACCCGAACGCCGCCTCCGCATCCAGCTTCTTCCACCTCCGGATCTCCTCTTGAAGCCGGGGGCTGACCTCCTCGTCGGCATCCAGGCTCAGGACCCATTCATGAGAGGTTTGGTCGGTGGCGAACTGCTTCTGATCGCGATAACCAGGCCACTCCCGCTGAATGATTCGGGTGGGGAATCCGCGGCAGATTTCAACCGTGCGATCCTGACTGAAAGAGTCGACAACCACGATTTCGTCGGCCACTGGAACGAGACTGGCCAACGCGCGAGCGATTTTGGACTCCTCGTTGAACGTAATGACTGCGGCCGAAAGGCTTTTCATGAGCGGATCGACTGGTTTGCCGCCCGCCCGAGCCCGGACTCGCTGTGTCGCTTCATGACGTCGCGCTTGCTCAGATACACTTCGATCGGCGCAAGACGATAGAAATTCTTCAGGATTCCGGCTACTTCCCCATCGCTTCTCCGGGCGCTGCTCTTTTCAGCCTTCCTGAGTCTGAGCGCTTCCGGAAGACGGCGCAGCGCGCCGAACAGGGAGCGGTAGAACCCGAAATCCAAGGCCGCAAAGCGGCTCAGAAATAGAAGAGCCAGCCAGAACAGGTGTTCAGTCAGATAAAGGCGATTGTGCAGATTGATCCAGTGGAATAACAGCCGATTCCGGAACGACACGCTTTCCACATAACGAGACCGATAAAATCGATTAATGGTGGCGCTGGTGCGGTGGTAGGCGAGGCTTCTCGGTTCATAGCGAATTTCCCAGCCCCGTTTCCACCCTCGGTAGGAGAGGTCGACGTCCTCCCAGTGGAAAGGGGAAAGAAGTTCCAAGAATCCTCCCAGTTCGAGCAGCTTTTCCCGATCGAAGGTGGCAAATCCGCCGATCGCGTAAAAGGAAAGGAGCCGTCTGGATTCCACCCAAGATTGCCCTTTTCCGGGCAGACGATCGTAGTTGTAGTAGACGCTCCAGAATCCTCTGCGGAAGCTTGCGTAGCGACCGCCCGTGGTGAAAATCGGCCGGTCCCACTCAAACACCTTGGCCGTCACGGCAAATACCCGGGGATCGCTGAAATGCAGAGCGTGAAAAATGAAGTAGTCGCGATGGACGCGAACGTCATTGTTCAGCAAAGCCACCAGCGGGAAACGGGCTTCGGCAAATCCCGAATTGCAGGCTCTGGCGAATCCTCCGTTGACGCTTCTCCTCTTCACCCGCACTCCGGGAAACGCATCGGGCAGACGCTCCGCGGTCCCGTCTTCGCTTCCGTCGTCGACGACGATAATCTCGGCCTCGGCGCCGGTTTCCTCTCGATATCCGTTTACCCCCGCAATGACGGAATCAAGCGATTCCTGCAGAAGATGGAAGCCGTTGTAGGTTGGAATGACGACGCTCAGACCGCGGCCGGGCGGATTAGGAAGGGCGGATTTATACGGGGCTGCGGACTCGGCAGAGGCGATAGTCATTGGGTTTCCTCCCCGCTGTTCCGATACAGGCGCTCCTTTTCCCGATTGTTCCTCACGGCTGTCCGTCGGCCCTGAACTTCGATTCCAACCCGGCCAGCGCCCGATTTGAATGTGCGCTTGGGCGCGCAGGCTTGCTCAGATCCCATTCCTCTTCATTCAGAGGTTTCTCAAACGCGCATAGCGCGCCGACGGCCCCAGACTTTCCTCTATTCGAATCAACTCGTTGTACTTGGCCACCCGGTCGGTGCGACTGGCCGACCCGGTCTTTATCTGACCGGCATGAGTGGCAACCGCCAGGTCCGATATAAAGGTGTCCTCGGTCTCTCCGGACCGATGGGAAATGACGTTTGCAAATCCGTTGTTCCTGGCCAGTTCTATCGTTTTCAGGGTCTCGGTCAACGTCCCGATCTGGTTGAGTTTGATCAAGATGGCATTGCCGATGCCTTCCGCAATCCCCCGCTGAAGGCGCAACGGGTTGGTCACAAACAAATCGTCTCCAACCAACTGAACCCGTTCGCCCAAGGCTTCGGTCAGGACCTTCCAGCCGTCCCAGTCGTTTTCACCGAGACCGTCTTCGATCGAATAGATGGGATAGTCGCTGCACCATTTCTGATAAAGCTCTACTAGTTCGCCGGCGGAAAACTTCTGCCCGGTGGACTTCTTAAAAACGTATTGATCGCCTTCCTGAAATTCGGCGGCTGCAACGTCCAGCGCCAGCATCAGGTCCTTGCCGAAACGATATCCGGCCCGTTCTGCCGCCTCCAGGATGACCTCCACCGCTTCTTCATTCGATTTCAGATCGGGGGCGAATCCGCCTTCGTCGCCCACGGAAGTGCTGTAGCCCTTTTTCTTGAGGACTGCTTTCAGGGAGTGAAAGACTTCGACGCCGATTCGAAGCGCTTCCGAGAAGCTTTCGGCCGCGTGAGGCGCGATCATGAACTCCTGGAAATCCACGTTGTTGTCGGCATGGGCGCCGCCGTTGAGGATGTTCATCATCGGCACCGGAAGCTCGCAGGCGTTTACGCCGCCCAGATACTGGTACAGAGGCACTTCCAGCGTGGCCGCCCCCGCGCGGGCGCAAGCCAACGAGACCGCCAGCATGGCGTTGGCTCCCAGCTTGCCTTTGTTTTCGGTGCCGTCCAACTCCACCATCCTGTCGTCGATGGCGATCTGATCCATGATCGACATTCCCTCCAATTCAGGAGAAATGACGTTGATAATGTTTCCAATCGCCTTGCGGACTCCCTTCCCCATGTACCGATTCCGGTCTCCGTCGCGCAGTTCCAAAGCCTCGTGTTCGCCGGTGGAGGCGCCGGACGGGACCGCCGCCCTCCCCATGGTTCCGAAAGCGGTGACGACTTCCGCTTCAATGGTCGGGTTTCCTCGTGAATCCAGAATTTGTCTTGCGTGAATGATTTCAATCGTGGACATAAACTGCTTTTCCTTCCGCTGCCTGCAATGCCGTAATGGCGGCCACATTGACGATGTCGTCCACCGAGCAGCCGCGGCTCAAGTCGTTCAGGGGTCTTTCCAGTCCCTGCAGAATCGGTCCGACAGCCTGCGCTCCGGCCAGCCTCTCGATAAGCTTGTAGGCGATGTTGCCCGCCTCCAGTGTGGGAAAGATCAGTGTATTGGCGCGCCCCTGCAGACGACCCTCCGGAGCCTTTCGGCGAGCGATCTCCGCAACCAAGGCGGCGTCCGCCTGCAGCTCGCCGTCAACGATCAAGTCCGGATGCCGAGCCTGAAGCATGCGGGTCGCCTCCTGCACTTTCTTGACGAATGGATGCGAGGCGCTTCCATGAGACGAAAACGAAAGCAGCGCCACTTTCGGCTCGGTTTCGAGGTAAAGACGAGTGTTTTCCGCCGTCAAGAAAGCGATCTCCGCAAGCTGGGATGCTTTCGGATCGGGCACGACCGCGCAATCTGCGAACAGCAGTGCGCCGCCTTCCCCCCAACGAGGATCCGGAAGAACCATGATGAAGAAGCTGGAAACGACAGAGACTCCCGCCTTCAGACCGATGCAATAAATGCCGGCTCGCACCGTTTCCGCAGTCGGTCGAACCGCGCCGGCCACCAATCCATCCGCCCGCCGGGATGAAACCATCAAAGCCCCAAAGTAAAGAGGGTCCCGGACTCGGTTGCGCGCTTCCTCCTCGGTAATGCCCCTGGCCCGCGTCCGGTCGTAGTAGATGCCGGCAATCTCCCGCCGGAGCCGAGAATCCGCGGGATCGATCACTTCAAATGCCGGTTTCTCAACACCGTAGCCCCTAGCCGCTGAAAGGACTTCCTGTGGGCTCCCCAGGACGATCGGCTGCGCCAGGCGCCGCTCCCCGAGAATCTGCGCGGCGCAAAGAATCCGGCTGTCTTCGCCTTCGGGAAATACAATGCGCCGCGGCGCAGCCGCGGCTCTCTCGCGAATCCTCTCCAGAACGCCCATGGGGGGTCATACTGACACGTTGAAAGAAAAACTGTCAACTCGGCGAAAATACGCGCTTTATCGAGGTTTCAGCAACCCCGGCGATGGCGTACCGGGTGCTGTCTTCGATGGTCAGCAGCGCTGTCCGCCTGGTAATGAAGGCGGGTCTTCTTTCTTTAATTCCAGGCTCCAACTCTCGATAACCTGACTCAGTAAAGCCTGAAATGCGACTTGTTCCGTCAGACTGCTGCGATTTCTAAACTGGCGCTGTGCCGGGCACTGTCGCATATTGACTTCCCCGCTTCTTTCCTGGCAGCCGCCTGTTACTGGCCCGCTCTCTGCCTTCGGATTCGCTCCTGGACTCTTTCGACGCTTTCCCGGATCGCCGGACTGGAGTGCAGCGCCAACGCCTTCTGATAATGCTCCAGGCTTCGGGGGTATTGCTGCCTTTTTTCATATATAAAACCGAGACGGTTCCAGGCGTCCCAGTTCTGGGCGTCGATCTGAACGGCTTTCAAGAAGGCGGATTCAGCCTCGCCCAGGTTCTCCGCAAATTGGAGCGCCAGTCCCAGATTGAACCAGGCGTCCGCGTCTCGGGGGTTCTTGTCGACATGCTCCTGCAGGATGCGGGCAGCTTGCCCATACTGCCTGTTATCCAACGCCTCCAAGGCGTTCTGGTAATTGAGTCTCGCCAGGATCCGCGTCGGCTCGCCGGAAGAAGGGTCCAGCGAAGCCGCCTGTTCCAGTCGCCGCCGGGCCTCCTGATAATTTCCCGTCCGATAGTACGAGATTCCGAGCTGCAGGATATCGTTGAAATCGCCGCGCTGAATCGAAGCGGCTTTCTGAAGGTCTTCGATGGCTTTAGGGTAGTCCTGGATATTGAAGTACGCCGATCCGCGCAATTGCGCCAGTTGATACTGCTCGCGGGGGGACCTGGCAAGCCTCTCGGCTCTGATCAAGGCGGCGATCGCATCTCTGAACTGGCCCTGATTGAATTGCGCCACTGCCAGCCCATAGTGAGACACGAATTGGTCGCCGTCCAGTTCCAGGGCTTTTCGGAAGGCTGAAGCGGCTTTCGCATTTTGCTTCAGCTGCAAGTAACAGTCTCCCAGAACCCGGAATCCGGCTTCGTAGTCGGGATTCTCTTCCACTAGCGGTTCGAATTGCTCGATCGCTCTCTGGTACTGTCCCTGCTTGTAAAACGAAATGCCCTTCGCGAAGTCGCCCTGTGCGGATGCTGCAGAGCCAGCAAGTAACACGGCGATCGGTAACAATAGTTTCTTCATTGCGCTGTGCCCTCAGGCGTAGCCGGCTGAACCGCAGGCTACTCAAAAACGCCGAAAGCGCGCCATCTTTCGATCTCCGTCTCCGTGGGAATGGAGATATTGCGCACCTCCAGCAGCTGCATCAGGTCCAGGACGTCAATCATGACGCGATACGGGACGTCCGGAAGAGTGTGGATAATGACCGGCTTGTCGGGAACTTGCTGCATCCTGGACTGAACGTATCCGCCTAATTCTTCGATCGTCATCGGCACTTTATCCACCACGAACTCATCCGCTCCAGTTATTTTGATGTGAATCGCCTCCTCTGGTTGCACGTCCAGTTGAGTCGGATCATCCTCAGGGAACTCCACGCGAAGTCCCTTAGTGGTCGTGAATACGGCGGTCAGCATAAAGAAAACGATCAGCAAAAACGCGATGTCGGCCATCGATGCGGTCGGAATCTCTATGGATCGCTGCAGGCGCGGTTTCCTATGCTTCATCTGGTGGTTTCTCGTCTCAATCGAAAATCGTTGCGCCCTGAGGAGTTGTCAACATACCGATCCGCTTGGCGCCGTTGGTGCGAAGCGCGTCCAGAACTCCGTCGATGTATTCGTAGCGCGCCTCGCGATCGGCTTTCAAAACGAACTCCTTGTCCGGGATCAATTCAATGATCTCACGGGTCAGCAATGCCAGTTCCTCCGTACCCGAGAGAAGGCGGCCGGGCTCCTCTCCGCTGGTGAAAGAGATCAACCCGTCTTCGGTGATCGCCACAATTGCGGCCCTTTCGGATACGTCGGTTCGAATGACCGAATCGGGAAGCCGCACCTGCGTGCGTTCCGGCGAAAAGGTCGTCGTCAGCATGAAAAAGATAATCAGCAGAAATGCGATGTCGGCCATTGAAGCGGTCGGCACCGTCGGAGTCGGTCTCCTGGACTGAGTTCGCAGTTTCACGCCCTCTCCATTTCAGCCCCTTCGGTCTCAATCTCCTTAAACGTCTCCTGCAGCACCGAAGAGCTGATCTCCATGTCCAGAGCGAACTGCGAGACGCGATTCAAAAAGTAATTGTAAGCGGCCTGCACCGGAAGGGCGATCATCAGCCCAGTCGCAGTCGTGATCAGCGCCTCCGAAATTCCGCCCGCTACGGCTTCCGGATTCCCCAGACCCACTTCAGCCAGCGCTTCAAAGGAGGCAATCATTCCGGTGACGGTGCCGAGAAAGCCGAACAGGGGCGCGATGTTTCCGACGGTTCCCAATATCCAGAGGCTCTTTTCCAGCTTGGAGACTTCGTGCAAGGCAACGCTCTCCATCGCCTTCTCGATCTCTTCGCTGGACTTTCCGAAACGCAACAGTCCGGATTTCAAAGTCACAGCAACTGGATGGTCGTATCCGTCACAGACCTCAATGGCCTTTCGCAACTGGTGATTCAGAAGGGATTCTCTGACTTCGGAAACGATCTCCGCCGTTTCACCTTTGACCCGGTAATATGTCAGCGCGCGCTCGATGATGAAAATCAGGCCCAGCAAGGAACAGGCCAGCAGGGGCCACATCAAAGGACCTCCCTGCTGAAAGTAACTCCAGAGCGGGCCGCCCAGTCCTAGTAGCAAAATCGCACCCTCCAGTCGTATTCACATTTCAAGGCTTTCTCCTCCATGTTTTCAGGAGTTCTCAACTTGGTTAGACGTTGCGGGCACTTGAAAAAGATCAAAGCACCAAAACACTTATCATACTGTAAAGATTCCGGGCGAAACAACCGCGAGGCCCCCAGTGACGAATGCCGGCATGGCCTGAGCAGGTCGACTGACCGGCATGCGAGATGCGGGGCGCATGGGCATCGCAGAGAGGAGCGGATCAAAGAGGCGGCGGGGCCCCCCCTGCGGCATCGACCCGCACTCCGGGCCCGTCAGGGAATGTCGATTTCCAGACGCTTCAACTTTTCATTGAGCGTGGTGGCGTTGACGCGCAGGATGTCTGCGGCCTTTTTCTGATTCCAGTTGGTCTGTTTCAAGGCCGACACGATCAAATTGCGTTCGAAATCCCGCATCAAATCCTTCAGGGAGGCGCCGTTTTGCGGAAGCGAATACCGCTCAGCGCCGGCCGTGGGGCTTTCCAGAATATCCCTGGGAAGCAAATCCCGCGTGATTCCGCCGTTTTCCGGCGCCAAGACGACGGCTCGCTCAATGGCGTTCTCCAGCTCCCGGACGTTGCCTGGCCAATCGTATTCGATCAGCAGCCTCATCGCGTCCTGCTCGATAGCGCACTCAGCGCGACCGTTTTCCTCGCAGTATCGGCGAATGAAATGCTCCGTCAGCAGAGGAATGTCGTCTTTTCGATCCCTGAGAGGAGGCAGCGGGATGGTGATGACGTTGAGTCGATAATAGAGATCGTCCCGAAATTCGGCCCTTTCGACTGCGGCTTTCAAGTCGATGTTCGTGGCTGCGATGATCCGCAGGTCCACCTTGATGTTTTCCAGTCCCCCGACGCGACGGAATTCCCGCTCCTGAATTACGCGCAGCAGCTTGGCCTGGGTTTGGGGAGGCACGGTCCCGATCTCGTCTAGAAAAACGGTTCCGCCTTCTGCGATTTCAAATAGCCCCTTCTTGGTCGCCGTCGCACCGGTAAAGGCGCCCTTGACGTGTCCGAATAATTCGCTTTCCAGAAGGTCGGCTGGAATGCTTCCGCTGTTGACCGGAATGAAAGGAGCGGAGGAGCGTGGGCTGCAGTTGTGGATGGCCTTTGCCACCAATTCCTTTCCGGTGCCGCTCTCTCCGACGATCATCACCGTGCTTCGACTGCTTCCCACATGGCGAATCAGTTCGAAGACCCGCTGCATGCTGTCGCTTTTGCCAACGATGTTCTCAAATGCGTAGAGCTTCTTCAGCGATCTCTTCAGCCGTCGATTCTCGATCTCCAGGCTTCTCTTCTTCAGCCCATTTTTCACCACCAGCAGAAGCTCTTCATTTTTGAAAGGTTTGGTGATGAAATCGAAGGCGCCCATGCGGGTCGCCTGAACGGCGTTTTCGATGGATGCGAACGCGGTGAGCATGACGACGGACAGCTCGGGGTCGCGCTGAACCATCTCCTCCAGAGCCGCCAGTCCGCCCATTCCCGGCAGCATCAGATCCAGAAGCACCAGATCGACGACTTCCTCGTCCATTCGTTCCAACGCCTCCTCGCCGGAGGTGGCCGTCAGCACTTGATAGCCGTTCTTTTCGAGAAGTTTCGAGATGACTTCCCGCATGATCTCTTCGTCGTCAACGAGCAGGATCGTCGGGGAAACAGGCATTTTTACTTCATTCCGTCGAGGGTGCTTCCATTGTAACCCAATTCCCTACTGGACGCGCTTGACGGGTAGACTCAGGCGGAAGACAGTGCCCTCGCCCGGATTGCTCTGCACCTCAATTCTGCCTGCATGCTCCTGGATGATTCCGTATGAGATGGAGAGGCCCAGACCGGTCCCCTTTCCAACCCCCTTTGTAGTGAAAAAGGGATCGTAGATTCTCTTGATGTCCTTGCGGGTGATGCCCACGCCCGAATCCGAAACCTCGACCATCAAGTCTGAATTCCGAGCGTAAGTCTTTATCTGCAGGCGCCCGCCTTTCGGCATCGCGTCCTTGGCGTTTAGGAAAAGATTCATGAACACTTGCTGCAGCTTGCCTCCGCTTCCTGTGGTCATGGGGAGGGATGGATCGAGATCCACCTTCACTTCAACTTCGTTCTTGCGAAACTGATGATCCAGAAGCGAAAGGGTGTCGATCATGAGCGAATTGATATTGACTTCTTCAAAATCCGAATCTGAGAAGCGCGTGAAATTCAAGAGGTTGTTGATGATTTCGGAAGCTCTGAAACTCTGCCTTTCAATCTTCTGCAGCAATTCATAGCGGGGATCGTCTTTGGGGGTTTCTTCCAGCAGCATCTGACTGTAACTGGAGATTCCGGCCAAGGGAGTATTGACTTCATGGGCCAGACCGGCTGCAAACAATCCGATGGAACTGAGCTTTTCCGCCTGGATCAATTGTCCTTCAAGACGAACCTTGTCCGTAATGTCGTCGATCAGAAGCAGCGCGCCTGTATAGACGTCCGGGCGCAGAATGAAGGGAGTCAGGATGACGTCGACCAACCGATCCTCCGCGTCGCTGAAGGAGAGGCGAGTCTTAAAAAGGCGGGCGCTTTCCTGAAGGAACCAGTCGGGGCCGTCGACAATGCCTTCGATCGCATCAAGCAAATCCGCCGGCAGGACCTCCAGGACATTTTTCCCGATGGTTTCTTCAGGGGTCTTGCCGCTGAGGCGACGCATCGAGCTATTCCAGACCGTAATTGTGCCGTCTACCGAAATGACGGCCACGCCGATCGTGATGCTCTCGATTACGTTTTCGCTGTAAGCTTTCAATTGCGCCAGCTCTCCGGCCTTCGCCTCCAGCGACTGGTAAAGCACCGAATTGTCAATAGCGATTGCGGCGTAATCGGACAGCGTTGACACCATCTGCAGGTCCTCGCTGGTGAGGAATTCGCCGTCGACGCCTTTTCCGAGCGCCAGCAGTCCGATCAATCGCCCCCGGACCCGCAACGGGTGCAAATAGGTGAATCCGTCGGTTGTCAACTCCTGACGAAGTTCGTCCATCTCTGGGCCGCCCGCGCCGTTGGAGGAGAGTTCCAAACCATCCGGGTTCTTTAACAGGTGCTTTTCAGGGACCAGAATCGAATGCTTCGCACTTCGATCCTGGAACCCCTTCACGGTATATAGCCGATATTCCGAAGATTGGCCGTCCTTGCGCAGGTACAGAGCCACGGGAGCGACGCTGAGGGTCTTCTGGATGCGATCGCAAACCTTTTCGGCCAGGACGTCCAACTGAATCTCCGTGGTGAGCGTGCGACCGAAATTGGCGATCGATCGTCGATAGTCGTACTGTTCCTTGTAGAAAAAACGGTCGATCTGTTCCTGGATCGCGCCGCGCAGCGGAGCAAACAGGAACGCGATCAGGAGAGCCGTCGCAGCCAGAACGAAGAACCCGGTCTCGGTGGAAAACCCGCGAATCGTGTGGGCCATCGTGAGCGCCGCGCCGACGTACAAAGCCAACAGCGCCGAGCTGGCGATAATGTAAGAGGCTCCCTGTTTGAAAATCAGGTCCACATCCATCAGCCGGTATCGCGTGATGGCGTAAGCGAACGACACCGGGATCAGACCCAGGGACAGAACCGAAGCCTCCATCCACCAACTGATTGGCAGATTCATCAGATACGGCGCACCGTACAGAATCGCAAAGGGGGCGACGCCCAGGGACGTCCCATAGCTGACCCACTTCATCTGCTTTCGCTGAATGTGCGACTTGCTGTGACGCCAAGAGTACACCAGTATCACGCCGGCCAGCATAAAGTAGGCGAGGAAACTGAACAGTTCAAACTGATCCAGACGCTGTGCGACAGTCTGGCTGCGCGCCAGTCCCCAGGGCCGCAATCCCCCCGATAGCCACAATCCGTGAATTACGCCGAGAAATAGGGAAGGCAGGTAGATGGCCGCTTTCGGAAACCATCCTTTCGGCAGCCCCTGAATCCGCTCCGGGAAATAACAGCAGAAATGGAGAAAGAGCGGCGGCAGCAACAGAAACGCGACGGCGGAAATCGAATAGATGCCAATATCGAATCCGTCGCCTCTGCCGGAGTGACGATACAGCAGGAGGACAAAGGCCACCAGGCAGATAAAATAAAAATGAAGCGCACCCTTGGACGGCCAACTTCGAAGGAAGATAAACAGCCCGATCAGCAGGAACGTAAAGGCTACGGCTGCCAGAGGATAATCGGTAGCACTAAACTGCGACGCCAGCTCAATCCGCACTGGAACGGTCAGTTCGCCGGCCGACTCGCTCTGGAGCGTATAGTCGGCGACGACGGCCCGATCGAATCCCTGAGACAACGCCTCGAGCACTTCCGTGTGCTCGTTCAGGTTGCCGACCGAGATTCCGTTAATGTCCAGGAGGCGGTCGCCCGGGCGGATCTTGGAGGATTCGACGAAGCTCGTCGATGCAACGCTCAGGCCCTGATCGCCCTGCTCCCAGCGAATCCCATCGTCCGGCTGCACCCAGTAAACGCGGTCCACAACGTTCAACAGCCCCAGATAGACCGCCAAAGCGGACAAAATGAGGACCGGAAGTTTTATGGTGCCCGCGATAAAACGCATCAACCTCGATTCCTCCCCTTTTGTCTCCAAACATTAATTAAAAGCAACTCCGATGCCAAACAGGGATGTTGGCTCAAATTTTACAGAAAAAGGTGGAACGGAGAGCTCCAGGAGGGGGTTCAGACTCGCTGCGTCCAAAAAATT
Organism: uncultured Acidobacteriota bacterium; assembly: GCA_964484155.1. Classification (GTDB taxonomy): domain Bacteria; phylum Acidobacteriota; class UBA6911; order RPQK01; family JAPXNP01; genus DATKAT01. The sequence continues at coordinate 29,680 of CAZAEY010000014.1, forward strand.
GAATCTTTGATTCAACGATTTGGATGAGCGGCTAAAACTTAACTGCGATTCCGCCCCGAATGGTTCGGGGGTTTCGAACCAGAACCACCTGCCCGGCGGAGAAGGTCTGAACGGCTCCCAAGTCATCGTTCAGCAGATTCCGCACGTCAAGCAAGGCTTCCAGACGATTTGGGAACACGGCGTCCAAGCCCAGAAATCCAAGAAACCCGACCGGCACCGGCACCATCTGCCTGATAAACAGGCTGAGTCCCTTGTTGTGCGTCTCCAACACGTCTGAGTAGGCGTCGATCGTGGTAATAGGATGACCCGTCGGAACGATCTTCACCAAGGCCGTAATCATCGTTTCCGAAGCCGGAACGTAGGCTTCCACCTGCGTCGAAAACGCGTGAAACCTCTGGCGCTCTAACAGCGCTCCCAGCATTCCGCGCGTCAGGAAATCCGCATTTCGCTCTTCCGTCAATCCAAAAGCGCCGCCGCGCACATAGGACACTTCCGCATCGACATGTTCGGTCAACGTTCGGCGGACTGATACGCGATACCCATTCGAATGCGTCTGCTCGTCGGCCAAATGAAGGAGATCTCTACTCGAATCGACCTCAAAAACCGCAAGGACTGGAATGCTTCCACCGTACGTCAGGTTCTCAAAGTAGGCCACCTCTACTTGGGTGTTGGGGTCCAGGTCCTGGGTGAAAGAACCCTGGTAGTGCCGCGACTGGCCGACGCTGACCTGATCGCCGACGCGAGAGACGAACACGGAGTTCGCCAGATTCACGCTCTGCCCGCCCGGCAGATGCAGGGTGTTCCCCACCGTCGACCTTTTGGACGAGGCCAGCAGCCGAAAAGAGCTCCTTGGAAACGGATTGAACTCGATTTCGCCATGAGGACTGATAAAGGTGCTCGCCTCACGGGTCCGGATCTGATCCAGGTCCAGCCCCCACTTAAACGACAGGGCCGGGTTCAAACGATACCGGTCCTCCAGCCCGAGGCTGAAGATTCGAGTGGTGCCCGGAGAGGAAACGAGATCGAGGGTGTCTCCCAAACGGATCGGATCGTTCAGCACGCTCAGCGGGGGCTCATTAAAATTCATCTGGCCGTAGCCGAAAATCAGGCGCATCGAGTGGCGGTTGCCGAAGTCGTAATTGAAAAAATTCCGAAATCGCCACAACGAGTCTTGCCCGGAGCTGAGTTGTCCGGCAAACACGTAGTCCGTGCCGCCGATGAGCGTGTCCGAAACCGCGAAATTCGTGCTGGTTCCCGCCCAGGAGTCATTTGGAAAAACGAGAAAATCCCCTCCGAAGCCTGCGTTGGAATAGACCTGGAACACGCCTTCCTGGAACAATGGGGCCGCGCCTTCGACCTCTGCCGGCCCGCTTAGATCGGGAAACTGCCGGAACACCAGCCTTTTGTCTCCGGAAGATCGAAACAGGGCCTTCATGCTGAGGTGTTCTTCCTGTCCTCCCTCAGCGCCGAACATCTGCTGAAGAATCAGCGTCACTACGGCCGTCCGCCCGGGAATGATCTCAACCAGCCGGTGGATCGGACTCCTGTATTCAGCGCTTCTGACCAGAATCTGGTAGGTCCCGCTGTCCAAGTCTTGCAGCAGAATTCGTCCGCTCTCATTGGTGCGGGTCAGGATCGGGAGGGCTGAATCGGATGAGAAATGAAGGATGGAGACCAGCACGTCGGAAATAGGTTGGCCCGACTCCCCGAGGATCAAGCCGCTGAGCTGGCCTTTCCCGTCGGCGGCGAAGCCGGGGCGCAATCCGACTGTCGAAAAAACCAAGGAAAAAAGAGCGACCAGTGAGACAATGCGCGCAAATCTCATCATAAGCTTCAGGCTGGATGAACGGCCTGACATATTATTGTAATCACTTTCCCATTCAAAATTCAAATCCTTTTCGCTCCGATTCGCCAATTGGATGAACCTCGGCGCGCGGGAGCGCCCTTACCGCCACTCCGGATCCGCGGAAAGGTCTTCGTCGAAAAGCTCCATCCTCTTTCGATTCCAGCAGTCGGGACCCGCTAGAACTGCATTTTAGACCAATTCAGGAACCGTTGCGCGCTTCAGCACGCACCGACGCCTGCCCAGCCGAGCTAATTTGCCGGAAATGTGAATGTTGCAGGCATTAAACGCGATTTAATTCAACTCCAGCGGACGACCGTCTACATCGGCGGAAACTGCCACGTCGAAATTAAGGTACAGGGTCGGAGCGATGCCGACGATGGCGGGAGCAGGCCAGCAGTGCGACGCGACGCCGGATCATTACAGGCCATTTTATCCCGGTAAATTCTCCGCCTAGGCGAGCGCCGCATGATGCCGCCCCGCCCCGTTGCTATACTGGCGTCCTGGGGAAGGGTCTGCAGCGCAGCCTCGGTTGCGGCTATCCGTTCGAGTGCGCGGGGCTGCGTCGGACGAGGGTTCGCATCCCAGCGGGCGGAAGAGGTGGGGAGGGATGATTCTTTACGGCATTCACCCGGTGCGTCAAGCGCTGGAGACGACTCCGGCCAAGATCCAGCGGATCGTGGTCGCCCGCGGCAAATCGAGCGCCCGATTGCAGGAAATCATCGACCAGGCTCGCTCCTTGCGCGTCCCCGTGCAATTTGAGCCGCTCCCGGCCTTGGATCGCAAGAGCGGGAGGGCCCGTCACCAGAACGTTCTGGCCGAAATGACGCCGACGAGCCTGATGTCGCTGGAAGAGATCCTGACGACGAACCCTACTCGACTGCTGATCGCCGATGGCGTCGAAGATCCTCGAAACCTGGGCGCCCTGCTCCGCACCGCCGAAGCGGCCGGAGTGGAAGGCGTCCTGCTTCCCGCCCGGCACAGCGCCGGGATCACACCTGTGGTGGTGCAGAGCAGCGCCGGAGCGGCTCTCAATCTGAAAGCAGGTCGGATGTCGAACACGGTCCGTACATTGGAGCAGCTGAAAGACGCCGGATTCTGGTCGGTGGGTCTGGATATGAGGGGGAGCGAGAACGCCGGCCCGTTGGACCGGTCGCTGCAATGGGTCATCGTCGTAGGCGGCGAGAGTCGCGGCCTCAGACCTCTGGTCCGCCGCCACTGCGACTTTCTCCTTCGCCTTCCCATGCTCGGGAAAGTCGAATCCCTCAACCTCTCTGTGGCTGCGGGAATCCTGATGTACCGGCTGCTGCCCGAAAGCGAATGAGTCGGGGCTTCGGCCGCGAGACCGGTCAGCAGCATCGCCGCGCTGTAGCGCTACGCTACGGATGGCATCAGGGCCAGGTTGAGCCACTCGTCGACTCTGGCGTGAAAGCCGACGGGAAGGTATGTAGTCCCCCCGTACTCCAGCACGATGGCCGGGCCCGGAATTCGATTTCCCGCTCGCAACTGGCTGCGCAGGTAAAACCGTACGGGCTGCGGCTGCCCTCCCAGTATGACCTGCTTCTCCTGAATCATGGCGCCCAGTTGCGGCTCCTCCCCCTCCAACGGGCGTTTGACCCATTCCTGCTGCGGATACACTGCGCGGCCGCGCACCCGCACGTTGACCACTTCCACAGGCAGCTTCTCGTTGCAGTATCCATATAATTTTTCGTGAAGCGAGTGAAACGCGGCGGCATAGGCTTCGCTGTATGGAGTATTGATTTCGTAGGATTGGCCCGAATATCGGACATCGACGCTCCTGTTCAGCTCGACCTGATCGGCCGTAAATCCCTGCTGGGACATTTCTCTGCCCACCGATTCTTCCAGAGCCTCGAATGCTTCCCGCACTCTGGATTCCAGCTCAGCGTCCCGGCTCGAACCCAAAACCGTACGCGAAGCGTCCTGGATGACATCGCTCTGAAGAATCCCCTGAGCTGAAAGCGTGCCCGGATTGAGCGGAACGAGGACGCGCGGAATCATCATCTGTTCGGCCAGTTTGCAAGCGTGCAGACCTCCGGCCCCTCCGAAAGAAACCAGCGTGAAATCCCGCGTGTCGTGCCCCTTCTGCAGTGAAATCACGCGCAGCGCCCGTTCGATCTGGGCGTTTGCGATCCGAATAATCCCCTCGGCAATTTCAATGGGTTCCCAGGTGCCGCCGCCCGCTCGGGACAACTCGTCCCCTAAACGTTCGAGTGCCGGTTGAATCCTTTCCGGCGCGAGCTTGATTTTTCCCCCAAGGTAATAGTCCGGCTCCATTCTGCTCAGGTACAGGTGGGCGTCGGTGACCGTGGGTTCTTCCCCCTTGCCCAGCGCGACGGGCCCAGGCTCCGCACCCGCGCTCCGGGGCCCCACGCGCAACAACCCGCCGTCGTCAACCCAGGCGATAGAGCCGCCGCCCGCGCCGACAGTCTGAATCCCGATCATTTGAACGGCGACCGGCTGATGATCGATCGTCGATTCATGGGAGGTCTCGATCCTGCCGTCGCACAGGCAAACGTCGGTTGAAGTCCCGCCCATATCCAGCGTGATGATCTTGTCGATGCCGGCGCGACGGGCCACGTCAAAAGCGCCCACCACTCCCCCGGCAGGTCCGGAAAAAAGCGTCCGCACCGGCTCCAACTCGGCCGTCTCAGAGGCGATGGAACCGCCATTGGATTGCATTATGGTGAAGCTCCCGCGCCGGACCGTCTCGTCGCCGCGCAGCGCCGACAAGTACCGCGCCATGATCGGGCGGACATAGGCGTTCACGACGGTCGTGGACGTGCGCTCGAATTCCCTGAACTCCGGCAGGATTCTGTGCGAAAGCGAAACGGGAATCGGCTCGTCCTGCAGGGCGGCTTCAATCCGCCTTTCGTTTTCCGGCGCCAGATAACTGTAAAGCAGAACGACCGCGATCGATTCCGGCTTTAATTGGGTCACCTTGTTCTTGAGCCAACTCAGACTCTTTTCCTCAAGTCGCACCAACTGAGAGCCGTCCCAAAGCGTTCTCTCCCGCACGCCGACCCGAAATTTCCTAGAGACCAGCGGCTCGGGACGGGAAGCCTCCAGGCTGTAAAGCCCGGGTCGATTCTGGCGGCCGATCTCCAAAATGTCCTCAAAGCCTTCGTTCGTGATCAGCAGCGTGCGTGCGCCCTTCCTCTCCAGGAGAGCGTTGGTTGCCACCGTCGAGCCGTGCTGCAGCAAGAAGTCGGTACGTTCGCCGACGATCCGGGATAGGCCGTCCAATACCGCCTTTTCCGGCTGATCCGGGGTCGACGGAAGTTTGAAGGCCGAGACCCGATCGCCGTCGAATACTACAAAGTCAGTAAAAGTTCCGCCGGTGTCGATTCCGATTCGTAACATAATGAATGGTTTCAGGTTACAGGTGCTGGGTCGTCGCTCTGGGTTCTGCGATCCCCATTCTTCGGTTATGAGTTCTCCGTAACTTCGTGCTCAGCGCTCGAAGCTGGGCCCATGAAGCTTGAATTTTGAATTACGACTTCCGCTTCCTCCTGACGCCAGCGATCCGCGCATTGGGTTAAAATATACGACATCTGAAGCCGTTGGCAATTCCGGCAGGGATCAGGAACGCTCGGCGAATCGATGCAGGCTGGAAACTTCAGGTCGTCGCCCACGGCAGGCCCGCCTATTCGAATGAGAGGACGATGAAACGGGAGCGATTGCGTAGAAGAATTTACTGGATCTCGGGGCTTTTCCTTCTTTTCGCGCTGGCCTTCCTGATCAGCGTGATCTTCCTGAACCCCTCTTCAGTCGGCAACGAGAATTTCGTCTGGTTCTTCAATTTGTGGGCATTGATCTGGGCGCTGATCTTCATCATCGTCCTGGCCCTGACCTATTTGCTGGCCCGCAACCTCATCAAGCTGCTGTTCGAATATCCGGCGCAGGAACGGGGTCGGATCAAAGGGAAGCTGATTCTGACATTTACGATCTTCTCGCTGTTTCCGGCGCTGATCATGTTTTTTCTGGCTTTCGGCTTGATCAATCAGAACCTCACCCGATGGGTTAGCGCCCCATCCGAACAGCTTCTGGAGTCGTCCCATGCAATTTCCGAACAGTACTACCGGCAGCAGCAGGAATTGATTCTGCTGCGAGCGCGCGGGTTGGCGGATGAATTTGACGGAACCGTACCGCGCGATTGGGAGCGCGCGGTCAGAGACGCCGGATTTACGGGGTTCCAGCTGATCGAACCCGATCGGGTTACTGCTGCCGGCCAGGCGGCTGATGATATTGCGCCGGGTCCGGAGGGTTTGGAGCGGGTTCTGAGCGGCGAACAGGTCTACGGACTGGAGAGGCGCCTGCATCGGGGAGAAGGCTTTCTCGACGCAGGATATGTCGGACTGCCCATGCTGCGCGAGGGGAGGCCGTCGGCATTGATTCTTTACTTTGAGATACCCCGGAGCGTCGCCTTTCACACGGCTGCCGTGGCCGAGGCAAATCAGACCTATCGGGGGCTCACAGGGACGCTTGCCTCGCTGCGCATCAACTACTTTTCGATACTGGCTCTGACGACTGTTGCCGTCGTTTTCGGATTCGTCTGGCTGGGCGGGTACATTGCGCGACGTCTGACCATTCCGTTGGAAGCCCTGGCTGAAGGCGCACGGGAGCTGAGCCAAGGGAATCTCGATCATCGTGTGCAAGTTGAGGCAATGGATGAATTGGGCGTTCTGGTCGAGGCCTTCAATCGGATGGCGGGGCAGCTTCGACAGAATCGGCTCCAACTGGAAAAAGCCAACGAGGAGCTGCGCCAGACCAATGTCCAGCTCGATGAACGTCGGCGCTACATTGAGACGGTACTTCAGAATATCGCAACAGGAGTCCTCACCATCGATCAAGACGGGGTGGTCCGCACGGCCAATGAGGCCGCGCTGCGCATGCTGCAGGCGACCCGTGAAGCCGTGTTGAACCGGCCGATTGAAAGGGTCGTCAGCCCGGAGGTGCACCGCGAATTTCAAGAGTTGGAAAAGCGGGCGCGCCTCTACGGCACCTATCGACGACAAGTTATCCTGCAGCGAGGAGAACAGCGGATCTACGTGGCTGCTACGGCCACCCTGAACTCCATCGACTTGGAAGGCGAAAGAGAGGAGTTTCTCATTGTACTGGACGATCTGACCGAACTGATCCGAGCCGAGAAGTTTGCAGCCTGGCAGGAGGTCGCCCGCCGATTGGCCCACGAAATCAAGAATCCCCTCACGCCGATTCAACTTTCGGCCCAGCGCATTGAAAAACGATTCTCGCGTCTCTTCCCTAATTCTTCCCAGAGCGAAAACCCGCAGTGGCAGGATTTTGCGAAGATGCTGGAAGAATCGACCCGGATTATCCGAGTGGAATCGGAGTTGCTGAAGAACCTTGTCGGAGAATTCTCGCGGTTTGCTCGCCTGCCCATTTCCAGACCCTGTCCGGTCGACCTGCGGGAGCTGGTCGAAAATACGCTGGCAAGGTACGACGGCGCTCTCGGTCAGGTTGAGGTGAGGACTCACTTCGATCCCGCCCTGCAGGAGGTCAAAGTCGATCCGGAACAGATGCAACGGGTGCTCGTCAACCTCATTGACAACTCCCTGGACGCTCTCGCCGATGTCGAATCGCCGCGGAGAATCCGCATCTCCGGCCGCCTCCATGCCTCTCGGAAGACCGCCGCCTTAACGATCGAAGACAATGGGACGGGAATTGATCCGGAGGAATTTGAGCAGCTTTTCCTCCCCTACTTCTCCACCAAGCGAAAAGGGACGGGCCTTGGCTTGGCTATCGTGCGCCAGATCGTTTCCGAACAGAACGGCTCAGTACGCGCCGAATCGAATCCGCCGCGCGGCGCCCGGTTTATAATCGAGCTGCCGGTGGACTTGGAAAAATGACCCGTTGCAAGCTGCTGATCGTCGACGACGAAGAGAACGTCCGAATCTCCCTTCAGGGAATTCTGCAGGACGAGGGCTACACGGCAGCAACGGCCGCCAGCGGAGAAGAATGCATCAAGGCCGTCTCCCGCCACAGCTTTGATGTGATTTTTCTGGACGTCTGGCTGCCCGGAATCGATGGAATCGAGGTATTGAAACAGGTTCGCAGCGTGCGACCGTCCCAGTACGTCATCATGATTTCAGGGCACGGAACCATTGAAACGGCCGTTCAAGCGGTCAAATTAGGAGCATTCGACTTCATCGAAAAGCCTCTCTCCCTGGAAAAGGTGCTGCTTGTACTCGAGCACGCCCTGCGCCAAAAGAAACTCGAAGAAGAAAACCGGCGGCTGCGCGATTTTGTACGCCAGGAAACCGCCATGATCGGCAATTCGGTACCCATGCAGGCTCTGCGCCAGCAGATCGAGTACGCCGCTCCCACCGAAGGGCGCGTTCTCATCTACGGCGAAAACGGGACCGGAAAGGAGCTGGTCGCCCGCCAGCTGCACCTCAGAAGCTCGCGTCAGGACCGAGCGTTTGTGGAAGTCAATTGCGCGGCCATCCCCGAGGATCTGATCGAGAGCGAACTGTTCGGCAACGTCATAGGAGCCTTCACCGGCGCAACCAAGGCGCGCAAAGGCAAATTTGAACAAGGCGACCAAGGGACCCTCTTTCTCGATGAAGTCGGGGATATGAGTCTCAAGACTCAGGCCAAGTTGCTGCGCGTTCTGGAGGAGCAGCGCTTCCACCCGGTCGGCAGCAGCGAACCAGTTTCAGTCGACGTCCGCGTCATCGCCGCCACCAACAAGAATCTGGACGCGGAAATCGAGGCCGGACGATTCAGGGAGGACTTATTCTTTCGCCTCAACGTTATCCCCTTCGAAGTCCCTCCCCTCAGACACCGCAAGGAAGACATCCCGGACCTGGTCGAATACTTCCTGAACTACTATTGCGAACGCAACGGAAAGAAACCGAAGAAACTAGCGCCGGAGGCCCTCGAAAAAATGAATTCCTACCGCTGGCCGGGAAACGTCCGGGAACTTCGAAACATCGTGGAAAGGCTCGTGATCATGGTTCCCGAGCCCCGCATCGGAGCGCGACACCTTCCCATCTCGATGCTCCGGGACCTCTCAGCGAACGACGGCGCCGAACCGCTGTGGCGAAAGGCGCGCCAAGACTTCGAAAGGGATTTCATTCTGAAGCACCTGCTGGAAAACGACGGCAATGTTTCAAAGACGGCACGCGCCATCGGCATGGAGCGAACCCATTTGCATCGAAAGCTGAAGGTCCTTGGAATTCACACTCGTTAAAGCGGGTCGGCGAGCACAGGGCCGCGTCCCGGAAGCCCGCCGCCGAAACCTCGATGCGAAATGATGCTTGACCGATGCGGCCGAATTCCGCTACTTTAGAACGAGGTTACGCCATGCAGCGATTCGACCGTTTCTTTCGCTTTCCGTATTTCGCGTTTCCCGCTCCGGAGGGAGGTGGGGACGCCGGCGGTCGGGCTGCTTAAAGCGCGCGACAGTTGGGAGCAATCGCCCGCTGACCTCCACAGGGTCAGTGGGCTTTTTTATTTTCAGATCAGGAGAATCAAAGATGGAACAGCTCAAGGATTTGCGAGCCCGAATCGATGAAACGGACGACGCGCTGCTGGAGCTTCTGGCCGAACGCATGAGGGTCGTCGAGGAAATCCTGAATCGAAAGGAGGACGACACCCTGCCGTTGTTCGATCAGGAAAGGGAACAGGAGCTGCTGCTGCGGATCGCCGAAAAGGCCCGGCTTCGAGATCTCGACCCCCGCCTGGCTCAAAGCGTCCTCCGCCAATTAATCGGATTCGCCCGCGAATCGCAGTCGCGCAAGGTTCAGGAGCGCCGGAACCCTGCGTTGACGGGCACTCGAAAAGTCGCATTTCAAGGCGGCCGCGGGGCCTACTCCTGGATGGCCGCCCGAAAGCACTTTTCCGAAAAAATCGAGCCCGTAGGATTTCCAGGCTTCGCCGATGCGATTCATGCGCTGGAACAGGGGCAAGTGGATCTGGCCCTGCTGCCTGCAGAAAACGCCTTGGCCGGAAGCATCTACCAGGTGTACGATCTGGTCGCCCAGAGTCGCCTCCACGTCGTCGGAGAAGAGATCCTGCGCATCCAACATTGTCTGATCGGACTTCCCGGAACCGCGCTGGAGGACGTCCACACCGTGATTTCCCACCCAGTCGCACTGGAGCAATGCACGAAATTTGCGGGATCTCAGCCCAACATCACCTTTCAATCCTTTTTCGATTCGGCCGAGGCGGTTCGTAAGGTCAAGGAAGAAGGAACCCCTTCCCAGGCCGCCGTAGCCAGCCGTGAGGCGGCCGGACTCTACGGCCTGGAAGTGATCCGCGAAAACATTTCCGATCACGAAGAGAATTTCACCAGGTTCTGGGTCGTGGCACGCGATCCGGTTCAGGTCGACCTCCGGATTCCGGCCAAGACTTCCATCCTGCTGGTCACCGAGCATCGCGAGGGCGCTCTGGTCTCCTGCCTGGCCGCCCTGGCCGCTCAAGGGATCAACCTGACCAAGATCGAGTCCAGACCGCGACGCGGCTCTCCCTGGCAATACCAGTTCTATTTGGACATGGACGGCAACATCGCGGAGGAGCGGATGTTGCGCGCCCTGGACGACGTCAGATCCAAGGCTCGGCTGCTGCGTATTCTGGGATGCTATCCACGCGCAGACCGGGAAGGCGGGGAACGCCGAACGCCGATTTCCGCGACGCAAGTCCTCGAAACCGCAAGCGCGGCGCCGCCGGCGACCGCAGCGCCGCGTTCGCAGCCGCTGATCAGCCGCCAGCGCAGACCCGAGCGAACAACCGTTTTCGTCGGAGACGTGCCGGTCGGAGACGGCAATTTCGTCGTCATGGCGGGTCCTTGCGCTGTAGAATCGCGCCAGCAGATCATGGAATGCGCCGCACTGGTCAGTTCACTGGGCGCTCGAATCCTGCGCGGCGGCGCCTATAAACCTCGAACCAGCCCGTATTCATTTCAAGGCCTCGGCTCCGAAGGAGTGGAGCTGCTGGTCGAAGCCGGCCGCACCCACGAAATGCCGGTCGTCAGCGAGGTTCTGGCCGCCGAGCAGGTTCAGGCTATGGCGGAGCGAGTCGATCTGCTCCAGGTGGGCGCCCGCAACATGCAGAACTTCCCCCTCCTGAAAGAACTGGGCAAGGTTAGTAAGCCGATCCTGCTGAAAAGAGGAATGAGCTCCACCATCAAGGAACTCCTGATGGCGGCCGAATACATCCTGGCCGAAGGAAATCAACAGGTGATCCTGTGCGAACGCGGCATTCGAACCTTCGAAACCGCCACTCGCACTACGCTCGACCTTGGCGCCGTCGCCGTTATCAAGGAGCAAAGCCACCTGCCGGTCATCGTCGATCCCTCCCATGCGCCCGGCAGAGCCGACTGGGTGCCGCCTCTGGCCCGCGCCGCCCGCGCCGTCGGCGCCGATGGAATCCTGGTGGAAGTCCACCCTCACCCCCAGGATGCCCTCTGCGACGCCGAACAAGCCCTCAGTCCCCAACAGTTCAAGGAATTGATGCGCGATCTGTCTGTCAACCCGGCCATTTAATCGAGCTCCTCAAGCCGCCGGTCGCGCGACTCTTGCTGGAAGGAGTCGATTCAAAGCTCGAGATGAAGGGCCGCGCCTTCGCATCCGGTTCCTTCAGCGCCTTCCCATGCCTCCTGGCCGTCTTCCGTTTGAATAGGTGGAAAGCAGTCCCTATAATTGTAGAAAGGTGAGTAACTTCAATGTCCTAAACCCTTTACAGGAGGAAGAAGCCAATGGCCCAAGAGACGAAGATTCAGTGGGAAACCGATCTGGAAAAGGCGAAAATGGAGGCTGGCAAGCAGGACAAACTCGTGTTTGTCGACTTCGCCAAACTGCCCGGTTGAGGGGGCTGCGAAAAGATGGATGCCGTGACGTATCCACAACAAGAAGTCTCTGAAACAGTTTCTAATCTCTCCGTTCCAGTACAATTCAACACCGCCGAGCCCACCGATGAAACTAAGCGGCTAGCCAAAGAGTTTCGACAGATCTGGACGCCCACCTTCATCTGGCTGACTCCAGACGGATTGGAGTTGCGCCGCAAAATCGGGTACTTCCCCGCGGAAGAATTACTGGCCGAATTTGAAATGGCTCGCGGATTCGCCGCGTACGTGGCGGAAGATTACGGGAAAGCCGCTGAATTGTTCGCATCCGTTGAAAAGGAATACTCCGACGCTCCCGCTGCGCCCGAGAGTCTGTACTGGGCCGGAGTGGCCGAACTGTTGAACGGTTCCAAGCAGGGTCTGATGAAGAACTGGAAAAAGCTCCAGCACAACTACTCGGATAACGAGTGGTGGACCCGGGCCTCGTTTATCGAAGGCTGAACTGGTTGCGCGTTCGGCGTTCCGCGTTCTGCGTTCTTGTTAAGGCGGTTCGATGAGCCGGAGGGCCGGCATGAGGCCGCAAGGCCGGCAGTCTTTAGCCCAGTCCGTCAGGGCTGGGTGCAAGCCGCCCCCAAAAGACCGAGAGCGCCCGCAAGGGTGCGGCACAGTCTTCCAGCCGGGCCTTGACAAATGCGGGATCTTCACATCCTCGCAAAATAGCACCCAGCACCCAGCGCGCGGACCCGATTCCCATTCCGCTCCAGTCCGCGTAT
>CAZAEY010000015.1:0-33573 GCA_964484155.1 uncultured Acidobacteriota bacterium
ACATGTTAGAGAGCCGACCCTGTCAAATCAATCGCACGCCGATCGATCGGGCGGGAGTCAGGAGGCGGGAGTCGGGAGTGAGGAGTCAGGAGTCAGGAGTCAGGAGGCAGGAGTCAGGAGGCGGGAATACAGGAATACAGGAATACAGAATCCAGTAACGCGGAACGTGGAACTTGATTCGGGCCCAGCGCTGCGTCGGGTCGTATTCCTGGATGACTTCCAAGGCAATTCGAATGTAGACCCAGAACCCAGAACGTAGAACCCAGAACCCAGAACCCAGAACCCCTGAACCCGAATCCATGGCGCTTTGCATCCGCAGGGCTCTCCAACGCCTTGCGACTGGACGCAATATCCGGGCCAGACGGACCGCTGGGAGTCGACGAACCTGAACAAAGGTCGCCCGCGCTGTCGGTAAAAGGCAGCGAACACCCCGCAAGCGTTCGCATGCGGGGTGTCAGTGGCGAATCTGGAAGCGGGTCAGTTTCCGAGCCATTTCCTTCTTCTGCTGTGCGTTGCTCTTGCGGTACTCACGCAGCCAGACGCGAAGCTCGTTCGCATTCATCTCCAGGACATCGCAGACCCAGAGGAAACTGCCGGGATAGTCTTCAGACGAATAAAACCACTCGAGAGCATCCTGCCGCCATTCCTCCCATTCCTTGTTGGAGGACTTTTTCGGCGCGACGATGTCCCTGAATGCCTGCAGCAGAATGCCCAGGGCCAGATTTCTCAAAGAAGGATCGGCCTTCTTCGTCTGGGGGTAAAGGCCTTCGCTTTCCAAAGCTGACGCTCTCATTTCTATGCTCTCATTAACCGAAGTTTTGTTCTTGACGCGATTCCGAGACTCGCGAAAAGGGAACCTTATAACATCTTTCTGAAAAAATGCCCAACTTTTTTTTATCGCCCGTTTTTGGGCTACATCCTCATTGATGATCGGAGTCGTCAAAAAGTTTCGATTCCGGCGGATTTCCGATAAAATCCGATTTTCGGCCTCCGGCATGGCCGACCGGGCGGGAAGAGTCTGGAAATCAGGAGGCGGTCCGGCCGGAAATCGGCCGGGAACGCTCAGAGAGCCCGCCAGCGGTGAAGCCTCCTATTCCGAATCCGGATTCCGCATGCGGTCCGCGAATGGGATTCTGGCCGCTTCGGCCGGCAATGCAGATCCGGCTGGGGCAGGTTCGCGGCGAGCCGAACGTTTGACGGGCGGTCTCGAGTCCATAAAATAACCGAGGAATGGAGGAATAGGATGCAGGAACGACCCAAAGCAGTGACGTTGAAAGGAAACCCGCTGACGCTGTTAGGAGCCGAATTGAAGCCCGGCCAGAAGGCGCCCGACTTCGTTGCAGTGGGAAGCGACTTAAAAGAGGTTACCCTGAAGGACACGGACGGCAAAGTCCGAATTTTCAGCGTGGTTCCGTCTCTGGACACTCCGGTCTGCGATACGCAGACGCGCCGATTCAACCAGGAGGCCGCATCCTTGCCCGGCGTCCAGACGTACACCGTCAGTATGGACCTGCCTTTCGCTCAGGCCCGATGGTGCGCAGCGTCCGGCGTCGACCGCATCCAGATGCTGTCGGATCATCGGGACGCCAGCTTCGGGGCCAACTACGGAACTCTGATCAAGGAATTGAGGCTCAACAGCAGAGCCGTCTTCGTGGTTGATTCCGAGGGGGTGATCCGCCACCTGGAATACGTCCCCGAAGTAGGAGAGCTTCCCGATTTTGCGAAGGCGCTGGCTGAGGTGAAGCGGTTGATCTAGCCCCAGGACTGCCGCACGCGGGCGTTTTTGGCTTCAGTCCAGGTCGTAAAAGCGCAAGTCTCGGCCGGTCAATTGCTTAGCGACGAACACGATCTGTCCGGTGTGGTACGAGAAGTGTTCGACGACGTGGAAGATCGCTTGCAGGCAGGTGACCCGGTACCCCTGAATGGTTTTGACCTCCAGCAGATCATCGCGACGGAGCCGACGCATCGCTGCGACAGCCTCGTGCACCGTTCGTTCCAGTCGCCGCAGCAGTGCGGATCCTGACTCGCCTTGCCGACTGCTGAATTCCTCCGGTCGATTTCTTACGTCGGCCTGGCCGTCGACTCCCGTCAGGATCCACTGACGCACGTTGCCCTCCAGGTGCATCAGCAGATTTCCAATGGAATTGCTCGCCGGATTGGGGCGCCACCAGAGTTGCTCGGATTCGAGCAATTCCACGCAGGCCCTCAGCTTGGGCAGGAAATCGACGGTCAGGTGTGTTTGCGCCTGTTCCAAGAAGGCTTCGGCAATGGAATCTTTCACGGTCTGCCCTTGACGGGGCGGTCTTCGGCTTCCGCAACCTCCAGCGCACTGAGAAAAACGAGGCGCGCGATCCGCTCCAATTTTTCAAATTCGAGTTTCGACGGAACGTCCTCGGGCGTGTGGTAGTCGGGATGCAGTCCGGTCGTGAAGAATAGCGAAGGAACCCCCGCGACGAAGAAAGGCCAGTTGTCGCTTCGTCTCAGCAGGTTCAAACGATGGTTGTCCAGTTCCTCTCGGAGTTCCAGTCCAATGGACAGATTCTTTCCGTGAACGACGCGCGTGAGGTCTTCGTTGGCGCTGTACCCGATCAGGTGGAGCATATTGTCGTTTTCTTCGGGACGCTGCTCGGGCAAGCCGCCGTATCGAGGGTGATCGGAGTCCGGCACTTCCTGATTGCGGCCGATCATGTCCAACTGAAAGACGGCAACCGTCTCGTCCAAGGGGATTCTTGGGTGGTCGACGTAAAAGCGAGAACCCAGCAATCCCTTTTCCTCAGCGTTCCAGAGGGCGAACAGGACGGAGCGGGAGGGAGCCGAGGGCAGCGACGAAAAGGCTTCCGCCACCTCGAGAACTGCGGCCGTACCGCTGGCATCGTCGTCTGCGCCGGGGTAGATCCTTCCGTCGGCTGCCATGCCGAGGTGATCGAAGTGGGCGCCTACGACGACCAGTTCGCGCTTGCGCACGGGATGGCTCCCTTCCAGAAATCCGAGCACATTGGGAACCTGAGAATTCTCGCGGTAAATCGCAGTCGCGATTCGAATCGATCGCAGGGTGAGACGTCCGTAATCGATTTGCACCCCCCGATCGATTTCGCGACGGATTTCGCGAAAGTCGGGCATCTCGGAAACGAAGAGATCTTCGGCCAATGCGGGCGATGCGACGACGGCGGGAATGGATATCCGGCGGACCCAGTGGTCCAGATAGTAGCGGGCATCGGAAATCTCTTCCGGCCATGCGAAATTTCGGGCCCTGGAAAGGTCTCCCCGCCGGTTCGGATTCAGGAAGATAACGGCTGAGGCGCCACGCTCCTGGGCGTTGATAATTTTGTGATACGCCTGACTGTATTCAGTGGCCACCAAACCCATGAAGGGGCCTTCAGCCGAATTGCCGTGCGGCTCGCCATCCATCACCAGCACGGCTTTCCCCTCCACATCCAACAAAGCGTAGTCGTCATACTGATACTCGGGTGCGGTGATTCCGTATCCCGCAAAGACGACCGGGGCTTCAACCGCTCCGGTTCCGCTCAAGGGCGAAGGGTAAAAATCTTGTCCCAGATCCGCGCTTCTCATGACAGCCGAGTCTGAAGACAGAATCTCCATTCGATTGCCTTCCTCCAGCCGCGACTGAACCAAGGAAACCTGCTGAAAGTAGCCGCCGTCGTCGCCAGCCGGTTGCAGCCCCATCATCTCCAGTTGGTGGGCAAGATAGTTCGCTGAGATTCGATTCGTCAGGCTTCCCGTGTCTCTGCCCTGCATTTCTTCGGCGGCAAGGAAGTAGATCCTGGATCGCAGTTCGGCAGCGGTAATTGTCGACGAGGCCGATTCGGATTCAACGACGTCATGCGGGGCCGTCAGCGAAATCGGAAGAAACAGCAGCAGCCCGAGGGGCAGCAGCGGAAGCAAGAGAAAGCGCCTGTTCATGTCTATCGACCTCCGGCTGGAGATGTCCCAGCAGCGTCACTTCGCCAAGGAATCGGCGGATCCGGAAGCCGCTGGAAGCTTTCCGGGTCTTTAAATACCAAATTAAACATTTTCCCACGTTTCTTTGTTCCGCGTGCTGGGTGCTGCATGCTGCGGTCCGCGTTCCACCCCCCTCGAACCTCGGAGGCCGGAACGCAGAACCACCTGTCAGAAAAACCCGCTTCCTTTGCGCCGCAACAGCAGCCACAGGAAGAACGGCCCGCCGAGAATGGCGGTCAGGATGCCAACCGGAATTTCGGTCGGGGCCAGCAAAGTGCGGGCGGCGGTGTCGCAAACGATCAGGAAGGCTCCGCCGGCGAAGAAGGAGATCGGCAGCAGCAGACGATGGTCCGGGCCGATCAGCAATCGAAGGGTATGGGGAACGATGAGGCCGACAAATCCGATTGGCCCGCTGAATGCGACGACGGAACCGGTCAACAGGGAGGCGCCGAAATACTGGATCTTGATCAGCCTTCGCACGCGAACCCCGCGGCTTTCAGCCCACTCTTCCCCTGCGCTCAGCACGTTGAGGCTTCTGGCGGACGGAAGGACCAGCAGCAGTCCCAAAGCAAGAAATGGGAGGACGCTGATGAGGATGCCGTATTCAAAAATGTCCAATCCCCCCATCATCCAGCGCATCATCAGGAAGCCTTGGGTAAAGTCAGCGAAATAGTGGATCAACAGGATGAGAGCCGCGCAGATGTAATTGAGCACCACGCCGGCAAGCAGCAATGTCACCGGGGTGAAACTGATGGCCCATCGGGAGAGCCCGTAAACGACAAAAACGACAGCGAGCGCTCCGGCCAGCGAGGCCGCCGGCAGCAAAGCCACTCCAAAAATCTGCGCCTGCCAACCAAACAGGATGGCCACTACGGCGCCCAGCGCCCCTCCGCCGGACACTCCGAGCGTAAAGGGGCTGGCCAGTGGATTGCGCAGGATCGCTTGAAAAACGACGCCCGAGACGGCGAGAGCGCCTCCGACCAGCGCGGCAAAGAGAGTTCGGGGCAATCGGGCCCGCAACAGGATTTCGGCATCCAGGCTGTCCGGTTGCCGAAGGGCTTGGAGCGGACTCAGCCGGTAGGGCCCGATGAGTGGAAATATGAGGACGCATACAAGGCAGAGCAGGAAGCTGGCTCCCACCAGGATCCAGAATCGGGATGGACTTAACGTGCTTTCCATTCCCTCCATCAGTCTCCGAAGGACAGGAGGATGCGTCGCCCTCGGCCTTCTCCGAATTCGCTGGCCCGGACATCGAAGACCGATTCGATCAATTCGGCGGGCACTTTGCGGCCCTCGCCGTTCAGGTCCAGCTCCGCCTGCAGGCGTCCCTGCTTCAGGAAAAAGAGGCGGCTGCAAAACCCTTCCGCCGCCTCCAGGTCGTGAGTCACTAGAATCAGGGTCGTGCCGCTTCGCTCGTGCAGAATGCGCAAGATTTTGAAAATCTGCAGCTGATGCTTCAGGTCCAGAAAGACGGTCGGCTCGTCCAGCAGAAGCACCTGCGGCTTTTGAGCGAGAGCGCTGGCCAAGGCCACCAACTGCTGCTCGCCGCCGCTGAGCTCGTTGAAGGGGCGTTCCGCAAACGCGAGCGAATCGGTCATTTCCAGCGCCTCTTGAACCACGCGGCGATCTTCGGGACGATCGAAATACAGTCCCCTCTGATGGGGCAGGCGGCCCATCAAAACAACCTCGCGGGCGGTAAAGGGGAACAGGATCTGTGTGCGCTGGGGAACGTAGGCGACGGAGCGGGACAGGTCCCGAGGGCTCCATTCTTTCAGCGGCCGGCCCTGAAAATGCACGGCGCCGCGATAGCCGCCAATCAGCCCGCACAGCGCCTTGAGCAGCGTTGTCTTGCCGGCGCCGTTCGGCCCGACGATTCCCACGATTTCTCCGGTCGGGATCGACAGATTCAAATCGCTGAGGGCGTCGATGGGCCCGTAAGAGCAACCGAGGTCGAAAGTCTGGTAGCAGCTGGAGATCATTGAGCCGGGCCTCCGAAAATCAGGCTCTCCAGGCGCAGGACCGCCTCGGCGACGCGGGGCCCTGGCAGCAGGAAGATGTCATCGGAAACGGTGTAGATTCGCCTCTGTCCCGCGGCTTGCAAGCCCGAAAAGCGCGCCCACAACTCCGCCAGGTCCGG
Organism: uncultured Acidobacteriota bacterium; assembly: GCA_964484155.1. GTDB lineage: Bacteria > Acidobacteriota > UBA6911 > RPQK01 > JAPXNP01 > DATKAT01. Next base: position 6,098 of record CAZAEY010000015.1, read on the forward strand.
CGAGGCCTCCGAGCCCGGGCTCTCGCCGTGCGCCGTTGACATGTCGATGATGACTTCAGGGTTGCGACGCATCACCTCTTCAACCGTCACTTTCGGGTAAGGGCTTCGTGAGTCTCGGACGAAGTTCTCCCCTCCGGCCAGCCGAATCAGTTCGCCCAGATAGCTCCTGGGGCCGGCTGCATACATGTGGCTCAGGCTGCCGGGGTTTCGCCCCACCAGAAAGAGCACCTGCGGGCTCGGCCCGTTTCGGCGACGCTGCTCCACTTCCTTCAGTTGCCCGGAGATTTCGGCCGCAAGCCGCTCTCCGCGCTCAACTGCTCCGGTCGCTTCCGCCAGCATCCGGATGGAGTTCAGGATGTCCTCAAGCGTTTCGTGCCCGAGCGCGAGAATTGGTACGCGCAGCGCCCGAAGATTGCGCTCCAGTTGGCCGCGGCCCTGCAACACCAGAATGAGGTCCGGACTCTGGCGAAGTATGGCTTCCACGCTCGGAGAAGCGAAGTCACCGATGCGAGGGATTGCCTGGGCGGCTTTCGGATGGTTGCAGTAGGTAGTGGCCCCTACCACGCGCTCGCCCAGCTCCAGCGCAAACAGCATTTCCGTTAGACTTGGGGCCGTGGAAACAATGCGCTTCGGGAGCGAGCGCTCGGCTGCCGCCGATCCGTTCAGCAGCGTCGCGACCAGCAGGAAGAGAATCCAGTTTCGATGCCTCCAAGCTGCAGATTGTCCGTCCATGGCCTTGAAATGATTTGCTTAAACTTGCAACGTCTTCGACTTGAGACGCCCGATTCAGGCTTCAGTCTACCCGAAAGGCAACAGTGAAGGGGCGGGAATGGCGCGATCCGAACCGGCAGCGAATCCCCTCTCCGCCACTCCGATTTCGAAAGGAAGACGAATTTCAAGTCTCGGGGCCATTTGCTAGGCTGTGCCGAGGCTGGCGACGCAATGATCAAAATTCTTCTTAGAAGGCGGGAATCGTTCCGCAGGATTCTGGCCGGGCTCCTGCTGATGGGATTTTCCGCTGTGATTCTGGCTTATTTGTGGTGGGGAAGGGTCGCTTACTTTCATGGGGAAATCCTGATCGCCACCTATGTGGTCGCGATCGGGCTAGTAGCGGCCTCCCACTTTCTGTTTTCGGACCGCCCGAAAGACCTGGGATTAAGGGTCGATAATCTGGGGCCTGCGGCAATCGGATTTGGGATTTTTACCGGAATTGCGCTCATTGCCGCTGGGTTGGTCGCTTTGCAAGTCCAGGCTCGGCCCGAATTCCGGGCGGATATCTGGACTTATGCTCCATGGGCCCTGTTGCAGCAGCATCTGCTTCAAAACTTTCTTCGCCTGCGCGCCGCCGACTTTCTGGGAGAACCAGGGCTCCATGGCAAGGGATCCTTGGCTTGGCGATCGGCGCTGATGGCCGCCCTTCTCTTTTCCCTGTTTCACCTGCCGAATCTACAGCTTGCTGCTTTCACACTGGCGGCCGGATTTTTCTGGTGCATCCTTTATTCCCGAAATCCAAATCTATTGATTTCTTCGCTTTCACAAGTAGTTCTCGGATGTTTTCTGATCTTTTTCTTTAAGCCATCCGGCTTTGATCTCCAAGTCGGATTGCCGGGCCATCGTTACGAGTATTACGGCGGCGGAGTGCAGGTTGGCGCTGGATTTGACGACTTTGGCAGGCCTTTTGTGGCGACGTTGCCCGGGCCGGATCGAGGCGTCCGTCCGCTGGTCAGAATCTTTTCAGCCGACGGCGCATTGCTCCGGGAGTGGAATGCTTTTGAGGATTTCGATTTTTCCGGCCAGCTGGCTGTAGGGGATCTGGGCTGGGGCCCTGGGGACGAAGTGGCGGTCGCCCCCGGACCCGGTTCCGGCAATCCTCCGCTGGTACGCATCTTCAGCTTGGAAGGCCGTTTGCTCTCGGAATTTGAAGCGGGCGGCTTCCAGAGGCCGTTCGGGGCCTGGATCGGAATTTCCTGCAGGAGCCTGTTCGTCTCTTCAGGACCTGGGCCAGGGAGCCAGCCGATCCTGCTTCAGATCCGTCCCAACGGAGCAGTCGAGAATCGGTGGAACCTGGAGGGTCTGGCTTTTGCAAACAGCGTCAAGGGGCTCGGCATTTGCGAAGAGGCGGATGGCGTGCAGCTACAGAAGCTGATCGCCTGGGGCACGGAAGTCTCCACCAACTCTTCCGACATCTATCTGGCCGACGTGGAAGCCGGATTGCCGCATGCCTGGAGGCGGATCCCGACCTTTCCGACCACCTACGGCGTGCAGGCGGCGCTGCTGCGCGGGGCAGGGGAACTTGCGGTGGCAGCGGCTCCCGGCCCGCTGCGAGGATACCCTCCCTGGATTCGAATCTTTACGCTTTCGGGAGAAATGATTGGGGATTTTGTGGCATTCGAATCTGACGCGCCCCATGGAGCGACCTTGGCCGCCGTGGATGTCGACGGAGACGGGATCGACGAACTGATTGTCGGGGAGGGAATCGGCCGCGGGCAGACTGCAACGGTAAGAGTAGTGAAGCTGGACGGTAGCGTTGTGCAATCGTGGGTGGCCTATCCTTGACGGTCGCCCTTCGGAGCGATGTGCTTCGGTGTCACGGCCGGTCGCGATCGATGAAATACCAAGGATAAAGTTCCCCAGCGGGTGCATTGTCCGGGAGCTGTCTACTAAACTGAGGTGATGATGGAGGCCGTCTTGATCCTGGGCGTACTGATCCTCTCATGTCTGACTCTTTGGGGCGTGTGGATATTCAACCGGTTGGTCCGGGATCGGAACCTGGTCAAGACCGGTTTTGCCGACATCGACGTGCAGTTGCAGCGCCGGCACGACTTGGTCCCTCAACTCGTGGAGACGGTCAAAGGCTATGCCGGCTTTGAAAGGCAGGTGCTGGAAGATGTCGTAGCCCTGAGGGGGAGGGCTCAATCGGCCGCTGGAGTCGAGCAACGTGACGGCGCCGAGAAGGCCCTGGCCACGGGGATCGGACGGCTGATCGCTCTGGCTGAATCCTATCCGGATCTGAAGGCCAGCGGGAATTTCCGCCGTTTCATGAGCGATCTGGTGCAGGTGGAAGATCACCTGCAACAGGCCCGGCGTTTCTATAACGGCGCCGTGCGACAATTCAATACCCGGGTGCAGCAGTTTCCCGATCTGGTCGTCGCGCGGGTGCTCGGCTTCCCCCCTGCGGAGTTCTTCAGCGCTGGAATTGAGGCTCGAGCCGTGCCGGAAGTGCGCCGCCTGATGGGCGACCAAGCCGTCCAACCCTCCGAGGGAAAGGACACCCGGATCGAGTAGAGTCCTAAGGCGAACGACCGCGAGGTCGGAGGCCGCGCCGGCCGCATGGTTCAATTTAAACGATATCGAATTGGAGAGGCGCCCGTGATCCGTCTAAGATCGCTCGGATTGCTTTTGTTGCTGATTCCGCTGCTGGTCGGGGAGGTTCTCGCCGACGAGCGGATTCTCAATTACGACGTCCACATTCGGATTGCATCGGACGGCGAGATGACGGTAGTGGAGACGATCCGCGTGCGGGCCGAGCAGCACGAGATCCGGCGGGGCATTTATCGCGACTTTCCGACGCGCTACCGCGACCCCTACGGTCGACGGATGCGGGTCCCGTTCGACGTGCTGGGCGTGACTCGCGACGGCAACCCGGAACCCTGGCATGAGGAGTCCGCCGGCGGAGGCCGCAGGGTCTACATCGGCAGCAGAGACGTCATTTTGAATCCCGGCGAATACACCTATATGTTGACCTACCGCACTCATCGGCAGGTCGGGTTCTTCGACGAGCACGACGAACTGTACTGGAACGTCACTGGGAATAATTGGATTTTTCCGATCGACCGCGTCGCGGCCACCGTGAGCCTGCCCGAAATGGTCGCTCCCGAGATGTGGCGCCTCGACGCTTACACCGGCCCGGAAGGCGCTCAGGGGCGGGATTACAGGACGGAAGTCGTGGATCCAAGGACCGTCCGTTTCGAGGGCGCTCGCGCTTTCGGTCCCGGCGAGGGTCTGACGATTGCGGTCGGATTTCCCAAGGGTATTTTAGTCGAACCGACCCAAGCCCAGCAGTGGCGCTACTTTTTCGGAGACAATCTGGGAGCCATTTTCGGACTCCTGGGGCTTCATTTGACTCTTGCCTGGTACTTGTTCGCCTGGTTTCGGGTGGGTCGGGATCCCTCCGCCGGAGCGATCTACGCGCGCTATGAGCCGCCTGAGGGCTACTCGCCCGCCATGCTGCGCTACATCTGGAAAATGCGCTACGACACCACGGGACTGGCTTCCGCTATGGTCAGTCTGGCCGTCAAGAACGCGCTTAAAATCGAGAAAGAAGGAAAGACTTACGTCGCCCAAAAGTTGGACGGCAAGCCCGAATCGAAAACGGAGAAGGCGCTCTTGTCGGCGCTCTTCAGCGGCGGCAAGACGCTGCGCTTTGAAAATAAGAACCACGCCCGCGTCAGCGGGGCGATCAAGTCCCACGAGAACGCCCTTTCAAAGCGACTGGAGGGGCGTTACTTCAACCGAAATCGCTTGTGGCTGGTTCCCGGGATCCTCCTGTCTCTAATCAGCGCGATGGCTTTGGTCTTGCTCGTCCCCCTGGAGGAAGTCGGACCGGCGGTCTTTCTGGCGGTTTTCCTGGTGGTCTGGAGTTCCTTTACTTTCGCGCTGGTCATCCAGGCCGGTCGCGCCTGGCGGGACCTGAAGGGCGTGCTCGGAAAACTGCGGGCCTTGATGACGACTCTTTTTTCTCTGCCCTTCGTTCTCGGGGCCCTGGCGGTCACCGGCGTTTTCGCCTGGCTGGTGGGAGTCATCGCGCTGCTGGTGCTGTTGGGGTTGCTGGCGGCGAACCTGTTGTTCTATCAGTTGATCAAAGCGCCGACCATCATGGGTCGGCGCATGCTCGATCACATCGATGGACTGCGTCTGTATCTGAACGTGGCTGAACGCCAGGAGATCGAAATCCGCCATCGCGACGCCCCGCCGCAGACGCTCGAGGAATTCGAGCGATTGCTGCCGTACGCAATTGCGCTGGACGCCGCTGATACATGGGGTCGCCGCTTCGCCGAGGCGATTCGTCAGGCCGAGCAGGCCGGAACGGTCCAGTCGCGTAACTGGTATTCGGTCGCTTCCGGCGGCGGCAGAGGGTTTTCAGCCTCCGGACTGACCAGCGGTTTGGCTTCCGGATTGGCCAGCGCTGCAGCCAGTTCCTCCCGCGCGCCCGGGTCAAGTTCTGGAGGCGGAGGAGGAGGCTCCTCGGGCGGAGGCGGCGGAGGCGGCGGGGGAGGAGGCTGGTAGGGGGCTGCGTGCTGCGTGCTGCGTGCTGCGTGCTACTTGCTACGTGCTACGTGCTACGTGCTACGTGCTACGTGCTACGTGCTACGTGCTACGTGCTGCGTGCTAATTTGATTTGTGGAGGTTGATTGGAAAGTCAAGACCTTTCGGCGGAAATTTTATGCGCCGGCGGGCGTATTCTGGAAGACGGATGAAACGGAGCGCCGGATGTCGGAGCGACGCGGCCGCTGCGGCCGCGTTGATCTGGGGCGCAGCGTCACGAAACCCACGAAGCGCCCTCGGAACGAAGAACGCAGCACGAAAAACGCGGAACGCAGCACGTAGCACGTAGCACGCAGCACGTAGCACGAAGCCCCCCCCCATTCATGGCGCGGTCGGGCCCGCCACGACGGCGTTCAGGAGCAGTCGATCGCTTCCCCGCCAGTAGCCGCGAAAGCTCAGATCCTCGCTGAATGCGATCACCCGACCCGATCCGACGCGCTCCACATAGGCGAATACCGCTCCCGGAAGTCGCTCGAGCGACTCTGACCAGGCATGACCGGCTATGAGCGGATCGTCCGCATCATACCAGGCCACGACCCGTTTCCCGGGACTGGGCGGTCCTTTCGGGGCCGTGAAAATGCGATCTGAGTTCACCAGCGCCGGCAACTCTCTGTTCAGGCCGGAGGTCAGCCAGCTTTCCGGATCCAAGACCACTCGCAATAGAGCGCCGGGAACCGAGAATCGCTGAGGGGCTTCCTTTTCGGGATCCCCATCGGGCTGCCCTTCTGGGGCTGCCTCTGGATACCAGCTTTCCAGAACGATCAGGCCTAACTGGCGGCGCACGAAATCGACCGCCGACCCGATCGCAATCAGGGTTCCTCCGTCCCGCACCCAGCGCCGAATTCTCTCCATTCCGCTCTCGCCCAACGCGTCGCCCAGCTCCTGGGCGGAAAAGAGGTCCGGAATCAATAGCACATCGTGTCGGTCCAGAGGAGTCCGAGCGAGGGAGCGCACGCGCCGCACAGTCACCGGAATTTCGTACTGGCGCTCCAGTACGAACCAGGACCACCCGAATGAGTAGGCATGGACGGGTTCGTCAGCCAGGATGGCTACTGAAACGGGACGTACGGAAATAGTGTCGACTGCGCCCAGCGCAAGCAGCGTCGATTGCTCGTCGTCGACATCGGACTGGGCGAGTCCCGTGTCCGCCGCCAGCACGTCGAGGCCGAAGCGGTCGGCCAGTTCCCGCACCGCGGAGCGAAGGCCTTCGGTCTGTCCTCCAGTCCTTACGATGACGGTTCCAGATGCCAGTCTCCGCTCGGCCGTGCGCAGCGGACGGGTGCTCATCGAGGCCCGAAACCCCTGCTGTCGCAAGTGATAGAGGGCTGACAGCGCAGCGGTCTGGCTGCCGTCGATCAGGTACGCGTACCCAGGCTCGCGGGCCGGGAACTTCGCCGGGCCACGAACCGGTCCTTCAATTCGGCTGAGGGGAAGGGCGCTGCCATCAGTCGAGGAGTAGGCCGACAGATCGAACAGAAGAGGAAGCGACCAAGCTGTAATGTCGTAGAAGCGAGGGTTTTCGCCTCTTTCCGCACGCGCCCGAGCCTCGGCCAGGAAATCCGCAGGCACCGGCAAATGGGGCTCCAGCAGCGCCCGGATCAAGTGGCTGTTCGGTTGAGCCGCCTCCACCACCAGACTGCCTGCCGGAAAGGCCTGATCGGCTGTCTCGCGCCCTTGCCGGTCGCGCAGTTCAATTAGGTGGGCCGTCTCGGTCAGCAGGTCCACCTCGATCCCGTTGCGCATTAGCAGGTCGCCCAGTTCGGCAATCCGATTCGGGTCTCCGCCGGCCTCTGGTCCGGGAATGATATAGCGCCTGGCCCCCGCACCATCGCGTCCGTCGGCGATCGCGTCTCGCCGGGCCTGATAGTAGTCCGACAGCAGGTGCCGCCTTTCCGCGGCCGCCAGTTTCACGGCGGTCCACGCAAGGGAGTATTGCTGGGTCAGAGCTTGTTCCAATGTGCGCACCGTTTCATCCGATCGCGCCAGAGCCAGTCCCCTGGAGGAGCCCTGCTCGTAGAGCATCCCGACCGCCCCCTGATAGCTTCCGTAGGAAGTGGTGTAGCCGGGATAGAAATAGTTGAACAGCTCCCGTTGCGTATATGCGAAGCCCTCGGCGTCGAATGCCTCGGCGTAGGCAGTTCCGAAACGCTCCAGCCAGCGGCGTGCGAACTCGGGAAAGTAGGGGCCAACCGGATCGGTCGGAGGGTCGAAGTAGAACTCTACGTCCGGACCCATTTCATGCGCGTCAATTACGACCTGGGGACGCCATTGCAAAATGGTCTTCACTCGCGCGCGGATGCCTTGCTGCGTGTGGACGAACCAGTCCCGATTGTGGTCAAAAAAGTAGTGGCCGGTACGGAAACCGAGCCCCTCCCAGCGAGTGTAATCATTGGACCAGTCGTCGCGCCGGGGATTGGGCTCCCGCCCCAGCAATCGATGATTCGTCTGCGCGAAGGCGTCGCGCCCGTCCGGATTCAGCGTCGGGTCGATCAGAACAACCGTGTTTTCCAGCGCCCTCCGCGTTTCATCGTCGTCGCGCGTGCTCAGATGCTCGAGCAGCTTGAGCAGACCTTCGGTACCCGAAAGCTCGAATCCGTGGATCGAGCCGCCCAACCAAACGATCGCAGGCTGGCCAGCGATCAGGTCGGCGGCTTCGTCGGCCGGCAAACTGCGCGGGTCGCTCAACCGTTGCGCGGCCTCCTGAATCTCCTGAAGGCGAGCATGATTTGATTCCGACGTAACGATGGCCAGCGGGAGTCGCCGCCCCTCCCACGTCCGTCCTTGATCGATGACGACGACGCGCGGCGAGGTCGCGGCCAGGCGCTCGAGATAAGCGACGGTTTCGGCATGCACGGTGATCCGCTCTCCGAATTCGCGGCCGACGAACTCGGCGAACGTCGGCGCCTGGGATGCGGCCGCTGTAGCTGTAAATCCTGCCAGACTCAAGCCCAGCAGGACACTAGGAATCAGGCGGCGAAGCAAGGGCGGGAATTTCGAATTTCGACAGTCGCCGAACAATCGTCGGCTGAAAGCCATGAAATTCAATTCAGTTCCGTGTCGGGGTCGTCCAACGAAGAGCATGCAGACGATGATCGTGAAATCTGAACCAAACTGCAACCGTCCCCCGAACCCCTCGAAATCCGTAGGTTCCGGCGCCCAGCACCAGGAACGAAGAACGAAGAACGCAGAACCAATCTAAAGCCGCGGAATCGTCATGCCTCCGTCGACGACTACGGTCTGGCCAGTCGCGTAGGGCAGGTCGCCGACGGCCATTGCAGCCGCAACTCGACCGACGTCCTCCGGGCGCCCCCATCGTCCTTCCGGAACGAGTCCCTGTTCGATGAGGCGATCGTATTTGTCGGCGACGCTGCTGGTCATGTCGGTTCGGATGATCCCGGGCTGGATTTCGAATACAGAGATGCCGAATGGCGCCAGGCGTAAGGCCCAGAGACGGCTGGCCATGCTTAGTCCAGCTTTTGAAATGCAGTACTCGCCCCGGTTCAGGGATGCGGCGAACGCCGAGACAGAAGAGATGTTGATCACGCTGGGAGGGACCGAACCGAGTTCCTGCTCGATCATCTTTCGAGCCACCTGTTGCGTCAGAAAGTAAGGGCCCTGTAAATTAATCTGCAGGACTCTTGAGAAACTTTCCTCCGTAGCCTCCAGGATGTCCAGGCGCTCTGAGGGGGCGACTCCCGCATTGTTGACGAGCGTGTCGATCCGGCCGAATCGCTTGTGAACGTCATTGACCATCCGCTTCCGTTGCCGCGAATCGCTGATGTCACATTGAAAATAGCTGACTTTATAGGCTTTAAAATCTAGTTCCGTAACCATTGCATGAACTTCTTCAGGAGCGCGCAAGCCGCAGAGAGCCAATGCGAATCCGCGCTCGGCTAGCGCCTGGGCGATGGCGGCGCCGATGCCTCTGGTTCCCCCTGTGATGATTGCGACTGGATCAGACATCGGTAGGCGAACCTCCCCAGAACGTCAAATACGTTTTATTGCGAATGAGTCTTTGCAGGTAGACGGCCAGCTCCATCAGGTGGTAATCCCCCCACATGCTCGCTTCGCCGCAGGGGATGCTTCGGCCTTCCGGGAGGTGGTCCCAACCGCGCGGCCGGTGGTAGACGGAGTGGAGGAGAAGCCCCTGATGATTCGGATCGACTGAAAGATACGGTTCCTGCAGCAGTCGGGCGGCCACTGTCAGACCCGCTTGTTCGAAGTGTTCTGCGAGTTGCGCTTCGCCGTTTCGAACCAGGTGTGCGGCCAGGCGAAGCAAGCCTTGCGCGGCGATGGCGGCGGCGGAGCTGTCGACAGGTTCGAATCGGTTGAAGGGATCGGCCGGCCGATCGGCCCATCCTTCCAGGAATCGGAGTCCGGGCGCTCCGGTATCCCAGTAAGGGATTCCGTCGGATGGGCAGCAGTCGACGTAGTGGTGGGCTGTGGCGATACAGGCCCGGCGAAACATCGATTCGATCTTCACACGACCGCCCAGACTTTCAAACGAAGATTCCGGAAGAGATTCCAGAAATTCGAGCTGTTCAGCGAATCCGCAGATCACCCAGGCCAGACCGCGAGTCCAGGTCGAAAAGGGAGAGTAGCCCTGCTGGGTGCCGGGACAGCGATAGCTGCCGTCGTTGAGATTGAAGATGGCTTCATGGCTGATTCGACCGGGAACGTCGTAGATATCGCGGTCCTGGCCGTAAAACACGATGTATTGGGCGGTCGAAGCCGCGTGCTGGACCATCCGTTCCAGCAAGGAAACGGCGCGGTCGTTTTCTTCCAGCATTCGGTGCCCCAGCAGGTGACCCAGCGAAAGGCTGCGCAGCGAGCGGATGGTGTCGGCGAAGAGCGAATGGGGGCCGTTGAACGAGTAGATGAAGCCGCCATCCGGAATTGCCGTCCAGCGCCGAGCCTGAACTGCGGCGGAGACCTTCAGAGTCAGGTCGTAAAATTCCCGCTCCCAGGAGGAAGCCGAGAACCTGGACTCCAGCGCGAGTCTTCGCAGATTTCCGTAAGTGCTGACGTTGTTGAAGCCGTGATCGTGGACACCGAAATGAGTCAGGTGCGGGGCCATTTTCTCAAGCGTCCGGGTGCGGCCCGTCTCCAGAAAATCAGTGTCCTCCGTGGCGTCGAACTGCAGCAGGAGAGAGCCGAACTGGAACCCCTGCGTCCAATCCGTCCATCCCTTTGAAGTGTATCGACCTTCAACGGTGAAAACGGGCGCGTCCTCCCGGTCCGCGAAGGATTCGTCGATGGAGCGGAGCTTGCGGGCGGCAAGCGGCCATAGGCTCTCGATGGCCGATTTGAGTCGTGCGGGACGGATTGCATCGTCGATGCGGATCATACGCTAGAGGCTCCACTGAGTCCGCGGGGCGACAGGGTTTCTAAGATGCCCCGCAGGTAGCCGGCGCAAAATGAAGCGGCGCCTGGACCGTCCGGGAAGTAGTCGAAGGGTTCGACGACGACTGCGCCCGCATAATCATGACGGTGGATTTCGGCCAGCAGAGGCGCGAAAGGATCTTCTCCCTGACCCGGACCTCTGCGGTTTCGATCGTTCAGATGGACGTGACCGATCCATCCTTGCGGATGCCACACAGAAAAGAGTTCTTCGACGGAAGACCGCTCCACGGAGCGGGCGGCCCGGGTATCCAGCATGGTTCGAAAAGTCGGACTTCCGATCTGTTCGCAGAATCGGACGGACTCCTCGATCGTGTTTATGAAGTTCGTCTCTTGCGGCGAAAGCGGCTCGATGCAGTAGGTGATACCGGCAGCTTCCACGTCCGGTGCGATGGCCCGGAAAGTTTCCAGCGCCAGCGCCTCGGCCTGATCTTTTCCGATGGAGGTTTCGTAGTTGCGCTGCTTTGGGGAGCCGTGAACGATGACTCTGGAGCCGAGTTCGCTGCAAAGCTCGATCAGTCCCTTCAGGACGTCGACTGTGCGGCCTCGTACGGCTGCGTCCGGAGAATTGATGGAGAGTCCTGGCGGGGCGGCCAGCAGCCAGTGCAGGCTCGTGATGGAAATTCCGGAGTCCGCTGCGACGTTGCTAAATTGACGCATTTTCTCGATTGGAATGCGATGCGGGTTTTCGTCTAGCGTGAAGGGAGCGATTTCGAGACCGTCGTAACCGAAATCCCGCGCCAGGCGGCATTGTTCCGAAAAGGGAAATTCCCGCAAGACTTCGTTGCACAAGGAGAGTTCCACGTCGGGGCGATTGTAGAACATTTCGCATGGAGATTCAGCAGACACGAATGCGCTCCCGTCAGGGATCTTGAGTCGCTTTTCAACGCGCGGCATCGAGAGCTGTTCTTCACATCTATTGGAGATTGGTATAGGCTGACAGCAAATGGAATCGAAGCAATGCTGGTAGAAGATTGGACGGCTGCCGAGGGACGACGATTTCCAGCGGGACGGAGCACTCGAAACATCGCGGGAGGAGCCGCCGCGATCCAGGCCCGGAATTTCTGCATGGGCATGGTGACGCTCGATCGACAAGGGGGCCAGGTCCCCTGGCACAATCACCCGCAGGAGGAGATTTATCTGATCCTGGAGGGCGTGGGCGAAATGTGCGTTGGCGACGAGCGCCGCGACGTCAAGAGCGGCCAGGCCGTGTACGTGCCGTCCGGCGTTTTCCATCAACTGACCAACATCGGGGATGAGCCTCTGAAAATGATCTACTGTTACGGCCCGGCCGGCGATGTGGACCATTGGAAGCAGGAGCTGGAGGGAACTCTCCCGAAAGCCGGCATCGACGCCCCGCCGCTTCCGGCTGGCGCAAGGACTCAGCGTTCCTGAAGGGGAGGGGCATGTCGAAGCGAAAAATCCACCGCATCGGAATCATTCTCAACGGCGTCACCGGGCGCATGGGATCGAATCAGCATCTGAAGAGGTCGATCCTGCCGATCATCGCCCGGAACGGCATCCCCTTGAGCGACGAGGAATCGATTCTGCCCGAACCGGTGGCGCTGGTGGGGAGAAACGAAGCAAAGCTGGAGAGCCTCGCCCGCGAGTGCGGAATCGAACGCTGGACTACCGATCTGGACGCCCTGCTGGCAGATCCCGCGTTTTCCATCTACTTCGACGCGCAATTGACCCGCCTGCGGGAGGAGGCCGTAGGGAAGGCCATTGAGTCAGGAAAGCACGTCTACTGCGAAAAGCCGGTGGCCGAGGATTCCGCGGCAGCCTATCGACTGTATCAAAAGGCCAAAGAGGCGGGATTGCGGCACGGGGTGGTGCAGGACAAACTCTGGCTGCCCGGAATCAGAAAACTGAAATTTCTTGTAGACACCGGGTTCTTTGGGGAGATCCTGTCGATCCGGGGTGAATTCGGATACTGGGTTTTTGCCGGCGACGAGGTGCCGGGCCAGCGGCCTTCGTGGAATTATCGTCGTGAAGACGGGGGCGGGATCGTGCTGGATATGTTTCCCCATTGGCATTATCTGCTGGAAGGGCTTTTCGGTTCGGTCGAAAAAGTCAGCTGTTATACCGCCACCCATCTGCGGAAGCGATGGGATGAAAAGGGTGAGCCGTACGAATGCACTGCCGACGATGCCGCCTATGCCACCTTCGAGCTTTCCGGAGGAGTCGTGGCCCATTTCAATTCTTCCTGGGCGGTCCGTGTCAGGCGCGACGACCTGCTGACGATTCAAGTGGATGGGACGCGCGGATCGGCAATGGCGGGGCTTCGGAAATGCTGGATACAGCCGTTGCAGGGGACTCCAAGGCCCGTCTGGAACCCGGATGTCGAGGCGCCTCTGGACTACTTCCGAGACTGGATGGAGGCGCCCGATCAGATGGAGTATGCCAACGCTTTTCGGGCCCAGTGGGAAGAGTTCTTAAAGCACGTCGTCACTGGGAGTCCGTTTCCCTGGGGCCTGCTGTCAGGGGCAAGGGGCGTGCAACTAGCCGAAAAGGCTCTGGAATCTCATCAAAAGCAGAGCTGGGTTCAGATCGCCCCGTTATCTTGATTCGTGCTGCGTGCGGCGTGCTGCGTGCTGCGTGCTGCGTTCTGCGTTCTGCGTTCTGCGTTCTGGGCTCTCGTTCCGGGTTCCCGAGATTTGAACACCGAATTCTGAATTCCTGAATTCCTGACTCCTGCCTCCTGGCTCCTGACTCCTGGCTCCTGACTCCTGCCTCCTGCCTCCTGCCTCCTCAACCCTCAACTCGGAATTCGAAACTTCAAACCCGAACCCCGCCTCGCTCCGAGAAGCTAGACTTTCTCCGGCACCACAAACGGGGCGCGGTAGTTGCGGGATAGCATTTCGTCAGCCTCTTCGTCATTTTTGAAGCGCTCCTTCTGCGGATCGAACTCCAGGAATCGTCCCAGCCTGTAGGAGATATTTGCCAGGTGATTCAGGGTGGCGCTGAGATGTCCCTCCTCGATGTCGCAATTGAGTCGCGAACGGTCGCGCGAGCGGACCGCATCGATGAAGTTCTCGTAATGATCGCCGTCGGCCGAGCCGTGGGGGCCGGGAACTCTTTCGCGACCGAGGAAGCTGCGCCAACTCGAGTAACTGTCGACTACGAGGTAGCCTTCGGAGCCGTAAAAAATGACTCCGACGTTATCCCGGGCGCCTTCGCTGATACCCCCTTCATGGTTGGTGATCCAGTGCCGGACTTCGAACTGCAGCAGTTTCTTGCCTCCAGTGACCTCGGTGGTCGGATACTCGAACATGGCGTGTTGCACGTTAGGGGTCTCCTGATCGTCGTCAAACATCAGATGTCCGCCCATCGAGGCGACGCGAACGGGATGTTGATCCAGGCCCAGCCCCCACCGCGCGATGTCGAGTTGGTGTACGCCTTGATTTCCGATATCTCCGTTTCCATAGTCCCAATGCCAGTGCCAGTTGTAGTGAAAACGGTTTCTGGAGAAGGGTCGGAGCGGCGCCGGACCCAGCCATAGATCGTAATGGACGCCCTCTGGAACCTGTTCCTCCGGCGTGCGGCCGATTGTATCCCGCCATTTGTAGCACAGCCCCTTGGCCATATAGACTTCGCCCAATTGGCCGCTGCGAAGGAAGTCGACCGCCTCTTGCACTCCGATGGAACTGCGGATTTGCATTCCCGTCTGCACGATCCGATCGTATTTTCGAGCCGCTTCGACCATCTTTCGGCCCTCCCAAATGTTGTGTGAGGCAGGCTTTTCGACGTACACGTCCTTGCCGGCCTGGCAGGCCCAGATGCTTCCCAAAGCGTGCCAGTGGTTCGGCGTGGCGAAGCTGACGACATCAATTTCCCGATCCTCCAGCAGCTTGCGTACGTCTGTGTAAGTTTTGGGTTTCTTCCAGCCTCGCTCCTCGAACTCCTTCACCCGTTCCGCCAGAATGTTTTCGTCGACGTCGCAGATGGCCGCCACTTCCACATTCGGGAGTTGTTGAAATCCCGCGATATTGGCTCGCCCCTGACCGCGCACTCCCACGGCTGCAACCTGAACCCGATCGACGGCCCCCGAAACTCGCCCCATGGCTGTGATCATGACCGGCGCGGCAACTGTCGAAATCGCCGACCGCTTGATAAAATCCCGTCTGTTCCAATGCTTCATTTCGTCTTCTCCTTCAATTGCTGGTGTTCCCTTCCTAGCTGGAATCGGAAGGCAAGTCAAGGGGCGAGAAGTAAGGGTTGACCGATTTGACAAAGCGACTGCGACCATTCCCGACAGGCGGTCCGGCGGTGAATTTGTCTGAATCCCGTTGTTTTCATTACAATGAGGGCCTATGGCGAGAAGAATTGGAATTTTGACGGGGGGGGGCGACGTACCGGGTTTGAATCCTTGCATCAAGACGGTCGTCAATCATGCGGAGGACCGCGGCGATGAAGTGGTGGGAATCAGGAGGGGTTGGGGCGGACTGCTCCACTCCAATCCCGACGATGAAGAATCCCTTCGTCGAAATACCCTCCGGCTGACCAAGGAAACCGTCCGGACCATCGACCGAACCGGCGGGACGTTTCTTCACACGTCGCGGACGAATCCGAGCAACGTCAAGAAGGCGGATGTGCCCGACTTTCTGCAAAACTCGCCTGACATGGAATCAGGAAGGGACCGTTTTGATTTCACATCGCACATCCTTCGCGTGCTGGACAAGTTGGGGATCGATTCCCTGATTCCAATCGGGGGCGACGATACGCTGAGCTACGGACACAGGATGCACACAGAAGGGATCCCTGTGGTTGCGATTCCCAAAACGATGGACAATGACGTGCACGGGACCGATTACTGCATCGGATTTTCCACGGCGGTGAGCCGCAGCGTGGAATACATCACGCAACTGAGGACCTCCATCGGCTCTCATGAACGGATCGGCGTAGTCGAACTCTTTGGAAGGAATTCCGGCGAAACATCGTTGATCGCATCCTATTTGACCGGAGTGGATCGCGCGATCATCAGCGAAGTGCCTTTCGACGCTGAAAAGCTCAGCCGCCTGTTGAAAGAGGATCAGCAGAAGAGCCCCAGCAATTACGCCGTCATGACGATTTCCGAGGGGGCGCGGATGATCGGGGGCGAAATCATTGAAACGGGGCCGGAAGACGCGTACGGGCATCGCAAGCTTGGCGGGATCGGTCGCTTCACCGCCGAGGAGATCAAGCGCCGGACCGGAATTAATATCATCTATCAGCAGCTTGGATACTTGATGCGGAGCGGCGCTCCGGACTCATTGGATCGCATGGTTTCTACCAACTTTGGGAACCTGGCCATCGAATTGATCCTGGCTGGAGAGACCGGGCGCCTGGTCGTGCTGCGAGAAGGACGATACCAGCACGAGGACCTGGACATTGTCGCTCAGGGAGTCAAGCGAGTTGACGTCGATTCCTTCTACGATGTGGAAAACTACCGCCCAAAGCTTGCCAGCGTGTTGGGGCAACCGATGTTCCTGTATTGATTCAATCGTCTTTTCGAGGAGCTGGCCGCTGGTTCCGGTCGACTATTCAGCGCCTACGCCGGGCTTATATAATAGAAGTAAGCGATGCATCCTACTCGAGAATTCAGAGATGAGTTCGGAGCGTCCCCCACTCATTTGGTTGAAGCTCCCGGAAGGATCAACCTGATCGGCGAGCATGTGGACTACAACGACGGGCTGGCGCTTCCATGCGGCATCGACCGGTACGCGAGGATCCTAAGCCGTCCTCGAGCAGACGGTCAGGTGCGCATTCATTCAAAGCTCTTTTCTCAGACCGTTACCATCTCGGTTTCGGAACCCGTGGATCAGAAAGGCTTTGAGGGCTGGGCGCTTTATCCGGCGGGAGTGATTCGCGAGCTTCAGAAGCTGGAGCTTCCGCTTTGCGGGATGGACTGTTTCATTTACGGAGACGTCCCGGCCGGGGCAGGCCTTAGCAGTTCCGCCGCGCTCGAGGTCGCTTTTGCCGAAAGCTGCCGAATTCATTCAAATCTGGAGCTGTCAGGTTTGGAAATGGCGATGCTCTGCCAGCAGGCTGAGCGCCTGTTTGTGGGGGTGAACTGTGGGATCATGGACCAGTATGCGGTGGTCTTTTCTGAAAAAGGATCGGCTCTTTTGCTCGATTGCAGGTCGAGACGGCACGAAGGGATCCCCCTACCTTCCGGGATCGCGTTTGTTGTGGTTGACAGCGGCCTGCCGCGCAGCCTGGCCAGTTCCGAATACAATCAGCGCCGCAGAGAATGCGACCAGGTACTGTATCTGGTTGCCGGTCGCATTCCGGGAATTTCCTCCTTGCGCGATCTGACAATGGAAAAGCTGTCCGAACACGCGGGAATTCTGCCGATCGACCTGCTGAGGCGAGCCCACCATGTCGTGACTGAAATCGAGAGGGTGCGCCGCTTTTCGAACGCTCTCCTGGCTGCCGACCTGAGCGCCTTGGGACCGCTGCTGTATGAGTCTCACCGCAGTTTGCGCGACAATTTCAAGGTCAGCGTTCCCGAGCTCGATTTTCTGGTGGAGGAGGCGGGCCGGCATGAGGCGGTTCTGGGAGGGCGTCTCATGGGAGGGGGATTCGGCGGGTCTTCCATTCATCTGGTAAGAAACGAAGCTTGCGAAGATTTCGCCGAATTTATTACGAACAGGTATGCGGACGCATTCGGAAAGCAGACTGAGGCGAGATGTCTGAATTCAACTGATGGAGTCAAAGGCGTTGCTTTGTAGAATCCTTTTATCGGCCGCCTTGGCAGCCTCATTCGCGTCGGCCGCGATTTCGGGGCAAAGTCTGGAGGAATTTCAGATTCAGAGCCTCACTCTGTTGCAGTCGGGCGATCTGCCCGGCGCCTACGAAACCGCCGAGAGGGGACTGTCGGGCGATCCGGACGATCCGGTATTGGGGAGTCTGGCCGCCGTCCTGGAGATTCAGTTCGGGCGGCTGGAACAAGCCGATAGCAGGTTGGAACGGTTGCGGCGTCTATACCCCTCAGATCCCTCGCTGCACGCTTGGTCTGCCCGCGTAAAGCTGAGAAGGGGCGAGGCCACAGTCGCGGAAGAGCTTCTGAACCGGGCGCTGCTGCATTTTCCGGACGATGCCGAGTTGCACCATCTGCGCGGCGCGGCGCTGTTCCAGCAGGGCAGAGACTTGGAAGCGTTGGACTCCGCACGAAAAGCGGTAGAGCGGAGTCCTGCAGACTGGAACAATCGCCGGTTGCTGAGCATGCTGCTGGGGATCGGTGGCATGTCGGAGGAGGCCGACGTCCACTTGCGCGAGGCGTATCGGGCGGATCCTCAGAGGCCGCAGACGCTGTTGTGGATGGCTGACCGGGCGATGGCCGATGGGCGAATTACCGACGCCGAAGAGTTGTTGTCGGCAGCTGCCTCCAGGGACCCGGAGAATCCCCTGTTCCATCGCAAGCTTGCCGGCGTGTTGATGATGCAGGGGCTTGAGAAGGAGGCCAGCCAGGCGGCGGCGGTCGCAGATCGGCTGGAAAAAGCGTTTCATCTGTATATCGATGCTCTGACGGCCGTAAGGGAAGGCCGGCAGGCGCGGGCGATTGCCCTGTTGGAGGAAGCAGTACAGGGGAATTCCGAATTCAGCACTGGAACGCTGTACCTTGCCAGGTTGCTGCAGCGAATGGGGGAGACGGACCGCGCGCTGCGCCTCTATGAAGAGATGCTGAAAAGGAAAGTCGATTCGCCGAGTCCGAGAAACAGCGCCGCGTTTATACGCGCCTCCCGCGGGGAACCTTCCGCCGTTCTCTTTTCTGAGGCGGACGATCCTCAGGATCTGAACCGGCTGCTGATTGAAGCTTACGACGACATGCTGAACAGGGACTGGGACGCAGCTCTGGGCCGGTACCTTCAGGCGGCGCGTCAGGCGCCTCTGGAGCCGGGGATTCTGCTGCATCTGAGCTGGTGCCTGGAGGCGGTCGGCCGACATGAAGAGGCTCTGGCTGCGCTGCGCAAGGCCGCCGCCATGGAACCCTCGAACCCGATGATCGAGATCCGTTCCCGAGAAATCATTTTGGACTTCGCATCCAACCAGGAGGGGGACGGGGACTGGGAAGCCGCGCTGGTTCAGTACGAAGCTCTGTTGTCCGACCGTCCTGCGGACGCCGCTGTCCGCCTCCGGCGCGCTTATGCCTTGCAGCAACTGCGCAGATTGCCCGAAGCTGTGGAGGAATATCAACGCGGTTTGGGGTTGGATCCCGAGCAGGACTGGGCCCGCTTGAACCTGGCGTCGACGCTGCTGCTTCTGTCCCGCCTGGATGAGGCCGCCAGCCAGTTTGAAGCGCTTGTCCAACGAACCGGCAGGATCGAGTACGTGTACCACTTGGGCATGACCCGATTGAGACAGCAGAAAAGGGAGGAGGGATGGATCCTCCTGCGTAAGGCTTCGGATGCCGGCTTCGCCCCGGCTCGTCGATTCCTACAGGCCTACGAACGAAGGTCGAGCCCGCCGCGCTGAAGAGGCATCGAAGCAGCTTCATGTCTACCGAACTGACCGACGCCCGCCTCGGCGCCGCCCCCCTGTAATCGAAGGCTGGCTGGGCTAAAATCTCCATGTGCCGGCCAATTTGACGCCCGAATACCTGGATGCGGAAGAGCGCTTCAAGAAAGCCTCCAAACAGGAGGAGAAGCTGGCTGCGCTGGAAGAGATGCTGCGTCTGATTCCCAAGCACAAGGGAACTGAAAAGATGCAGGCCGACTTGAAACGTCGGCTCTCCAGATTTCGAAAGCAGGCGGCTGAAAAGAAATCTTCCGCTCCCGCTCAGCGGCCGTTCCATTACGTGGAGCGCGAAGGAGCCGGTAGGGCGGTTCTGGCCGGACCCCCAAACAGCGGAAAGTCGGATCTGCTTTCCAGTCTGACCTCCGCCCGGCCACAGGTCGCAGACTACCCGTTTGTGACGCGGGTTCCTCAGCCCGGCATGATGGAATTCGAAGACGTCCAGATTCAGCTGGTCGATACCCCGCCGCTTGCTCCCGAAGTTTTGGAGCCATGGCAATTGGCCATGCTGGAGCAGTCAGACGTTGTGGCGCTCCTGTTCGACGTGCAGGACTCCCTCTTGCTGGATCAAACCGACTACGTGCTGTCGCTACTCGATGAGAGAGGGCTCAGCGCACGCATCGATTCAACGCCTCCGGTCCTGGTTCTCGGAAACAAGACCGACCTTCGCGGGGGGATGGAAAACTTTCGGGTCTGGCGTGAGCTTTTCGCGGATCGGATCGATCCCGCGCCATTTTCCGCCCACAATCCTGATTGCCTGGAATGGTTTCGAAAACGTGTGTTCGAGCTGCTTGATGTCGTTCGCATCTACACGAAAGCGCCAGGTAAGAAAGTCGAAGAAGACCAGAAGCCGTTCGTGCTGCGGCGTGGCAGCACCGTGCTGAATGCCGCCGCCGCCGTTCACAAGGACTTGGCGGAAAACTTCAACTTCGCCCGAATCTGGGCTGACGGAAAATACGACGGACAGATGGTGGAGCGAGACTACGTGCTGGAGGACGGGGATCTGCTGGAAATCCACGACTGATTGAAGGCTGGAAAGCCGCGCGATATCGCCGGCATCCTGCCGGCCGACGGGACCGTCAACTTCAAGCCAGCTCTACTCTTGCGACTGGATCGCCACCGGAAGCGGGCCGCTGGCCGATCCTGCATAGATGGAAAGATGCGGGAATGGAATTTCGATGCCTTCTTGGTCGAACCGCTCCTTGATCTGCAGCGGAATGGAATTCTTCAGGCTGCGGAAATCTTCGCGGGCGGTCCAGAGCGCAAGGATCAGGTCGATCGAGGAAGAGCCGAACTGGTCGAAAAAGACCTGGCTTTCGGGTTGGGCCAAGACCAGCGGGTGCTCCTGCGCGATTTCCTGCAAGACCTTTTGAGCCCGCGCCACGTCTTCCTTGTAGGCGACAGACACGGGAAGGTCCAGCCGCCGGATAGGAAACCTGGTGATGTTTTTCAGTTGTGAGCGGATGATGCTTTCATTCGGGATGCGGACGAATTCGTTTTGAAACGTGCGCAGCTTGACCGAAAGGACGTCGATAGACAGGACCGTGCCGCGAGTGTCGCCGATGACGATGATGTCTCCGACCACAAATGGCTGTTCTGCAATCAGGAAAAAGCCGCTGATGATGTTCGACACGCTGGTCTGCGAGGCGAAGCCGATGGCGATGCCGACGATGCCGGCCGCGCCCAGCAGAGGCGTCAGCGGGAAGTCCAGTTCGTGCATCACCGTAACGATCAACAGGATCAAACCCGAATAGAGGAGCAGCTTGCCGGCGATCATCCCCTTTTGTCGATTGTAACGTTTTGACACGTGCTCCCTTAGATAGCGGGTCAGGATAATCACCAGCGGAATGCCGACGACCATCAAAGCGAGAATTCGAATGAAGGATTTCAGATTCTCCGGCGAAATGAGATGGGTGACGTTCCAACCCAGAAATGACGCGGATTCCATTTTTTTGCTCCTGTCTTAGCTGTCGATCGTATTCGAGGTTTCGCCCGATCCGTTTGTGCGGCGGGAGTCGCAGCTCCATTGCGAGCTGTCGCGCTCGTCGCAATCATGCCCGTATTAGTGAGCCTTTCCGCTAAATCATTCCGCTGAAACCGGCTCGCAGCGTTTCGAATGTGCGCGCGACCAAAGTCCTGCGAAGCGGCGAGCGCGGAGGGCAGACGAGTCGCCCGCTCGGCGCTTCCGGCGGCGCAGCCCCTCCAAACTCAATCGAACTGGCCTGTTCGCCGCCTTGATAGGAGACCCGGACCTCGTCGGACCAATAGTGGTTGCTGTCTTCAAAAATTGACAGGTGACCGACCCTCAGGCACAGTTCCGAAACGTGCAGCTCCGAGGAGGAGGCGTTCTCGATCTGAATCGGGCAGACCGCCAGGTGATTCTGAAAGATTTCCTCCCGCAGGGTTCTGCGGGCGGTGGTATTGAGCCAGTAGCAGAGTTCGCCTGATTCAAAACTGCCGAACCAGGTGTTGGACAGCACCATGCTCGGGATTTCCGTAAGCCGGAGGGTTTTCGTCGAGGCGGAAGCCTCCGCCCGAATGAACAGAGGAGTCCGAACGTAAATGCGGGCCGAACCGCCGGCTGGAATGTAAAAAGGAGAACTGGGACGGGCTACCAGAGAGCGGTCGGGAAATACGGGTGAAAAGTACAGAGAAACGCGCGACGCCTCCACTGCCCAGCGGCTCCAGGCCGCATCTTCCGGCGCCGTCGTATCCCCTCCATCCGAACTCAGGCCGGCTTCGTCGCCATACTTCCAGAACAGCTGCAGTTCTTTGCTTCGAAGGGCGCACCAGAAAACCGCCAAGCCGACCTGCAGTCGGCGCTCCTCCCCCTCCGTCAGCAGATGCTCCCCCCAGAATCCCATATCGCCTAGTCGGGTTGAACGATTAGCTCGCGGTTGACCTCGACGTTTTCCCGAACCGTGACCTCTCCGTCCGGCCAGTGCACTTCCACCCGGTCGACCATCGTTGCGTCTCCCAAGCCGAAATGTAGTCGCAGATCGTTCTGCGAAAGATAGCTGGAACCTGAACGGACTTCCGAGGACTGGACGAATTCGCCGGTCTGCACCTTGACCCAGGCGCCCAGCCCGAAACGATTCGGCCCGTCCCTTTTCAGACGGACCCGCAGCCAGTTCTTCCGATTCCCGCCGTCGTTGCGCAGAATCATGGGAAAGCCGTCAAGATCGTTGACGACGACGTCGATGTCGCCGTCGTTGTCCAGGTCCCCGAAGGCGGCTCCGCGGCTGACCCGTGGTTGCATCAGCGCATCCCCATGGTTGGCGGCGGCTTCCACGAAAGTTCCGTCTCCGTTGTTGCGATACAAGAGCTTTCGCTGGGCGTAGCTGGTTCCGAGATTCACGTTGTCGACCTGAGGATAGACGTGACCGTTGGCCACAAACAGATCCAGCCAGCCGTTGTTGTTGAAATCGACGAATTCGGTTCCCCATCCGACAAAAGGAAAGCTCGACTCCGCCGTCCGACTGGCAAAGGACACATCGGTGAAGACGAAGGGGCGTTCCTGGCGATAGAGGACGTTGTATTCGTCAGAAAAATTGGAAATGAAAATGTCCAGATCCCCATCCCGGTCGTAATCTCCGACCGCCACGCCCATGCAACCCTGCTCGCTGCCGTCCTCGCCGACGGCGGTCCCTGATATGAAGCCCAATTCCGTAAAAGTTCCGTCGCCGTTGTTTTCAAACAGAAGATTCGGCCGCGCGTCGTTGGCGACGAAGAGGTCTGGAAAGCCATTTCGATTCAGATCGGTCCAAATGACCCCCAGGCCGTAATTGCCATCGGGATCGTGTACGCCCGCCTCCTTGGAGACGTCGACGAAACGGGCCCCGTCATTGCGAAAAAGGGCGTTGCCGGCGCCCGGAAGGCCCCTGGGGCCGCATTGCACCGGAATCCCCCGATACTGGCAAAATGAGCCCTTGCCGAACTCCGGCAGATCGTCCAGCTTGAAGTCCACGTAGTTGGCGACGTAAAGATCGAGTCTTCCGTTGCCGTTGTAGTCGGCGAATCCGCAGCCTGCGGACCACCGATCGTCGTCGACGCCCAGATCCTTTCCGACTTCCGTGAAAGTCCCGTCCCCGTTGTTTCGGAACAGTCGGTTGGGCCCCAGACAGGTGACGTAGATGTCGAGCCATCCGTCGTTGTTATAGTCTCCGACGCAGACGCCCATTCCCCAACCCGGGAAACCGACGCCGGCCTCGTCCGTGACGTCTGTAAACGTGCCGTCGCCGTTATTCCTGTACAGATGGCTTCGGGAGCTTTCGGGCTGGTCCGCCGTATCGACGGTCAGAGAATTGACAAAGTAAATGTCCAACAGGCCGTTGTTGTTGTAGTCGAACAGGGCGACGCCTCCGGCCATCGATTCGACGATGTACTTCTTGTCGGGCGACGAGTTGTGGGAGAATCGAATTCCCGCAGACTCTCGAATGTCGACGAACGTGAAGGGGGCCTCGTCCTGATCCGACAGAAACGCTGTCAAGAACGGCGACAGCAGTAGGAGAAGGGCCCCCGACAGCAGGCGATTACAGCGCAAGCTCGTCCCCGTAGAGCATGTCCCTGATTCTCCAGGTCGCATATACTCTGTGATCGGTTCCGGGCATGTAGAGTTCAAACTTCACCTCGCGATCCTCCCGAGTGACCACAGGCTGGCCGTCGATGACTCGGGGGAACACGAATTTCGCCCCGGTTCCGTCCGGAGAAGGAGGAAAATAGGAGATCAGGTCTACGCGGCCGTGCTTGTCCGTAATCAGGAAGACGCTTTGCCGCAATTGTTCGGCAGTAATCTGCCGAAGCTGCCTTTCGACGTCCATCGCAGTTTGTCTCTCGTTGGACGTGAACTCCATGCTGACGATGATTTCACTGGAAGTGTCCATCGCAAGCGCCCGGGAAAAGGCTTGGTCGAAAGCCTTCTGGTCGTCGGCCGGCAGCTCGTCGTAATTGTTTCCGATTTGAACGAGCCGGACGTAGCTTTGCCGCACGGGGAGGGCGGTGAAGAATCGAACGGTGTAGACGTGATGCACGTCCATTTCGCCGGCCACGTTACGGGTGTCCCTGCCACCCCTCTGATGGGACAGGACGACCTGTTTGGCCCACGGCGAATCCTGCAACAGCTTGACCGCCTGGTCCCGTTTCCACTCTCGAAAAGGCTTGTCCCAGAAATCGGCCGCCAGCAGCATGGAGACGGTTGCAAGGGCGGCTCCCGCAAGAATCAGGCCTCGTATTTTCATAGTGCCTTTATTTAAGCAGATATCGAGAGAATGCGAAAGCGAAACGCGGCGGGAATCGGCGATGCCTGATCCGGGGCCGCGCGGTGGGAGCGGTGGACTCAGGATGTAATGATGCATAAACTTTGCAGTGCAAGCGGTTGCTTCCAAAGTCTGTAAGTCAGCTTCGGCTTCGGGCGAGTTCCGGTTCCGCCGCCCCCGTGGAGCCGTGTCGGCTGAAAAGCTGTTTAATCCGCCACTGGGGCGGGAAAGCGAGGAGGGAATGAAGAAAATCAATGTCGCGATGATCGGGTACGAATTTATGGGCAAAGCTCACAGCAACGCCTACCGGCAAGTGAAGGCGTTTTTCGATCCGCCGATTGAACCCGTCATGAAGGTTATCTGCGGCCGGAACGAGAAAAAGGCGAAGAGTGCGGCTCGACAATACGGTTGGCTGGAAGTTGAAACCGATTGGCGAAAAGCCGTGCAGCGGGACGACATCGACCTGGTCGATATCTGCACGCCCGGAGACACTCACGCTGAGATCGCAGTTGCCGCCGCGCGGGCGGGCAAAATCGTCTTCTGCGAAAAGCCGCTCGCCAACACCGTAGACGAGGCCGTAACAATGTACAAGGCCGTGACAAAGGCAAAGACGCCTCACATGATCTGCCACAATTATCGAAAGGCGCCTGCCGTCGCCCTTGCAAGGCAGTTGATCGAAGAAGGCCGTCTGGGCGACCTGTACCACTATCGCGGAACCTATCTGCAGGACTGGATCGTGGATCCGAAGTTTCCGCTGGTTTGGCGCCTGGACAGAAAGAAGGCGGGATCGGGCGCACTGGGAGATATCGGCTCGCATTCGATCGACCTGGCGAGATATCTGGTGGGGGAGATCGTAGAAGTCTCGGCCGCCCTGCAGACCTTTGTCAAGGAGCGGCCCCTTCCGGATCAGCCTCGGAAAACGGGAAAGGTCACCGTCGATGACGCCTCGGCCGCGATCGTGCGGTTTCAGAACGGAGCGCTCGGCACGATCGAGGCCTCCCGATTCGCTACCGGCCGCAAGAATTACAATCGCTTCGAAATCAATGGCAGCAAAGGGAGCGTGGCATTCAACCTGGAACGGATGAACGAACTCGAAGTGTACTTGATCGACGACCCGGCATATAGCCAAGGCTTCCGCACCGTCCTGGTCACCGAGCCGTCCCATCCCTATTTTGGCGCGTGGTGGCCCCCAGGCCATATCATCGGATACGAGCACACCTTTACGCACACCGTTTACGACCTGTTGAAGGCAGTTCATGAAGGAACCGCGCCATCTCCAAATTTCGAAGACGGGGTGAGGAATCAGAAGGTGCTCTACGCGATGGAACAGGCTGCGAAATCAAGGAAATGGGTCAAGGTGCGGTAGGGCAAGTGCCCAGCCTGGATTCCGACCGGCAGGATTCCGGCGCTACCGGATTTCGTCGATCTGCGGTATTCTGGAACTGTATTGACCTGAAGCTTCGGACCTATGCTAGCAGCCTGTGGTGAAAGCCCTGATGCGTCGCCGCGTCTACGATCCGGACCCGCGGCGCCAACAACACGATGCATCAGGACCTTCACCACGGGCTGCTACGGGAACGAGTTCAGGCGGCGTTCCGCAGAACCGATTCGATGAACCGATTCAGATACGTCATATTGGGCGGGGGGATGGTCGCTGGATACGCGGCCAGGGAATTCGTTGAGCGAGGCGTCCAGAAAGACGAACTGGCCATTGTTTCGGCAGAGAACGAACCGCCCTATAAACGGCCTCCGCTCACCAAGGATTTTCTGGCCGACCCGGAAGCCACGGCCGACGGACTGCTGATCAATTCCAAAGAGTTTTACGAAGAAAACGGCATTAGGCTTCTGACGAACCGCCGGATCGAAGAGGTCGATTTCTTCAACCGCCGACTGCTTGGCCGGGACAGGCGTCAAGTGATCGAGTATGAAAATCTCATCATCGCTACCGGCTGTCACGTTCGGGAGCTCGACTGCCACGGCTACGATCTGAAGGGCGTTTACTATATTCGTTCCGTCGAGGATTCCTCGCGCCTCCGAAGCCGGCTCGAGGAGGTCGAAAATGCGGTGGTCGTCGGCGGGGGCTTCATCGCCTTGGAAGTGGCGGCGACACTGGTTCAAAAAGGCCTGGAACCGACCGTTGTTTTCCGTGGAGGCCGCGTCCTGCGCCACGTCTTTTCAGACGATGTGGCGGGATTCATCGAACGCTATTTCAGCGAGCGGGGCGTCCGGTTCAAGCGCAACGATTCGGTCGCTTCGCTGGGCGGACTGGGGCGAGTTCGGGAAGCCAAGCTCGAAACCGGCGAGATCCTGCCCGCAGACGCGGTCGTCGTCGGAATCGGCGTGCAGCCAGCCGTCCGCCTGTTCGACGGGTCGAGGCTGAGCGTCGGAGACGGGATCTTGGTCAACGAGTATCTGGAATCCAATCTCGAGGGCGTGTTCGCAGCCGGCGACGTCGCCCGCTATCGAGACCAGTTGTTTGACTCCACCCGACGAGTTGAGCACTGGGACAATGCCGAGGCGCAGGGGCAATACGTGGCGCGAAGAATGACCGGCCTGCGCGAGCCGTTCCTTCGGGTGCCGCACTTTTTTTCCGACATGTTCGATCTTTCCTTCGAATTCTGGGGAGATCCTTCCGCCGCCGATCACAAAGTCGTGCGGGGATCGATCGAGGAAGGGCGCTTCAGCGCCTGGTGGCTCAAAAGAAGCCGAGTCGTCGCCGCCTTCATCCTGAATCGCCCCGAAGAAGAACGGGAGTGGGCGCAGAAACTGATCGCCCGGCAGCAGGAGGTGGCGGTCGATCTGCTGCAGGACGCGTCCCGGCCCCTCTCCGCGATGCGGTCCTCCGGCTCCGACTACCACGAAGACGTCGACTCGAAGCCGGTGTGAGGGCGGGGCGCGTGCTGCGTGCTGCGTGCTGCGTGCTCCGTGCTCCGTGCTGCGTGCTCCGTGCTCCGTGCTTCGAGGTGTTTGCCGCTGGCCTGAAACTTCAAATTGCAGATG
>CAZAEY010000015.1:33673-39867 GCA_964484155.1 uncultured Acidobacteriota bacterium
CGTGCTCCGTGCTTCGAGGTGTTTGCCGCTGGCCTGAAACTTCAAATTGCAGATGCCCCAAAGGGGAGCGATCTTTTCAGCGCGGTGTGAATCGCATCGCCACCCTGGGTGATGAATCCGGACAGATCGCGGCGCCCCGAAGGGGGCGACAGCGCAAGCCCAGGGTGAAGCGACATCGCCACCCTGGGTGATGCGGGCGCAAGGAACGAAAGCACCCTGTCGGGGTGCGACAGGGACTTTCGACCAGGGAATCCTCACTGTCGAACGTCCGAAATGGCCTTCATCGGAATCCGACTGTGGCGCCGCTTCAGGGCGCCCCGGGTCTTGCGGGACCCAGATGACCCAGGGTGGCCCCGGGGCTGACGCTGCGGCCGCCTTTTCGGGGCGCTTGCCTGAAGCTTCCCTCAGCACCTTCGAAGTTTCCCGTCCGAATGATCCGGCGCTGCGGGCTAGCGAATGCCCATCAGCAGTTCCACGACCAGTTGGTCGAGGCGTTCGTAGGGCAGAGGGCGACTTGCCAGCTTCTTGCGGTCGAGCGACGCTTCCCGGATCAGGCGGGCGTTTTCGGGCGAATAGGTTTGCATCATCGGCGTCCACGGGGAATCCGCAGAATTAATTTCGGCGAGAATCTGCTGAATCTCTCGATCTTCGCGAAACATCCGGGCCTTCTCCTTCAGAATCAGGTAAGTGCGCATGCAGCCGGCAGCGAAGTCTCGAACGCCCGCTAAATCCTCGCTCCGGTACGCGTGGGCGTCAAAGTGTCGGGAACCGTCGTAGCCCACGTCTTCGAGAAACTTTACGAGAAAAAAGCATGCCTTGACGTTTTCGGACCCGAAGCGCAGATCCTGATCGAAGCGTCCGGGCTTCTGATCGTTCAGGTCGACGTGAAACAGTTTGCCGGCGTCCCAGGCTTGGGCCAAGTTGTGGTAGAAGTTCAATCCCGCCATCTGCTCGTGCGCCATTTCGGGGTTGACTCCCACCATCTCCGGATCGTCCAGCGTCTCGATAAATGCCAGCATGTGGCCGGTTGTCGCCAGATAAATGTCTCCACGAGGTTCGTTCGGCTTGGCTTCCAACGCGAATTTCAGGTCGTAGTTCTGGTCCTTAACGTAGGCGATCAGAAAATTCATGCACTCGCGCATTCGTTTGAGCGCCTCCGTTGCGTCCTTGGCCGCGTCGACTTCGGCGCCTTCGCGGCCGCCCCAGAATACGTAGATTCCGGCGCCCAGTTCGACCCCCAGGTCGATGGCGTTCATCGTCTTCTGCAAGGCGTAGGCGCGCACCTCGGCGTCGTTGGAGGTAAAGGCGCCGTCTTTGAACACGGGATCCGAAAACAGGTTGGTGGTCGCCATCGGAACGCAGACGCTCGACTCATTCAGCGCTTTTTTGAAGTCGCGGACAATCCGGTCGCGTTCTGAAGCCGATGCATCGATGGGAATCAGGTCGTTGTCGTGAAAATTCACTCCCCAGGCTCCCAACTCGCCCAGCATGCGGACGATTTCGACCGGAGAGGGCGGCGTCCTGACGGCTTCGCCGAACGGATCGCGGCCGGGGTTTCCGACCGTCCAGAGACCGAAGGTGAACTTGTGTTCCGGGCGGGGCGAGTACTCTGCCATGAAAACTCCTTTGCGATTCAGGTTCGTTCTTGAATAAAGGTTCGATGTGCGGGGAACACGTCGCTCTGAATCATTTCAACGGACAAACGTTGAAAAACTTCAAAAAGACGATCGTAAAGCGCCGCGCGACCCTTGTCCGGCACGCACCGGGTCGATTCGTCCATTTTCAGATGGCCGCGGCTCACATGGCGCATCTTTTCGCCGCTGTGGCGCCAGAACGCCTGCAGTGCCGCGCCGAAAGCCGGGCCCTCCAGATCGGCTGGACAGACGGCCGGCAGTCCGAAGATGTCGGCGACTATTTGACGCCATAATGGACTGCGCGCTCCGCCTCCCGTCAGGCGGATCTCGTCGCTGGACACGCCCAGCGTTTTTAGCCGCTCCATGCCGAACCTCAAGCCGAAGGTCACTCCTTCCATTGCTGCGCGCGCCAGATGACCGGGAGTGCTGGTCGCCGGTCGAAGACCGAGCAACACGCCCGTTCCCACGGGCACGTTCGGCATCCGCTCGCCTTCCAGGTATGGGAGCAGCAGAAGTCCGTCGGATCCCGCCGGAATCGATGCCGCAAGCCGTTCCAATTCCGCGTGGTCGACCCCAAGGAGCTCCTTGCGAACCATCTCAGTTGCGACAGTGACGTTCATCGTACACCCCAACGGCAGCCAGCCGCCCGTGCTGTCGCAAAACGCGGCGATTTCGCCGGCGGGATCGATCACCGGAGTATCGCTGTAGGCGTAAATCGTGCCGGACGTGCCGAGGCTGACCGTCAGGACTCCGGGCTCGACGTTTCCCGTTCCGATGGCGCCCATCATGTTGTCGCCCCCCCCGGAGCTGACGGTGACTCCCTTGGAGAAGCCCCATTTCTCCTGAAGTTCCAATCGAACCTCTCCAGCCGGTTCGTGCGAAGCGATCAATCTCGGAAGGCCGGCGCTCAGGTCGCGCTTCGGATCGATCCATTGGAGAGCTCGATCCGACCACTGCCGCTCGGCCACCCGAAAGTAGCCGGTGCCGGAGGCGTCGCCCGGCTCCGCCGTCTTTTCGCCGGTCAGATGGAGATTCAGGTAATCGTGAGGAAGGAAGAACGTTCGGACCTCCTGGTAATTGTCCGGCTCGTTTTCCTTCAGCCAGAGCAGCTTGGAGGCGGTGAATCCCGGAGGCAGCAGGTTTCCGATTTCCCGTTGATAGGCTTCCGGCCCGCCTGCGCGTTTCAAGATTACGTCGCATTGGGACTGCGTACTGGTGTCGTTCCAGAGTTTGGCTGGCCGAATCACCCCATCGGCGCCGTTCAGAACGACCAGTCCATGCTGCTGACCCGAAACTCCGACGCCCTCGATCCGGCTGAAATCGAATCCCTCCCGCCGAAACCTTGCAAAACAGGCCTCGAGAGCCTGGATCCAGACTTGCGGGTCCTGCTCCTTGTGTCCGGGGGGAAGCCCCCGGATCAGCCCGTATTCCTCCGACGCCGACCAGGTTTTGCCCGGTTCCGGATCCCAGGCCAGAAGTTTCAGACTTTGCGTCCCGCAATCGATTCCAATAAAGCGCATGATTCCTGATTGCCGATTATGTTCAAGGCTGGGGGGCTTTCGCAAGTGCAGGACTTTCAGCACGGTCTGAAGTGTCTGGGCTCGAATCCTGCGTTAAAGTTAAGAACGGAGAAAGGAATTGGCTCGGAGGTGAATTCGGAGCGAAGAACACGGAGGGAATTTCTCAGGCCGCGAGCCGTCCGCCTGCCGGACGGGCCCTTCCGACTGATTCGAGCCGGCCGGCCGGCCATGGCTGGCATCTTCGAAGTGGTCATCCGCTCCGAAAACCGCGGCTATCTGGAGGCGGTTCATCTGGCTTTGAACCGCGTTCAGGAACTCGAGGCGAAACTCTCGTTTTTTCGGGAGGATTCCGACCTGGGCCGCGTCAACCGGCTGGCCGCCGAGGGGCCGGTCCGCGTTGGCAGCGACTGCTTTGAAATCATTTCGAAGGCCGTCGATTTGGGCGAAGCCACAGCGGGCGCCTTCGATATTTCAGCCGGTCCGCTGTGGCGTTGCTGGGGATTTCACAGACGCCAAGGGCAGATGCCTGAATCTGAAGAAATCGCAGAAGCGCTGCAGCGGGTCGGTTTTCGTTGGATCGAGCTGAATGCCGGCGAGGGGACGGTGCGGTTGAACCGCCAGGGAATGGAAATCAATCTGGGCAGTATTGGGAAAGGTTATGCCTTGGACCGGGCGGCCGATGAGCTGCGAAAGTCAGGGCTTCCCGCTGCGCTCCTCCACGCCGGCTACAGCAGCATGGTTGCTTGGGGCGACTCGTGGCGTCCGGGTTCGGGATGGAAGGTGGAGATCGCCCACCCCTGGTTGCCCTCTGCTGCCATCGCCCGGCTGCGGCTGCAAAATCAGGCCTTGGCCACATCCGGACTCAGCCAGCAGTTCTTCGAGCACGAAGGAAAACGATACGGACACATCCTGGACCCTCGAACGGGATGGCCCGTCGAGAATCGAGCTGTAGTTTCCGTCGTGGCGCCGGAAGCGGCTCAGGCGGACGCCTTGGCCACCGCCTTCTTCATCCTTTCTCCGGAGGAAATCGACGAATTCTGCAAAAGGGATTCCGAAATCGGGGCGCTCGTGGTAGAAGAGGGCGACGGGGGGAGCCTTCTTTACCAGCGTTTCGGGTCGTTGAAGGAATCCACCCGAGAACGACTGGAGGTGGAAGAGTGAGTTCAGCCGGAGCTTCATTTTCATTTTGGCAGCAGATCCTGCTGGTGACGCTTCGCTTTGCGATCGGCTGGCATTTGTTTTATCAGGGTTTCGGCAAAGTGGTGGCCGTCGAATGGAGCTCGGCTGACTTTCTGAGATTCTCCTGGGGACCTTTCGCCTGGATGGCCGAACAGCCGACTTTGCTGGCGATCGCCGATTTCATGGTGATTTGGGGGTTGATGATCCTGGGCGTCCTCTTGATGGTCGGTCTATTTACCAGAATCGCCGCCGTCCTCGGCGGCTTCTTGGTGCTTTCGTTTTACCTGGCGGCGCCGCCGCTCGACTTTACCGGGTTTGTCATGCCCGGGCCTCAAGGCACCGAACTGTATGTGGACAAAAACCTGATCGAAGTGCTGGCGCTATGGGTGTTGGCTGCCTTTCCCACAGGGCGTATGGTAGGATTAGACATCATCTTTGAATCTCGGAGAAGCCAACCGTGAAACTGAGCGAAGAACAACAAAAGATCGGTAGAAGAAACTTTCTGAAGGCGGTGGCGGCCACCCCGGTCGCTGCGGGCCTGATATGGAAGGCGACGTCGATGACGCCGGTGAAAGCCGGAGTGATCGGAATCGGCGGACAAGGAGGCGTTCTGCTGGAGAACTGTCCTCCGACTCACATCCGGATTTCCGCCGTCGCGGATATTTTTCCGCCGAATCTGGAAAGAGGCCTCAAGATCGCCCACGAACGTCACGACCCCTACGCGGAAGGCTATCAGGACTATCGGAAGATGCTGGAGCGCAGGGATCTGGAAGCCATCATTATAGCTTCCCCGTTGTGGCTGCACGGTCCTATGTCTGTGGAGGCGCTGCAGGCAGGGAAGCACGTGTTTTGCGAAAAGAACATGGCCAAGACCGTTGAGGAGTGCGATCAAATGATACAGGCCGCGCGCTCGGCTCGGCGCAATCTGCAGATCGGTCACCAGCGCAACTACAACCCGCTGTATCGGGAAGCCAAGAATCTGATCGATAACGGAGTCATTGGAGACGTTTATCACGTTCGCGCACTCTGGCATCGAAACGGCGACTGGAGAAGACGGGTGCCGGAATCCGACTTTGACCCGAGCCCATGGGGCTATCCCGATCTCGAGCACCTGACGAACTGGCGACTGTACAACAAGTACTCTCTCGGTCTGATGGCCGAGCTGGGCAGCCACCAGCTGCAGATCGTCAACTGGTTCTTCAATGGCGTCCCCGGTAAAGTGCATGGATCCGGGGGGATCCATCGCTATCAGGACGGACGAGAGCTTCCCGATCACGTCTACCTGATCTACGAGTATCCGGGCAATCTGACGTTCAGTTTTTCGTCCATTCAATCCAACGCCTGGGATCATTATTATGAGGCGATCATGGGCACCAAGGGCACGATTCTGCTCACCGGGGAGCGGGAGGCCATGCTCTTTTACGAAGGCGGACAGGAACCGACGGAGCTGAGAACCCAGAGCGTTTCAGGAGATGCTCCCATTCTGCAGGCCTCCGCCAGCCGTGCCTTGGATGCCGCCGGAGCGACAGTGACTGGAGACGGGGTCTCTTTTAACGCCCTGACTGCGTATCGCTTGGAGCTGGAGGGGTTTGCCCGGACGATCCGCAATGGCGCTCCCAACCTCTGCGACGGCGTCGAAGGAATGAACGCAGCCGTTGCCACGGCTGTGGGCCAGGAAGCGGTCGTCCAGTCGGCCGCTCTGGAAATCCCAGACAGTCTGTATCCGGAAGGGCGAGCGACCTGATCCCGGGCGGCTCCGCCGCTCTTGGTGCTGCGTGCTTGGTGCTGGGTTCCGGGGTTTCGGGGTTCCCGGGTTTGAACGGTCCGCGTTCGGCGGTCTGCTTTCTGACTCCCGACTCCC
>CAZAEY010000016.1:0-6163 GCA_964484155.1 uncultured Acidobacteriota bacterium
CTCCTGCCTCGCTTCTTCCAGAATTTCAAAACTGGAACTTTAAACTCGGAACGCAGCACGCGGAACCCCTTCCGGAGCGGCCTTCCTCTGGTTTCCGGCGCCGGAATATGATATCGATGTCCGAAGAAATGGGGAAAACAAATCGAATCCGTTTGGGGCTGCTTCTCCTTTTGGTTTTCTTGCCGGCTTCCTGCGATCGTCCGGTCGTCGATCTTCCCGGCGATGGAATCGACCGCGGAGAGACCGTCGTTTACCGCGACTCCTGGGGGGTCCCTCATATTTACGCTCCTACCTGGGAGGAAGGGATCTACGCGATGGGATGGGCTCAGGCGCAGGATCGTCCCCAGCAGTTGCTGATGAACTTCATGCTGGGGATGGGGCAGGGCGCCTCGGTGATGGGCCCCGACGCCCTCCGGTTCGACCTTTGGGCGCTGCAGTGGCGCCTGTACGAGTCGAGCAGGGAGAACTTCGACCAGGTCCGGCCGGAAGTGCGGCGGCACCTGAGGATTTTCGTCCGCGGCATTCGCGATTACTACGCCGCCCATCCCGACGACCTTCCCGAGTGGTGGGGGGACCGCGAGATAGACGAGTTCATGCCCGTCGCCTTCGGGCGCCTGTTTCTGTACGCATGGTCCTTCGGGCAGGCTTTGGGCGATCTGAGGAGGGGAGGGATCGAGCCGGACTTGCCGGACCGTCAGCGCGGATCCAACCAATGGGCGGTGTCACCCGAGCGCAGCGCTGCCAGCGCCGCCATTCTGCTGATCGACCCGCATCTGTCCTGGCTGGGGCCTGAGCGGTTCTGGGAGTTTCGCATGCACGCCGGAACGGTGACGGGCAGCGGATTCGCGCTCCCCGGAATTCCGTACATCGGGCTGGGCCATAACGCGGATGTAGCATGGGCGATGACGACGGGAGGGCCGGATACGGCCGACGTCTACGTTTTGCAATTGCGGGACGGAGAGGCGTCCAGCTATTTGTACGACGGAAGATGGAGAGATCTGACTTCGCGCACGGTCAACTTGGACGTTCGGGGACAAGAGTCCATCAATTTAACTCTTCGCGAATCGCATCTGGGGCCGATTCTGGCCATCCGCGACGGAAAAGCCTACGCCGCCCGCAGCGCGTACGCCGACGTCTACAACCCGATCGACTCCTGGTACCTGTTCAATCAGGCCCGAACGGTTCACGACATTGCGGACGCGCTCGCCGAACGCGTCATTTTCCCGCAGAACGTCATGGCGGCTGACACTTCCGGCAACATCTACTACCAGAGGACTGGACGGGTCCCGCGGCGGCCTTCCGGCTTCGACTGGTCGAGGCCGGTTGACGGAATCGATTCCAGTTCCGACTGGCAGGGATTTCACGAGGCCGAGGATCTGATTCAGATTCTCAATCCGGAAGCGGGATACATGCAAAACTGCAATATTCCTCCGGACGCCATGATTCCCGACGGACCGGTCGACCCGGCTCGGATGCCGGCGTACCTGTTTGACGGCGACGCCTCTTCCGGTCAGGTCGGAGGCTGGACGAACCAGCGCGGAGCGCGGGCCGTGGAGCTCTTGAGCTCAAATGACCGTGTGACGATCGAAGACGCCCTGGACTTCGCGCTCGACCTCAAGCCTTTCGGAGTTGAGCGTTGGCTTAAGGCTTTGGGAGAGGCCGTTGCAGCCTACGGTGGAAGCGAAGCGGAGGACCCGGACTTTAGCAGAGTCCTGGACGGGTTGCTTTCATGGGACCGTCGTCTGGAGCCCTCCTCGGCGGCCGCCCTCCAGTACTTCTATTGGAGAAGGCAGCTCAACCAGGAGCTTGGGCAGGAGGCAGCCGCCCATCTGAGAAGGAAGATGGATCGCTATTTCGAAATCGTCATTGAGGGCCGCGTGTCCACGCCTCAATTGGAGCCTTCCGAACAGGCGGCTATGGTCCGTGCCCTTTCCGCGGCCACCCAAGGGCTGAAAGAGGATTTTGGAAATCTCGACGGGCGCTTCGGGGACCGCTTTCGTGTGGGGCGTGGAGAGGAGTCGTGGCCATTGGGCGGCGGTGGCGGCGAGCATCTGGGAGTCACAACCCTCCGCAATATCGGGTATGCTCCGGAGCGAGAGGACCGAACCCAATGGGGCGCGAACGGCCAGACCTCCACTCAAGTGGTGGTTCTGACAAAACCGATTCAAAGTTGGACGGTGACTCCGCTGGGGCAAAGCGACCGGACGGATTCGCTCCACTACGTCGACCAGGCCCGCGATTTATTCAGTCCCGGCCGCATGAAGCAGACCTGGTGGAAGCCGGAAGATCTCAAACCCAACATTCGAACGAGAGAGCGACTTTGGATCCCCGAGGAAATGAGAACTCCGGGTTCCGAATAATGTACTGAAAGCCAGGACAGGGCCGTTATTGATGGAGACGGCAAACTCGAACGCGTTTGGGATAGGGACGAACGGCCGCGCAGGATTTCCGCCCGGAATCAACGTGATTCATGAAACCTGATTGATTCAAGGCAGGCAGCAGGCGCTTATGTCAGCGAATCGGATCGATCGCCGGATGTCGGAGCGACGGGCCCGCCTTTTGGCCCGTTGATGAAATGGAGAGGTTGTTCGGGCCGTTTTAGAGATCAGCGGGAGGTTGGCCCCGCATCGACGCGCCCGAAGCGTGCGCGTCGCTCCGCCAATTGCGCTTTGCTGGGCGGCTGGAGGCATGGACTGCGTTTTCGCAATGAAGGCGGACTCGAATTCTGAAACTCCTCCCCTTTCCTTCCGCGCCAGAAATCCAGAGATTCAGTCTGAAAGTTTTTCGTTACCGAACCGTCCACCATCCGATCGAAAACCCGAGAACCGCCCCTGTAAACGCATCGGAAGCGAAGTGGTGACCCGTAGTGACCCGGGAAACGGTGACTACGGCCGCGGCCGGATAGATCACCCATGGGATCCACTTATGATCGGGGAAGTGGCGGACCGTCACCGCGGCAACCGCCCAAGCGGCCGCCGAATGGCCCGAAGGGAAGGAGTTGCCCCTGTCGAAAAAGGCGTATGTTTTTCCGGTGTGCGGGCGCGCCCGTCGAGTGGCAGCTTTCAACGCCGCCATGGTCGTAAATGCGGTCACGATCGCTTCGCCCGACTTCCAGCCGTATTCTGCAAGGGGTGAGCGATCCGTCAACTCTCCGACGATTATTAATCCCAGAGGATAAGCCGCCAATGACCAGTCGGCGGCGGTCGAATCCAAAGCGTCGTTCAAGCTCTTGAAGACCTCGGCTTCCCGCAAATTGCGCGAGGGAGCCCCATCGAGCGAAAAGGATGCGGCCGAAATTCCGATCATCAGGATCGGCGTTCTAGAGTTCCAGCGTTCCTTCTGAAACGGAGCAACCCAGAATTGCTTCTGTTGCTGAAACAGGTGCCGAAAGAAAAGCTCCGGATTGTGTCGACGGTCGCTGCTGGAGGCCTGTGCGGACATCGGTACGTTGCAGAAGAAGGCGGCAGCCAAGAGCCATGGGAGACGGTTCAGGATGTTCGCGATTCGAGCCCGCATCACTTTATAAATCAAACCTCATGATTAAAGCGACAGGCGGCCCACTCCAGCGAGGGGCGATCACAGGCCGCCAGCCGAACGGGCTTTCCATGGTTGCGCCCGACTGCCAGATGCGAAGTTGCGGCCTTCACACCACCGCTCGCGTCTGGTAGAGATCGTAGATTTCGAGGGCATCCATGCGCACTTTATCGATGAACTCCTCCGGACTCAATGGATGCGCGTAAGGCGCCGAACCGAGGACCAGCCGAGAGGGAAACTCCAGCGTGTCGCAGTACAAAGTCAGGATTACGCTTCCGTCCTCTGCGTCGGAGACCGACTTAGTCCACTGCTCTCGAATCCACGGCGCCACTTCTGCGTCGAAGCGTATCATCACCCGCTGTCCCCCCATCGACTGCAGGAATTGACTTCGATACTTGTCCACGTCGAAATCGTCCGGTGACGAAAACGTAGACTTCGAGAGGGCGACGGAGAGGATCCGCTCGAACTTGAAAGTACGGATCGCCTTCCGGGATTCGCAGTAGCCCGTCAGATACCAGAATCCCAGATATTTGAGGAGAAAGTAAGGCCGAATGGTGCGCCGGCCGGTCAGATTCCGGGTCAGAGAGTAATAGTCGATCCGAAGCTTGCGGTTTTCCTCGATGGCCTGGCGAATCATCCGAAAATGGTCCGACACAAGTCTCCCCGGCTGCTCCAGCACGATACGGTCCTCCAGCACGGTTGCCGAGTCGACCGATTGGGAAATCAGGTTTTCAATCTTTTCCTTCAGCGAGCGCACTCCCGATGGGTCCAACTCCGGGTCCAGCAATTCCAGCGACATCAGCAGGGCGACGGCTTCCGGTCGAGTGAATCGCAAAGGGCGATTCAGCTCCTGGTCGATTTCGATGAAGACCTGGCCGTCTTCCACGTAAATGTCGATGTAGTCGTCCGGTTTGAAGGGCGGCTTTCCGATCAGGGTGATGAATTCCAGCTCCTTGATCAATTGACGCGGGCGCATATTCACTTTTGCGGCAAGCTCCTCGACCGGGATGCCCTGTTTCTGGGAGACCGTGCTGAGGATGGACAGGATGCGATTGATGCGTTCTGTAACGTTCATTTAAGACTCCGCAACACCTGTCGGATGTCATCTTGAATCTGAGACGGCTCCAGAACGTAGACGTCGGTCTTCTGCGAAAGCACCCACGAAATCAAGCCCTGGCGGTTTGAAACGGAGAGCTCGAACATCCGCTCGCCGATCTCCAAGGCGCTTTTCAATTGCGGGAGCAGTTCCGGAAGTCGATGCTCGGCAACCTGGATCCGCACATTCAACGGAGGATGAATTTCGAGCTCCCAAGGCTGCAGATCCTGGTAGGCCTTGAGCGAAAAGCTTTTCGGAATTCGGTAGTCTGGCGTTCCAGGCCTGCGGGGATTCACCCTGCAGCGCGAAATCCTGTTGACGACGAAAGTGCGCAGGTCTCGGCGAAGCCGGTCGAATGCAACAAGGGTCCACTTTCCCTTGCGCAAGATCAATCCGTAGGGGTCCACTTTTCTGGTGGTGATTTCGCCGGTCGAAAACGCATGGTAACGGAGCTCGATCGTTTTCCGTCGGTCCAAAGCGTCCTGGATCTGTTGAATGACGGGTCCGACTTTGGAGCCTGGAGGCTTGCCTGAGTACGTGATCATCAACTCGCTGGGAGGTCTGTTGACGTGGGTCTGGGTGCTGATGATCTTGTGCAGGGCCGATTCCAGCTGATCACGATACGGAAAGTTCTCGTTTTCTCGAACCGCGTCCGCTGTCAGCATCAGCAGCGACGACTCCAGCGGAGCGAACTCGATCTCCGGAAGAAAGAGGCGTTCCTTTCGAATGAGATACCCTTCCTTCCGATATTCGCTTCCGCTCAGATAATCGATGGGGATGCCCAGCGAAATCAGCTCAGCTTTGTCCCTCTCGAACTTTCGTTGATTGGACTCCTCCACGCCGCGGTCGTAGTCAGCGGGAAAGTGGTTCTTGATCTCCTGCCACGTAACGGGTTTCGGCGCGTTCAGCAGATAAGCGATCAAATCCAGGAGGCGTTCAGTGCGGTTCACTAGTCTTGTAGTTTATGAGATGGCGATCAGAGGGGTCAACTGATCCGGCTCCGCTTTTTCGGGCGGCCGGCGGAAATTTTCCACTTAAACTGGCCGGCAAATTTTGCTACCGTGTAAAGCTCCGTCGCGAAAAAGACGATAATATGGGAAATGTTTGAGGGAAGGGGAAACGCGATCCAACCGAATAACGAAAAAACGAGCATCCGATCGAGGAGTTTCAACATATGACGTTCATCATTACAGAACCCTGCATCGGCACAAAAGACACCGCCTGCGTTGACTCGTGCCCCGTTGATTGCATTCATCCCAGGAAGGACGAACCGGAGTTCGAGGCTGAAACTCAGCTCTACATCGATCCGGAAGAGTGCATTGACTGCGGGGCGTGCGTGCCGGAATGTCCGGTTGAAGCCATCTTTCCAGAAGATGAAGTGCCGGATCAGTGGCAGGAATACATCGCCATCAACTATCAGTGGTACGAGAATCGGTAAATGCCGCTTCCCGGGCGCGGGCCGGCAGGGATGTCAGGCAGGCTCCATTGGGTGCCTAGCATTCCGGCGTGTCAATGCGAGAGCGGAAACTCCAG
>CAZAEY010000016.1:6263-24711 GCA_964484155.1 uncultured Acidobacteriota bacterium
GATCTATCACTCTGGGGTTTGGAGAGACGCCTGAGCTGCTGGCAGAGCGAGCGCCCGTTCCAGGCCGTTCCGAAGCCGCTGCCAAAAGATGAGCGGAATCTCAGGAGGAAGGATTCATGAAGAAGTTCATACTGATCGTCGCCCTATTCTTTGCATTTTCCGCAGTCTCGCTCGCTCAGCAGCCTACGGGACAGCTGAAGGTTTTTTACGAAACGATTCAGGGCTTTGATTTTCGCTCAGGCACTCCAGCCTTCGACATCCAAGACGAAAGCTTCCACGGTGGCGGCTTCGGATTCAACTATTCCTTGAATAGGTGGTTCGATCTCTGGACGCAAACGACCTTCTTCAGCGGCGTCCGTCAGGGTTCCATCGACCTGAAGCTGATCAATCAGATGCAGGGGCTGCGGGCAGTCGCCCGGAGTCGGGGACCGATCAACGTTTATGGAAAAGGCGGGATGGGATTCACCCGACACGTCTTCAACGTCGCAAACTTTGGAGAACAGGTGCGATTCGGCACGACGTTCGTGGTCGGTGGGGGAGTCGAGTTGAAGTGGACCGACGCAACGTTGATTTTTATTGAGGTCAATCAAAACGCCATGTCTCTTCCGGACATCACCGGTTTGGACGCTCGAGATAAATGGGACTCCAATACGGGCATCGCGCTCGGGTTGGCATTTCAGTTTTAGCGCTTCAGCCCGCCTTGACAAGGCGCCGGCGCTTCGTTCGCTCAAATGGGAAATGGATTCCGGCGCCGGCGGGTATCGGACTTATCGTCAAGCGGTCGAAGGGGCGGGCCTGACTGGCATTCGGTGTCCCATGGTCGAACTGCTGCTGGAACTTCTCGGAATCCCTTCGCCAACGGGAAAGGAGGGCGACTGCCTGAGTTTCCTCGAGGCGCGCCTGATTGAATGGGGAATACCGGTGCGACGTCAGCAAGTGTCCGCCGGCCGCTTTAACTTGCTCGCCGGGTCGTTGAGACCGTCAGTAGTCCTGTGCACGCATGTTGACACGGTGGAGCCATGGTTTGAGCCAGAATTCGACGGCCGGACCGTGCGCGGTCGAGGCGCATGCGACGCCAAGGGACCGCTGGCGGCCATGATGACAGTGTTGTCGGAGTTCGATCAGGACGGGTCGGATCGAATTGCAATGTGGATATTGGTCGGCGAGGAGGTCGACTCGGACGGCGCCCGGCAAGCTGCGCAAACCGAAATGAGACCCTGCGCCATTGTATTGGGGGAACCGACCGACAATCGCCTGGCGGCAGCGCAAAAAGGAAGCCTTGTCTTCCGGATTTCGGCCAAAGGCCGGGCTGGCCATTCTTCCGGCGGCGACTTGAGCCGATCCGCCATTCACAAGTTGCTTGAGGTCTTGGGTCGCCTTGAAAAGTCGGATTGGGGGAGCTCGCCGGATTTCGGTTCGAATCAGTTCCACGTCGGTCGCATCCAGGGGGGGACCGGACCAAACGTTTACGCGGGCAGCGCTTTTGCGGAAGGCATATTTCGAGTCGCCACCAGCGTCGATGAGATCCATCTGAAATTATCTTCGCTTCTGGACGACGAGGTCCATCTGGAGGTTCTCAGCGCCAGCGACCCGATGCGGCTCCATACGCTGGCGGGTTTTGAGCAGACGGTCGCGCCGTTTGGCTCGGACGCGCCCTACCTGCAACGATTGGGAAAAGTCTGCATGGCCGGGCCCGGATCGATCGACTTTGCTCACGCTCCGAACGAACAGATCTCCCTGGCGGAATTGGAGGCTGGCAGAGCGCTCTACCGTCGGATAGTCCAGACCATCCTCGCGGATGCGGACGCAATGAAGGCGAGCCGCTCATGATCGTGATGAAGTTCGGCGGCACTTCCGTCGGTTCCGCGGAAGCCATTCGAAGGGTTGGCGACATCGTGGCAGGGCGACTCGATCGGCGTCCGCTGGTCGTTGTCTCGGCGGTGGCCGGTGTGACCGATCAACTCGTTGCGCTTTCCCTTACAGCTCCCGACCGCGCCGATCAGGCGGATGAAATCATCGAGGGATTGATGGACCTTCACCGCTCGCTGACGTTGCAATTAGAGCTCGAAGACGCGGAACTGGAATGCGCCGCTGGAACAGCGACTGAGATGTTGCATCGTTGTTGTCGGCAACTACGGGAACGGGGACGCGAACATAAGGAGGTTGTCGACGAATTGCTCGGGTGCGGCGAGTTTCTATCCGCCACCCTGCTGGCCGCCTTTCTTCGAAAATTGGGCGTCAGCTCCCGAATGGTCGACTCCCGGCAGATCATCAAGACCGATTCGCGCTTCGGAATGGCTCAACCGAACCTTGAGGAAGCGCTGCCTCTTGCCCGCCGCTTCCTGCTGCCTCTGCTTGAAGGTGGAATCGTTCCCGTTTGCCAGGGTTTTGTGGGAAGCGATCGGAAGGGGCGGTGCACCACTCTGGGGAGAGGAGGCTCAGACTATAGCGCAACGCTGATGGGATCATTGATCGGAGCAGAATGCGTGGAAATCTGGTCGGACGTGGACGGTGTGCTGACAGCCGATCCTACGCTGGTGCCCAACGCTCAGCGCATCCGCCAGATGACTTTTCAGGAAGCGGCCGAACTTGCCTATTTTGGAGCGCGCGTACTGCACCCCTCCACTTTGCTTCCCGCCGTGTCAAAGGAGATTCCCGTGCTGGTGCTAAACTCGACTCGACCCGATCAGCCCGGAACCAGAATTGGAAGGAGAATCCCTGAAATGTCGAGTGGAACCCTGGCAAAATCGATCGCGTACAAGGAAAACGTAACGGTGATCACGGTGCACTCCACGCGCATGCTAATGTCGCATGGATTTCTGGCCGCCATCTTCGAAGTCTTCAGCCGACACCAGACCTCCGTGGATCTGGTCAGCACGTCCGAAGTGAGCGTTTCGCTCACCATCGACAACGTCGAGAATCTTCAGGCCATCGTCGGCGAGCTTTCGCGATTCGCTCAGGTCGAGGTCGCCCACGGGAAGGCTATCGTCTGCATAGTGGGCGAACGGATGCGAAGAACCAAAGGCGCCCCAGCCAAGATATTCGGGCAACTGCTGGATGTGGAAATCCATCTGATCTCTCAAGGCGCTTCTGAAATCAACATCAGCTTCGTTATCGACGAGGGGGAAATCGCAAGGGTCGTTCGCCGCTTGCATGAATTCTTGTTCGAGCGGCAGTTGCAGAGGCGAGAGGAGCACCAAACGTGCTGATCTTGCTTCACGGGTATGGAAGAATGGGCAGGGAGGCGGAGCAGGCAGCCCGTCGGAAGGGTCATGAGATTTCGGTCATCCTGAACTCCCGCAGGCCGTTGGCCGGCCATCCGATCGAAGGAGACGTCGTCATCGATTTTTCCACCCCGGCGGCCGTGGAGGAACTGTTGCCCCAGGCGGCGCGAGCCGGCGTTCCCGTCGTCAGCGGAACCACGGGCTGGGACTTCAACCGTGAGCGACTGGAGGGAATTGAAGGCCTGACTCTGCTGTTCAGCCCGAACTTTTCAACCGGGGTCTTTGTACTGAATCTGCTGGTCGCTTCTGCTGCGGAGTGGCTCGACCGTATCGGCGGATTCGACGGCTATCTCCATGAATGGCATCACGATCGGAAGGAGGACAGCCCGAGCGGCACCGCCCGAATGCTGGCCGAAACCATCATCTCGAAATCCAGTGCGAAAACGCATATCATGTCAGAGGCGTCCCATGGCAGGATCGACCCCAAAGCGTTGCATGTGACATCGACGAGAGCAGGTCGGCGGCCTGGGATTCATGAGGTCGGATTCGATTCCGACGCCGACTTGATCCAGTTGCGCCATACAGCTCACAACAGGAGCGGATTCGCCTCGGGAGCCGTTCTGGCGGCGGAGTGGATTCGGGAAAGAAGCGGCGTCTTCGAAATGGGAGATTTCATGCAGGAGTTGCTCAAAAAGTAGAGGAGGATCAGGATGAGACTCGATCGATTCCGCGGTTCGACCGTAGCCCTGATCACTCCATTTCAGAAAGACGGCTCGATCGATCGCAAGCGTCTCAGAGAGCTGGCTGAGTGGCATATTGAGGAGGGGACGGATGTCATCCTGGTCAATGGCACCACCGGCGAAAGCGCGACGCTTTCACCGGCCGAGCAGGTTGAAGTGGCCGAGATCGTGGTCGATCAGGCCGCCGGCCGCAGGCCGGTTCTGGGAGGCGCGGGCAGCAACTCCAGTCGTGTGGCGGCGGAGTTGGCTCGAGCAGCGGAAAAAGCGGGCGTCGACGGGATTCTGTCGGTGGCGCCTTATTACAACAAGCCGACCCAGGAAGGGCTGTTTCGGCACTTCCAGCACGTAGCGGCAGCGACCTCGCTTCCAGTTATTTTGTACAACGTGCCGGGGCGGACAGCCTCCAATCTCAGTGCGGAAACGACTCTTCGGCTGGCCGAAATCGACAACGTC
This sequence comes from uncultured Acidobacteriota bacterium, assembly GCA_964484155.1. GTDB lineage: Bacteria > Acidobacteriota > UBA6911 > RPQK01 > JAPXNP01 > DATKAT01. The sequence goes on from CAZAEY010000016.1 coordinate 10,681, forward strand.
GTCGGAGTCAAGGAAGCCAGCGGCAACCTTTCGCAGGTCATGGAGATCCTTCGTTTCCGGCCTGACGGATTCCTGGTGCTGTCGGGGGACGACGCGTGGGCGCTTCCGCTGATCGCCCTGGGGGCCGACGGGGTGGTTTCCGTCGTGGCGAATCAGACGCCCGGAGCGTTTCGCGAGTTGGTGGGCGCCGCCTTGGAGGGCGACTGGAATAAAGCCAGGGAGATGCATTATGGACTGCTGGAGCTGATGGAATTGAACTTCGTGGAGAGCAACCCGATTCCCGTGAAGACCGCCCTGGCGATGATGGGGCGCATCGAAGAAGTCTTTCGGCTCCCTCTGGTTGCAATGAATGACGCCAATCGGGACAGATTGAAAATTGCCCTGCAGAGTCTCGGTCTGATCCGACATTGATCGTTGATCCCGAGGAACGCGCGGCTCGCGCCGTTCCCATCAAGGCTCGGGTCCAGCGGCTGCGCCTTCGCTTCCTGAATGCGAAGACCGGCGCTTGAATCCTGGAAACCGGCAACGTGAAATTTGAAATTTCGGACTTGAAATCGATAATCGAGGGCGCCTACCGTGCCGAGGCTCCTCCGGCATCGGGTTTTAGCGAAATCTTCGAGGCGTTCCTGACCCTCCTGGAGAGCGGGGATATCCGGGCGGCCGAACCGACTTCCCAAGGCTGGAAAGCCTGTTCCTGGGTCAAAGAAGGAATCTTGCTCGGATTTCGCTTCGGCGTCCTCGAGGTCTTCTCAGCGGGACCTTTCAGCTTTGTCGACAAGGATACTTTTCCTCCCAGGAGATTCGATTCGGGACAGGGGGTGCGCGTGGTTCCCGGAGGCTCGGCAGTCAGGCGGGGAGCCCATGTCCAGGAAGGCGTCGTCATCATGCCGCCCGCCTACTTGAATGTCGGATGCTTTGTGGGAAGCGGGACCATGGTCGATTCCCACGCGCTGGTCGGATCCTGCGCCCAGATCGGACAGCGGGTGCATCTGAGCGCCGGAACCCAGATCGGAGGCGTGCTGGAGCCGGTGGGAGCGGTCCCGGTCGTGGTCGAGGACGATGTATTTGTGGGCGGCAACTGCGGGATCTACGAAGGAACGGTTGTAGCAAGGGGCGCTGTGCTGGGCGCCGGAACGATCCTGACCCGTTCAGTGCCGGTTTACGATACGGTCCGCAATCGTGTGCTGCGGGGCTCGGCCGACCAACCCCTCGCCATCCCGGAAGGCGCCGTAGTCGTCCCTGGAAGCCGGCCGGCGGCGGGCGAATGGGCGGAATCGCGCGGACTATCGCTTTCCTGCGCCGTCATCATCAAGTACCGGGACGAAAAAACAAGCGCGGGTACGACGCTGGAAGAGGACCTGAGATAGCGCTTCCGTCGATCGGGTTTTCGCCGATCGCCGTTCCGAACCGATCGCCATCATCGACTCGCCGATACCGTCGGCTTCTTCCGGAATTGAGTATACTCGCCCAAAAATGGCGCCCTATGACCGCGTTGTGCATTTCGATTACAAGTACCTGCTTCCATTTGCGGCCCGCTTGCCCCTGCGATGGGCTTATCACATGGCTGACTTTCGCGGATGGATGCAGCACCTGCTTCGACCCGATTCCAGAAGGCACGCCAGAGCGCACCTGGGAATGGTTTTTCCGATGCTTTCTCAGAAAGAAATTCGAAGCCTGGCGTTGCGGCACTATATGACTCCCGCCCGGGATGAGCTAGAAGCATGCTGGTACGACCGGCCGTTTTCCTTCTTCGACGGGCTGGCTGACGCTCAGGGCCGTGAATCGCTGACGGACGCCTTGCAGGCGGGACAGGGAGCGCTGCTTTTCTCGGGGCACGTGGGAAGCACGGGCTTCTTTTTCTGCTACGCGGGCAAAAGCGGGATTCCGATGAACATCATCGGACGTCCGATCGACCCGGAAGCGATTCCCTTGCATCCCACTGTCCTGGAGTTCAATCGAAGGAGAGTGAAGGGGATCGAGGAGGCCGTCTCCAACCCTTTCATTTTGACCGGCAGGGGAAAGTTCGCGGAGATTCTAGAGAAACTGAGACGGGGAGAAATCGTCATGTCTCTGGTCGACGTCGCTCCCATCGGCATCAAACGCACCTCGCCAGTCGTGTTTCTGGGTTTGCCCGCACGACTTCCCGACGGGATCGCCCATATTTTCCGGGAAACCGGCTGCCGGCTAATCCATTGGAGCATCCATCATGACCCCAGGCGAAGGCGCCACTCCATCAGGCTGCAGGACGTCAGCCGGGAGGTCATCCGAGAAGAGCCCCGGGCCGCCGTCCTGCAAAAGCTCGTCGGCTGCGTGGAACGCCAGATTCTGCGGCATCCGGAAGATTGGTGGTGCTGGGACTCCCTGAATCACTATCTGGACGACGGGTACAGTCTCGCAGAGTCCGGCCAAGCCTCCCCGTAAGCGCCGACGGGGCGCGCGGCAACTTCACAGGAGTCAGGAGTCGGAACCCGGAACCCAGCACTCTGCCCCACTCCGACGCCTCGTTGCGGAGGCGTCGGAGAGATGCGGGCTAGCCCTCCCGATACGTCGGAGAATTTTACCTTACCGCCTGCCCCACCGGATAGCTGGACATCTGAAATCCGTTCTGGGTTCGCAGGGCTGCGATCGCCACAGGCAGATCCGAAGTGATCACCAGGGTCCCCTGCGTGCCGAGAACCGCCGACGCTGGAAAGAGCTCATGCAGAAACCGCGCGATGTGACCGTTGGGCGGCAGAGCGATCGTCGTCGAAGTCACCAACTGCGAGGGCAGTTCGCGGCGGAACTCAATCGTGACGGTAGCCTCCTCATCGGAAGGATTCGCAATGGCGACGCCCGTGTTGAATTCGCCGTCCGTAGCGTTCTCTTCCCGCGCCACGAAGACAGTCGCAACGCCGGTCGCAACGGCGTCGCCCACGCCGGCTTCAAAGAGGATCTCCACTCCGTCTCCGGTCTGAAAGATCGAGGCGCCTGCGATACGCCCGGATGATGTCGCTACAGCCCAGCCGCCCGTTAAGGTCGGTCGCGTACCGTCGGTTTCGAGTCTGGCCGTTTCTTGTGCGGCGATCGAGAGCTCCACCGTGGACGTTTCCATGGCTTCCCCTACAATCCCCATGAGAAGCGGGTTTCCGGAGTCGTCGAAAAAGTCGACTCGCACAGACGTCTCTTGGTCATCCAGATTGTTCAAGGCCAGCAGAGTCGTGGCGCCTTCTCCGTCGGCGACCTGGGCGAAGAAAACTCGACGGACTGGGGCGTACACCTGCAGGCCGTTCTCCAGCAGGGCGAGCAGGAAGCCCTCGGCGACTCCAAGCCCTCGCACTCCGGGTTGGTGGATGCTCCACAGCAGGACGCCGGTGAAGGCGTCGATAGCCCGAATGCGATGGCTCGAATCATTAAAGAAATAGACGACATTGTTTGCAACGACCACATGATTTGGGGCGCCGGCCGAGGGCGGAGGCCCGACGGATACGTTAGGAGGGGCGTCGGCAATTGTCCATTGCACCGCTCCCGTTTCGGGATCGAAGGCGCGAACCACGGCTGCATCGCCTTCCGTAAGGAAGGCGATCAGATGGTTGTAGGCCAGCGCCAGACCGGGAGTTCCAAAATTCGAAGCCGCGACGCTCCACACTGGCGTTCCCGTCCTGGAGTCGAGCGCGGTAAGGACGTCGGCAATGGGATTGCTCACAAAGACGCGTCCTTCCGATGCCACGATCGTCGATCCGTTTCCAGCCACCCCTCCGGCTTCCCAAACCAGCGAACCATCGAAAATATCCCGCGCCTGGAGAGAGCCGCCGCCGCCGGCAAAATAGACGCGCTTCCCAAAGACCGCCAGTCCTGCTTCAGCGGTCGTCGTAGCGACACGCCAGAATTCGGCGCCAGTCGTCGCATTTCTGGCAGCGACTGCGTTATTGCCGTGATAAACGGCGAGATTGTCGGTGATGACCGGGTGGCGGCCCAGAGCGCTGCCTACCGAGCTGTCTGACCACAAAACGTCGCCGGTCGACGCCCGCACCGCCTGGACCGTCGTCGTAGCGGGACCGCCCATGATGACGATGTCGTTGGCGTAAGCTGGAACGTATCGCAGCGGAAGTGCGGATGGAGCCAACGTTCGCTGCCATTTCGCAGTTCCCGTCGCCGCGTTGACCAGCGTATAGCGGACGGGCGTCCCGGAAGCGCCCGCCAGTATGTCTCCTTCAAACACGATAAACGATTCGGCATCGGTTTCCCCGCCCAAAGGGACGGTGGTCAGCAACTCCAGGGGCGGACGCAATTCTCCCGCGTGCACGTGCAGCGAAGTGCGGGCATTGTCATGTCCTGCCGTCCTGTAATCGCCTGCCCTTTGTCCGAAACCGGCCGAAATTGCCGAAATGAGTACAAGCGCCGCAAAAACTTTCTTCATTGTGAGCTGGCCCTCCTTAGAAAATCCGCAGTTCCGAAACCCGCCCTCTCAGACCGAAGCAAATCAGACCGCCCGACTCTTCGAAATCGGAGAGGAGTGTGAAAAAAATAACATTTATTTTGCCAAAAGGCTAGTCTTCTGTTTCACAACTTCGTCGTGACATAAAGGGCGGGTCAGCCAGCCGGGATGCAGCACAGCCCGACTGTCGGCGAACTTGAGAGGCTCCTGGCGTCTTTTTTTCAGATTGCGCTCCCGAAATCGTTGCCGAACTTTCGGGCCGGAGCCCTTGGAAATGCGCTTTTGCGAATCAGACCGAAAATTTAGTATGAATCGTCGGGAATCTGTGCCATACTCGAAAGCAACGTAACGCTCTAAAAGTGGGCGCGACAAACCGCAAAACCGATTGAGGTCGATTATGGGCATCCGAATCGTTTCCTGGTCGTTTGTTTTCTTTCTTACATTGCCTTTCCTGTCGGGACAGTCAGGCGATCAACAGCCGCCCTCACCGCCGCCGTCTCAACCTCCCTCTCAGGCCCCGTCTCAAGGCCGGCCGCAGATGGGCCGTCCGAGCCAGCCCCAGCAGAAGCCGTTTCGTCAGTTGATGCTCTCGGGGGAAATCGTTCTGGAAGAGGGCGGCGCACTGGCCGAACCGGTTCTGGTGGAACTGAAATGCAACGGCAGGACCGTTCGGCAGACTCACTCCAGCACGAACGGTGGGTTCTTTTTCCATCTCGATAACCGAAATCCCGCCAACATGGCGGACGCTTCCGTTGGAAATTTCGGATCCAGCGGGTCGGGATTCAGCGACGGCATTTTTGATTCCCCGTTTCCAGGTGACTCCCAAGGCATGCTTGACGATCGGGTGGATCTTTCCGCTTGTGAGATTTCAGCCGCGGTTTCCGGATTTCGTTCCACCACGATTCGGCTTGGAATTCGCCGGACCCTCGATAGGCCGGACGTTGGGGCCATCGTGTTGTCCAGAATCGACGGCGTCGCGGGCTCGACCGTGAGCCTCAACACGCTGTCGGCTCCGAAGAAGGCGCGAGACCGCTACGAGAGGGCGATTCGGGAGCTGGGGAAAAAGAAAGTCAACCTCGCCAAGACCGAACAGTACCTGGAAGAGGCCGTTTCGGAGTTTCCGGAGTTTGCCGCCGCCTGGAATCTGATGGGGAATGTACGCCTTGGCGCCGATGACTCCGAAGGCGCCCGTGAAGCGTTTGAGCGCGCTGTAGAGGCGGACCCGAACTACATCCCACCTTACCTTTCGATCGCAGAAATGGAATTGCAGGCGGGCGAGTGGAATCGGTTGTCCAGTGTGAGCCGCAAGATTCTGGATTTAAGCGAGGATCTGTCGGATGCTCACTACTACTTTGCAGTATCGGCTTATTCGCTTGGGCAGAACCAACTGGCCGAGGTCTCCGCACAGAAGGTTCAATCGGGCCCTGACGCGGACCGTTTTCCAGGCGTCTACTATCTGATGGGCCTGATTCTTTCCAACAAGGGAGACTTTCGATCTGCAGCTGAGAATTTCGAGCATTTTGTTCGCACGGCCCCCGAAAACCCAGCTGCGCCGCAGGTTCGAGAGCGCCTTGCGGCATGGACGAAGGAAGGGCTGATCACCGAATCCAAGAGCACGCCGGAATAGATTCAGCCATTCGGTGAAGCTTGCATACAGGCGCCGAACTCGAGCTGCGCAGTGGGCGGACGCCAAACTCCGCCCCAGGCAGGCGCTGGCTCGCCGTTGCTGGAGATCGCCCATCTATTGAATCAGCGTTTCAAGAAAGCCCCAGATCGCTTACCTGACTGAATTTTGTCCGTCCCTGCAACCGCCCGCTGTCCCGTGCTTGCTTGTGCCGCTTCGGGCGACGGGATAGAATCTGGGATCGTCATTTTTACTGCAACCCAAGTCGACCGATGCCCCAGGGAGTTCCCGGCTTTGAACGGGAGGGTCGCAAGGCTTGCTTCGGGCGAGCCGACGGGGAAGCTTTGGAAACCGGTCGGCAAGAAAAGGAGAAGCACATGCTGCGTTTCATTTTGGTCTTTCTGTTAACCGCGATCCCCGTTCTGGCGCAGGAATATTCCCAACTCCGGGTCATCTGCATCCAGGCCCATCCCGACGATTGCGATTCGAGATTCGGAGGATTGGCGGCCAAGTACGCCGCAGCGGGGCACAAGGTCAAGATCGTGTCGCTGACTAACGGCAACGCCGGCCACCAGGAGGAGGGGGGAGGCGTTCTGGCGATGCGCCGTCGGGCCGAAGGAATCGAAGCCGGCCGTCGCATCGGCGCCGAGTACGAAGTGCTTGATTACCATGACGGCGAACTGCTTCCGACCCTGGACGTTCGCAGGGACGTTATTCGCCAGATTCGGCAGTGGGAAGCGGACATCGTATTCAGTCTGCGGCCTAACGATTATCACCCGGATCATCGATATTCCGGCGTTCTGGTCATGGATGCCGCTTATATGGTCACCGTCCCGAACCTGGTTACGGACACTCCGGCTCTGCGAAGAAACCCGGTCTTCTTCTTCATGTCGGACCGGTTTGAACGGCCAAATCCGCACCGTCCTGACGTTGTGGTGGCTATTGACGACGTCATCGACAAGAAAATCGACATGCTGGATGCTCACGTCTCTCAAATGTATGAATGGCTGCCCTGGCATGCCGGAGTCTTGGATCAGGTTCCGGAAGATCCCGAAAAGCGAAAGGAATGGCTGATGGAGTGGCGCTCCGGCGGGTTTCAAGTGCGCCCCCATTGGAGGGAGCCGCTGGCAAGGCGCTACGGAAGCCTCGCCGATCGGATTCAATATGCCGAGGCCTTCGAGTTAGCCGAATACGGGCGTCAACCTGATGAAGAGGAGATTCGGAAGCTCTTTCCCTTTTTCCCCGAACAATAACTCGGACCCGCTTGCGACCGTTTCCCGGAATCAAGACCGTAAATGCGAAGATGCGGCGCGTGATAAAGTCGGGAGAATAGAACATGGTTTTAACCGCTTCGAACATGATGGAGTTAGGTGGCAAGGCCCCCGATTTCCAATTGCCGGACGTGGTTTCCGGTCAGGTGATCGTCCTGGAGACATTCTCCGGCGAAAAGGCGCTGCTGGTCATGTTCATCTGCAGGCACTGCCCCTACGTCAAGCATGTGGAACAGGAACTCGCCCGGATTGGGCGCGACTATGCGGAAAAAGGCCTCGGAATCGTGGCGATCAGTGCAAACGACGTCTCGACCCATCCCGACGATTCCCCGGAAAGATTGCGAGAGATGGCGCTGAGGCTCGGCTTCAACTTTCCCTTTTGCTTTGATGAAAGTCAGGAAACGGCCAAGGCTTATGCAGCAGCCTGTACGCCGGATTTCTATCTTTTTGATTCCGAGCGTCGCCTTGTCTACCGGGGGCAGTTGGACGACAGCCGGCCTGGAAACGGCATCGAAGTCACCGGATCCGACCTGCGCGCGGCCGTGGACGCGACGCTGGCCGGTGACCCCGTGAATCCCGATCAGAAGCCAAGTATCGGGTGCAATATCAAATGGAAGAAAGGGAACGAGCCGAGGTGATCGTTTCAGATTTCTGGCTTCAGGCTTGCTGCGCAGGGACTGTTGCCCATGGTTCTAGTTGATCTGGGCATTGCGATTGTCGGAGCGACGCGCCCGCAGCGGGCGCGTTGATTGTCGGCGAACCTTTTTCTGAACTCATGAAAGGCACGGAGGATCGATTCATTGAATCAACGGGCGCGGTGCCGGCGCCCGTCGCTCTGCCATCCGGAGATCGCAACGTCCGGCCTGCGAAATCGCCCCATCGCGGAAGTCCCCCGTTTCGCCAATGTGACCCATGCCTCCAGTTAAACGCGGCAGCGCGATTGTCGGAGCGACGCGCCCGCTCCGGGCGTGTTGATTGTCGGCGAACCTTTTTCTGAACTCATGAAAGGCACGGAGGATCGATTCATTGCATCAACGGGCGCGGCGCCGGCGCCCGTCGCTCTGCCATCCGGCAGTCACGCCGACTCGCTCCCGTCAGGAAGATCACCGCAGAACGGCGATGGTAGAGCTGCCCAGCCTCATAACACCTCCAAACTCTTGACGCCGAAGGAACGCAATCTTTAAAATGCGAAAAGCGGGGCGGGAAATCTACCCTCCGCTGTTTCATCCTTCATCGAACTACGAAAGGAGCACGCTCCATGAAGAGGTTTGCGACCGCATTAATGGTCGGCGTCGTGGCTTTTGGATCAGCTCTGGCAAGCCAGATAGTCGTTTCGACCGACTGGGTGGCCCAGAATCTAAGGAATCCAAGCGTAAGAATCGTCGAAGTCAGCGTTGAGCCGGGCGTCTATGAAAGAGGGCACGTCCCGGGCGCCGTCAACATTCGATGGCATACCGATCTGGTGGACCCTGTGAGGCGGGATATCGTTTCTCAGGAGAATTTCGAAAAACTGATGTCTTCGCTTGGAATCGCCAACGACACGACGGTGGTGCTGTACGGAGACAACAACAACTGGTTTGCAGCATGGGGCGCCTGGGTCTTTGGCATGTACGGACACCCGAACGTCCGGATGATGGACGGCGGCCGTAAGAAGTGGGAAATGGAGAGGCGTCCGGTCGACACCATGACCCCGAGTTACACCCGCACCAGTTACAAGGTGTCCGAGCCGAATCCCTCGCTGCGAGCCAGACTCGGTGACGTCCTTGAGGTTGTTGAAGGGGACAGGGACGCAATGATTCTGGACATCCGTTCTCCGGACGAGTTTTCCGGCAAGGTGTTTGCGCCTCCCGGGATTCAGGAGCTGGCCATCCGCGCCGGACACGTGCCGGGCGCGGTCAACGTGCCGTGGAACCACGCCGTCAATCCGGAAGACGGAACCTTCAAGTCCGTTGAAGAATTAAAGAGGATCTACGCTGCGGTCGGAGTGGACGGTTCCAAGCCGGTGATCGTCTACTGCCGCATTGGCGAACGGTCCAGCCATACCTGGTTCGCGCTGAAGCACCTTCTCGGCTATGACGTCATCAATTACGACGGATCCTGGACCGAGTATGGGAATACGGTTGGCCTGCCGATCTCCAATCCGTCCGGAACAGTTTGGACAGGAAAGTAGATCGAAGGCGAGAATTGCTGACGGGATCTGTCCGCATCGGCGCGGCGCTGTTGTTATGGATTGGCCTGGCGGTTGCCGGGTTCAAACTGCACCAGCATCCAGACTACGGTAGAGACGGGTCCTTCAGTTTGATTGCGGGAGCGGTCTTCGGGCTGCTCCTGCAGCGTTCCCGCTTTTGTTTCTTCTGCATCTTCCGCGATTTTCTCGTAGATCGAAACAGCGGCCCGCTTTATGGAATTCTGGCCGCGCTGGCGGTCGGAAGCCTCGGATATCAGGTCATTTTCGGAGCCTGGATCATCGACCCGACGGCAGGCCATCTGCCTCCGGGCGCGCACATCGGTCCGGTCAGTTGGCACTTGGTTCTGGGCGGACTCGCCTTCGGCTTCGGGATGGCTCTTTCCGGCTCCTGCATCAGCGCCCACCTTTACCGGCTCGGTGAGGGATCCGTGCTGGCTCCTGTCAGTCTTCTGGGGGCGGTTGTCGGTTTCGGCGCCGGTTTTCTGGCGTGGAACGTTCTCTACGTCAAGGCGATCGCAACCGCGCCCGCATTGTGGGTCCCGCAGCATTTGGGCTATGCCGGATCGCTCTTCGTTCAATTGCTTCTGTTTGCGCTGATCGGAATCTACCTGCTGCGGTTTCTTCCCGAACGGGAACTCCGCGAGCCGGGCCGAATCGAATTCTCTGACGTCGGGCGTGCAGTTTTCGTCAATCGCTGGCCGACTTGGGTCGGCGGAGTCGGCATCGGAATTCTCGGAACCTTCAGCTATTTGCGAACGGAGCCATTGGGGGTGACCGCGGAAATCGGAAAGTTTTCTCGCAAGACCTTCGACTGGTTCGCCTTGTTGCCTGAACGACTGGAGGGCCTGGAAGGGTTGGCCGGCTGCTCCACCAATCCGACGCCTCAGCTCGTCGGAACCAATGGGATCTTCATTTCCGCGCTGGTGGCGGCGGCATTGGCCGCCGCTTTGGCGGCCGGACAGTTTCGTCCGAAAATGGTTCGATTGCGCCTGTTCCCGCTGGCTTTTTCGGGAGGGATCTTCCTGGGATTCGGAGCCATGATTTCATTAGGCTGTACGGTGGGAACGCTGTTTTCTGGAATCGCCGCCTTCGCGCTCTCTGGTTTCGTCTTCGCCCTCGCGCTGATTCCGGGCATCTGGCTGGGACTGCAGATCAAGAATCGCTTCGAGTGATCGGTCCGAGTTTAAGGAGTCAGGAGGCAGGAGTCAGGAGTCAGGAGTCAGAACCCAGAACCCAGAACCCAGAACCCAGAACGCGGAACCCCTCAATCTCTCCCCGGCACTCGCTCTTCAAAGGGCGGAGGCGGCGGAATTCGGACCGGGTTCTCTTCGAGCAGGCGAATCACTTCTTGTACGGCCCGTTCCAACTGCGGGTCGCCGCCGCGCGCCATGTCGGTCGGATTGTCGACGACCGGAATGTCCGGTTCGACGCCGCGACCTTCTGCGAACCACTCGCCCGATGGCGTGTAGATTCTTCCAGGAGGTGCGGTAAAGAAGCCCCCGTCGATCGTTGAATGGCCAACGGCGGGACCGATCAGGCCTCCCCACGTTCGCTCTCCGACGAGCGGCCCCACCTGCAGTTCCTTAAAAAAGAGCGGAAAGGCGTCACCGCCGGAACCGGCCCAGCCGTTAATCAACATCGCTTTCGGTCCGTAATGCGTCATGGCCGGGTGCAGCGCGACCTCGCCATGCCGAAAGTAGATCAACGTGACGAGTCGCCGCTGCATCTGTTCGATGAAACGGTCTGGAAGCTGCCCGCCGGCATTGAAGCGTTCGTCGACGATCAGCCCTTCCTTTCGGCTCTGGCTGGCGAACTGTCGGACCAATTCCGTCTGGCCGCTGATTCCCGTGTTCGGAACGTAGACGTAACCGATCCGCCCTCCGCTCAGCTCTTCCACCCGCCGGCGGTTCCTTTCGATCCAATCCAGGTGGCGGATTCGAGCTTCGCTTCCCAGCGTCTGGACGAGAACTTCACGGGAACCTTCCAAGCCGGGGACGGAGTTGACCGTCAAACTGACCGTCTTTTCGGCCAAACCCTGAAACGGGGCGTACGGATCCGTGGTGACGTCGAGCGGGATGCCGTTGACCGCCAGTACGTATTCGCCCTCCCGGACGTCGACGCCGGGCTCCCGCAAGGGCGAGCGCGCCTCCAGCTCCCATTCGGGAGTCGGAACGATCCGGGCGATTCGGTAGGCTCCTTGGGAGACTTCCCAGTCGACGCCGAGAAGTCCCACGCGCCTGGCCGCCGCTGTTTCCAGATCGCCTCCCCCCACGTAGGTGTGGGAGGCGTTGACTTCACCGATCAACTCGCCGATGACGAAGTTGACATCCCATCGCGTCACCGCATCCTCCAGGAGTTGACGGTATTGATTCCCAACCGCATGCCAGTCCAGACCGTGCAGTTTAGAGTCGTAGAAAAAGTCTCGATAGGCCCGCCAAACTTCCTGAAAGATTTGGGACCATTCTCCGCGGGGATCGATCGTCGCTTCCATGTCGTCGACCGGCAGCGTCTTTTCAATTTTCTGGTTGGGCGCGACGTTCAGGACAGCCCAGCGATTGCCGCTGCGAACGAGCAGCTTTTTCCCGTCAGCGCTGACCTCGAATTGATTGATTCCGGCAGCGATCTCCGTTTCCTTGCGATCCTTTAAATCGTAAAGCGATAAAGCCCCGTCGTTCTGAGTCGAGCCGCTGCGGGGAAGCCGGTGGAAAACAAGCTTTCCCGAAACGGCTCGCAGGGAGCCGTAATTGCCCGATTCCATAGGGAGGACCACCCCGCGGGACTCGAAGCCCTCCAGATCGATTTGAAGGGGAGGCTTCCCATTTTCCGACCGCTCTTCCTCTCCCGGCGAATCCGCCGATTCCGCAGGTTCGCCGGATTCCAGTTCATCCTCGTCTGGTTGTTTTCGGTCCTCGTCCGAATCGCCGATTTGCGCTTTTTCTTCATCGTTGCGCGGGGCCAGCGGCGAAGGCGTGTTTCTTTGGAGCGACGCAGCCACGATCCGCGTGGTGTTCGGATAAATCCAGGTCGCGTCGAGGTCGGAGTAGATCGGACTGAGACTGCGGTTGGATCGGTAGTAGAGGTACTTTCCATCCGGGTCGAAGACGGGACCCGAGTCCGAATAGTACCCGGAGGTGACCTGATGGCTCCGGCCGCTCTGCATATCGAACAGAAAAACGGCTGAATTCAACGTTTCCAAGCCGCGGGAGTAAGCGATCCATCGGCTGTCGGGCGACCAGGAAAGCTCGAATTGCCGCAGGGCGCCGTGAAGCTTCCAGAGTCCGCGGTCGACGATCGTCCGCTCCCTTGATTCGACATCAAAGAGCTGGATGGTCTGCGCATGATCGATAAAGGCGATCTTTCGGCTGTCGGGCGACCAGAACAGGCGATACCGGTAGCCGGGACCCAGAGTGCTCAGGCGCTCCGGCTGCCCCGACCCGGCGGCCGCAATCACGGTGAGTTCGTATTCGCCGCTCTCATCGCTCCAGTAGGCGATCCTGGCTCCGTCCGGAGACCACGCCGGAAAGCGCTCGGCGCTTCCGGAAGATCGCGTTAAGGCGCCGACGAAGCCGTGCTCGGCGGGAACCGAAAACAGGTCGCCGCGGGCCTCAAACAGAGCCCGCTGACCCGTCGGGGAGATATTGGCGCTTTCGATCCGGTTTCCAACTCTTTCCGTCCTTGGCCGCAGCGTGCTCCGATCCGTCACGACATTGACCGATACGGTTCGGAACTCCTCGGAAGGGAGATCCATCAGATGCAGCTCGCCACCCGCTTCAAAGACGATGGCGGAAGGGCCGATGGAGGGGTAAGCGATATCGATGTCCTCGAATGAAGTCACCTGACGGAGCTGGCTGCCGTCTTTCCGGACAGCCCACAAATTGGATCGTTGAGCCGGTCCTCGGTCCGAAAGAAAGTAGATCGTGTCTCCGAACCACATCGGCTGATAGTCGTTCGCTTCATGATCGGTCAAATTGCTGGATTCGAAGGTTTCCAGATCGAAGAGCCAGATGTCGGGCGCCAGTCCTCCTCGGTAGCGTTTCCAGGTTCTGGCTTCAACGTTCTTGGTGGTATAGGCCAGCGTTCGACCGTCGTCCGAAATCGCGCCGAACGCGCCGTAGGGGACAGGCAGCCGCTCAGGAAGGCCTCCTTCCGGTGAGACCAGATAAAACTGCGTTACCGCCGATATGCCGCTTTCACGGTTGGATGCGAACAGCAGTCGCTGGCCGTCCGGAGTCCAACCGATCAGTCGGTCGACTCCCGGGTGATGCGTGACCCTGAAGGGTTCTCCGCCAGTGGATGGGACGACGAACACATCGAGGTTTCCGTCATAGCGGCCGCTGAACGCGATGCGAGTTCCGTCCGGGGAAAAGCGTGGAAACAGCTCTTCGCCGGGAGGCGAGCTGAGACGGTGAGCTGTTCCACCGCTTCGATGCACGACCCAGATGTCGCCGGCATAGACGAAGGCAATTTGCCTCTCGGAAACGTGCGGGTGGCGCAGCATCCGAGCGTCGATCTGCCCGAGACAGGGAAGGGTTGA
>CAZAEY010000016.1:24811-39189 GCA_964484155.1 uncultured Acidobacteriota bacterium
CGTGCGGGTGGCGCAGCATCCGAGCGTCGATCTGCCCGAGACAGGGAAGGGTTGAAATCGCGAGGCAGAAAGATGCGGCAAGAAAGGTTCGCAGGAATTTCATCATCAATCCTTGATAAACGGGATTCATCCCAAATTGTTCAACCGAAGCGGAGCCTTCTGCTCCGCGGCGAACTCGGCGAAAGGCGTCGGCCGGGCCGCCGCCGGATCTGGACATCATCTCCCGGCGCGTCAGACTCCGCAATCGGAGAAGGCAGTGGTCGTGTCGGGAAGCAGGGTCGAATGCTTCCGCCGCCCGATGCGCCAAAGAGATCTTACAACAGCAAGCCATCCCCCGCAGGCCCGCCGCTCTCCGACGCCGCAGCAGGACCCGCGTACAAAATCCGGCTTAAGAGACTCAGTTTTCTCCGCATCGAGGAAGCCGCGGTTGTTCCTGCCCAACTGGAAGGGCCTTGAGCCAAATAGAGGCCGCTTGACGCATGTATGAGGCGAAGCTGCAAACGTGAAAAGGCAGCGAACAGTTGAGGAGGTGGAAAACAAATGAAGACAAAAGAAAGACAGTCAGCAGCAAATCAGGGAACGGCCCCCAGAGTTGAGAGTCAGGCGTCGCAGGGGGCTTCTGGAAAGCAGAGAGTCTGGTCCGGGTTCGAACAAGCCATTCTGCGCTATTGGCCTCATTCTCCGGCGGCGTCGAACGGGAGCAGGGGCTGAACGCCTCCGCCGCCTTCGAAAAAAACTGGGCCCCTCGTCAATCCTTTCAATTGAGCCTCGGCGCAATGGATTCCGTCCCGGATCCATGGCGCGCCGAGGCCGTTTCGGCTCGGTTCCGCAGGATGTCGCTTCTCACGGTCGATCGTCTTCGGATATACTTTCGCTTTGTGGGAAGAGGGGGTCCAATCAAGGGCGGCCGAGACTTCGGGCCGGGCGCTGGCCGCACTCTTCATTATTGCGAACGATGGCGGAGGACTCGCTGGAATGAAGATCTTGGTTACGGGAGGCGCCGGTTTTATTGGGTCGCATGTCGTCGAGACCTTTCTTGCGGAGGGTCACGAAGTCTGCGTGGTCGATGACTTGTCCTCCGGACGGCGCAAGAATGTTCCTCCTGGCGTTCGGCTTCATGCTGTCGACATCCGAGGCGCCGAACTTGCAAAAGTCTTCGAGGAGGAACAGCCTGAAGTAGTCAGCCATCAGGCCGCCCGCGCAAACGTTCGGGAATCCTTCGAAAAGCCTCAGCTATACGCCGACGTCAACGTCGTCGGTTCGGTCAATCTTCTGGAATGCTGTCGACGGTTTCAGGTTCGCAAGATCATTTACGCCTCGACCGGGGGAGCTGTCTACGGCGAACCCAAAACGCTCCCGGTCCCGGAGGACCACCCGATCGACCCGTTGGATCCCTACGGCGCCAGCAAGCACCATGTCGAGCACTATCTCCATATCTATCAGACCGGTTTCGGCGTCGCATTCACGGCGCTGCGCTATCCGAACGTTTTCGGGCCTCGGCAGGACCCCTTTGGCGAGGCGGGAGTCGTGGCGATTTTCACCGCCAGGATGCTGAAAGGCGAACGCCCGACGATCAACGGCTCCGGAGAACAGATGCGGGACTTTGTTTACGTCGGCGATGTCGCCCGGGCGAACTTGCTGGCGCTGGAGCATGGAGACGGCGAGATACTGAATATTGGAAGCGGGCAAGGCGTATCCGTACGAGAGATTTTCGAGAACTTGGCCGTCCTGACCGGTTTTCAGGAAGAACCGGAGTTCGGGCCCGCCAAGGCGGGTGAAGTCTTCCGGATTTTTCTGAACGCTGAGCGCGCCCGGAGACAATTGGGTTGGACGCCTCAGGTTTCCCTGCAGAAAGGGCTCGCATCAACGGTCGAGTTCTTCAGAAGCGTGCAGTAAGACTCCGTAGAACGAAGGAGCTTAGGCTCAGAAATTGAAAATTTAGGCTTGAATTTTGCGGGATCGCGTCATATTGTTGGATAGCTCGGATACGCGACTAAGTGGCTCGCAGGGGGCTGCAGCCGAAAAATGGACCATCGGACCGTGTGGGAGCGCTGTTCCGAAAGTCAATCAAACTAGAGTGGAATTCGTCCGCAGGATATCGAAGAAGCGACGATGTTGTTGAATCTCACGGCAGTGGCTTGCCTCTTTTTGTCCCTTGGGGAGTCAGCGCCCCAGACCGATTGGATCCTCGAAAGATTCCATCAGAGTCATGAGGTTTCCGAAGGACAGCCGATCGAAATAGCCAATGAATACGGAGACGTTCGGCTTCGAACGCTTTCAGCCAGCCGCATAGAGCTGTCCGCGGTGGCGCAAGGAAGTGAAGGCGGGCCGGCGCCTGAGTTTCGTTTTCGTGAGGTCAATGGACGATTGACCGTCGAAGTCCAGATTCCGGATCGAACCGCAATGGCCGCGGATGAACCGACACCCCGGGTTGACATCGTGATTCAGGCGCCGGAATCCTCCCCGATTGCAATCAGGACGATTGATGGTCTGGTCGAGGCCAGGGGGCTGAAGCGAGAGTTCGAAGCTGCGACCGTTCGCGGCGATGTGCGAGTTCGTTCGGAGAGCTCCTGCAGGATCGTCAACGAGCAGGGGAGCGTATTGGTGTCTTTGATCGGCGGCGAATGGCGCTCTCCGATTCTCATCGAGACCGTGGTGGGAGACATACGGGTTGAACTCCCGCAAGAAGCGCACGCCCTGGTGGAAACCTCCACTGCAGGAGAGTTGACGACCGACTACTCCACAGAGATCAGTTGGCAGGGACTTAAAAAAGTCGGATCTGCTCGAATCGGAGACGGAGACGCTCGAATAATTCTGCGCAGCCAAAGCGGCAACATCCAATTGATTCGAAAAAAGATGCATTAGAAGCTCATTTGCTGTGTCGTTCGGAGGCTCGACTCGCGCTTCGAAGGGCGCAATTCTCAAGACTGAATTCAAAGATCCAAAAGGAAATGAATATGAAGATGGAACGAATCAAGACCATTCGACGACGGCGTAATTCTTCTGAAAGATGTAGCAGGCTCTCCGTTTGGCGCGAGATAATGCAACGAAACGAGCTAGTGAGTCTCGTTTTGGCGGCGACAGCCGCGGTTCTACTATCACCCTTTTCGTTGGCTCAAGAGGGTCCGCCGGAACGACCGGTAGTCATCCGGGGGGCCGAGCAGATCGGCGGTCCCGTGCATCCGCGAGAATTTCGAGGGGACGTCCGATCCCTGCCGACAGCACCTGTGTGGCAGCCGGGGGACCCGATCAAGGAGATTCCGCGAAGAGGCCGCATGGACATGGTGACGGAGGAGATCGACCCGCGGGCTGCTGGGATCGATCCTTTGTTGGAACGGCAGATGGAGGCGCAAGCCGTCCGCCAGTCCAGCCAACTTCCCTTTCCCATTTTCAATTTCCAGGGGCATACGTTCAACGGCGTCACGCCGCCCGATCCCGTCGGGGATGTCGGAGAAGACCATTACATCCAGATGACGAATCATCCTTCTGGATCGATTTTCACGATTTACGACAAGCACGACGCCGCGGTGGTGGCCGGCCCGATCGTTCTTAGCAGTCTTGCCCCGGGAGGAAGCTGCGCCAACGGCTTGGGCGATCCGATCGTCGTCTATGACCAGTTGGCCAAAAGGTGGCTGCTGAGCGAATTCTCCCAAGGGGGCAATCGGCTCTGCGTCTACATTTCTCAAACCAGCGATCCCGTTTCAGGGGGGTGGTACAGTTACGACTTCCAGGCCCCCGGATTTCCCGATTATCCGAAGTACGCAGTCTGGCACGACGCCTATTACGTCTCCACGAATGAGTCCCAATCGGCCGCCTACGCGTTGGATCGCGCGAACATGTTGATCGGCGCTTCGACGCGCCCCTATCAGCGGTTTTCAATCCCAGGGTTGAATTTCGGATTTAACGCGCTGATTCCTTCGGATCAGGACGGGGACGCTCCGCCTCCTGCAGGAGCGCCGAACTACTTCATGCGGCATCGCGACGACGAAGTTCATAATTCGCGGGACAGCGACCCTACACAGGATTTTCTGGAGATATACGAATTCAAGGTGGATTTCGACAACGCTGCGAATTCGACCTTTACAGGCCCTTTTAACGTCCCGGTTTCGGAATTCGATTCCAACATTTGCGGCTTGATTTCCTTCAGCTGCTTCCCTCAACCGGGCTCCTCTCCGAATCTGGACCCCCTTCGGGAAGTCGTGATGTGGCGGCTGCAATATCGAAATTTCGGCGGCTATGAAACGCTGGTGGGGAACTTCGTCGTCGACGTGACCGGCGCCAACCAGGGGGGAATTCGCTGGTTTGAGCTGCGCAAGGCTGACACTTCGCCATGGTCATTGTTTCAAGAGGGCACGTACTCTCCCGATTCGACAAATCGGTGGATGGGCAGCGTAGCGATGGACGGAAGCGGAAACATCCTGCTGGGCTACAACGTGGTCAGTCCCAGCGTATTTCCCGGGTTGGGCTACGCAGGTCGCTTTTCAGACGATCCGCATGGCGCCTTGCCTCAGGGAGAGTTCCCGCTCGTTACGGGGAGCGGTTCGAATTCCAGCAACCGCTACGGCGACTACAACTCCATGAATTTGGACCCCGTGGACGACTGCACGTTCTGGTTTACCGGCGAGTACAACCCCACTTCCGCGTGGGCGACCCGAATTGGGGCCTTTCGATTTGACGACTGCCAGCAGTGCGATCCGGCTCCGGTAGCCAACGCAGGGCCGGACCAGTCGATATGCCCCGGCGACTCGGCGACCATAGGTACGCCGGGCCTGGGAGGGCACAGCTACCTTTGGACGCCTTCCGGGCAAACGACGGCGCAGATTACCGTATCTCCAGCTCAGACGACGCAATATGCGTTGAAGGCGACGACGCTGTGCGGCGAGGCGACTGACACGGTCACGGTATTCGTCGACTCTGCACAGCAGGGGGGAATCAACGAGGACTTCGAACAGGGCCTCGGGCAATGGACGACGACCGGTCTCTGGCACCTGGTCTCAAATTCCACATGCGCGCAGCCGCGACCCGGATATTCATCGCCTGTGAACGCGGTCTATTACGGACAGGACTCCACTTGCAATTACAACACCGGGGCTGCCAACAGCGGGGCATTGGTCTCTCCTGAGATCGGCGGAATCAACGCCGACTCGACCTTGAGTTTCATGTACTTTCGAAGAGTGGAGAGTTCGAGTTCTCCCGTCGATAAGACTGAGGTCCACGTTCTGACGAACGGCGGGGCGACTTCCACCACCGTCTGGTCCCAAAACGCAACCAATGCGAGCCTTCGCAATTGGCTCAGCAGCGGTCCGATCTCCCTGGCTCAGTTTGCGGGACAGGTGATTCAGATCCGGTTCTTTTTCGACACCGTCGACGCTTCGGCAAACAACTTCACCGGATGGTTTATCGATGACGTCGTTGTGACCGCCAGCTCCCCTTGCGGAAACGGGAACACGGCCCCGCAAGTAAACATCACGTCGCCATCGGATGGCGCTGTGTTCTCGGAAGGGGAGGCAGTCAATTTCACTGGCTCCGCTAGTGACGTCGAGGACGGAGATCTGACCAGCCAGATTCAATGGACATCAAGTCTGGATGGAGCTTTGGGATCCGGCGGTTCGGTGAGCGCTGCACTTTCGAACGGCGGACACCTGATCACTGCTTCGGTTACCGACAGCGGGGGACTTTCGGACTCGGATTCGATTAACATCGGGGTCGGCGAGCCAGAAGCGTTTTCGATTGCGGGGCCGACGCCCGGGACAGCAGGAGCTACAAATTGCTTTAACGTAACCGGCGCGAGCCCCGGAGGCCAGGTCAGCTTGTACGTAAGCGCCAATCCGGGAAGCTCAACAGTTTCGGGGTGCACGGCGCCGTTGAGCCTGAGCAACCCGAGGCTTCGAGACACCAAGCTGGCGGACGGGAACGGAAATGCCACTTTGTGCTTACTGGTTTCCGCGAGCCAGGCCGGAAGCACCATGTTGCATCAGGCGGTCGATACCGCAGCGCCGGGTTGCCAAGTGAGCAACGTCGTCGGGCACACGTATTGACCTTTAGAATCAGCGATACGGAGCGTTTGGAGCCATCGAGGCCTGCCCGCATCAGGACTGCGGACAGGCCTCGGAAGACGGTTTCCGCCCGAAAGCGTTCGAATCATCCAGCCAGCCGGCATTCCAGAAGCGCGAAGAAGCGGGTGACGCCACCAGCGACTTGAGAAGATGCCGAAATTAACTCTTCATGTCGCGCTCATATCATTTTTTTTCGTTCCGGCGCTGGCTTTTCGGGGCGTGGTCGTGGCCCCGGACGGACGGCCGGTCGCGGACGCTTGGGTCAGCATCCTGGGAAGCAACGCGGCTGCGACGACGGATCGAGAGGGGCGATTTTCCTTTCCGGATTCGGTTCCGCCGTTTCAACTGGAGATCGTTCACCCCTCCTTTGAACTTACCGTCATCGATGTGGAAGGGCCTTCATCAAACGATCCGTTTCAGATTCTCATCGAACCGCGCTCATCATTGATTGAGGAGTTGACCGTCCTGGACGGCTTTCCCCGCAGCGAAGATGCGCCGGTCGGCGTAACGGCGACCCGGTTGAATCCAACGGAGGCTCCTGTCCCTTCCTCTACTTTGACGGAATTGGTCAATTCGGTCCCAGCGGTTGCTGAAACGGGTCAGGGCGGGATTTTTCAGGTCTATTCGATTCGAGGAATCTCTCGACACAGGGTGCAGACCTCGGTTTCCGGGATGCGCATCACGAGCGAGCGGCGCGCCGGCGCCTCGGCCTCCTTCCTTGACCCGCTGTTGATGGAATCGGTGGATGTGTTGCGGGGGCCCGCTTCGACTTATTATGGATCCGGTGCGCTGGGAGGCGTTGTGGAGATTATGCCCCGTCATTTCGACGGCTGGAACTTTCGGTCCGGATTCGAAACTCAGGGGCGAGGGAACTTTCAGTTGGCGGGCTGGGGAAACGATGAATGGTCCTTAGGAGTCGTTCGGCGCAACGCGGGCAATGCGTTCTCCCCGGATGGAGGAGAGCTGAATTCTCATTTCTCGCAAATTTCCGCCATCCTTATTCGCGACTGGTTGAGCGACAGGAGAATCTTTCGGCTTCTGGTCATCCCCAGCGTCGGACGAGACATCGGTAAAGCCAGCACTGATTTCCCCGGGCAGGTGACCACCTATCCAGTGGAGAGGCACCTGATGGTGCGGTTCTCTATGGACACGGTCGACAGATGGCATTTTTCAGGGTATTTGCATCCTCATAACGTTCACACGCTCGATGTGGAGCCAGACCTTGAAACAGACGTTTACAACCGGACATTCGATCTGGGCTTTAAATTCGGCAGACAGCTGTCCCTCGCTGCCGCTGATTTTCGTCTTGGCGTCGACTATTTCGGGCGCCGCAACGTCGCAGCTCTGGAACACCGGCGACGCACGTCCGGCGACGGCTCGGCGGAAACCCTCCGCAGTCTGCGCGATGGAAGAGAAGACGAACTGAGCTTTCTGGCTTCAATAAAATTGCCAGTCAATCGCATCGTGTTCGAGAGTGGGACGCGACTTTCCCTGCTTCAGCAGCGCAATGCAGGGGAGGCAGGCGCGGGCTATGCGGCTCTCAATGGTTTCGCCGGAGCCCTCGTTCCGCTGGGGCGCGGTCTGGAGCTGACGGGAAACGTCGGATCTGGGCTTCGTTTCCCAAGCCTTTCCGAGCGTTTCTTCACTGGCACAACGGGGCGGGGAAGGGTGATCGGAAATCCCGATCTGGACACCGAACGTTCCATGAATCTGGAGGCCGGAGTCCGATGGTATAGAGAAAAAGTGCTTCTGGCTGGGTACATGTTTCAAAACCGGATCGATCGATACATCGAGCGGGTCGAACCTTCGATAGATTTACTGACCTTCGTAAACCTGGGAGCGGGAACCATTCGAGGTCTGGAATTTGAAGCGATCGTCACTCCCCGAGAGCGGTGGCAAGTCTATGCGCTTGGGCACCTGATTTCTGGCAGCGACAGGCAGAATCGCCCATTGGCCGACATCCCGGCCGATCGCATCGGCTTGGGGCTTCGATACCGGTTCGAAGGCTGGCGTTACGGAGCCGAATGGCAGTTCCGCAGCAAGAAATCGCGCTTCGGCAGCGGTGAGAAACCGATTCCTTCGGCTGGTCTGCTATCCGCTTTCCTGGAAATGCCACTTCAGACCGGATGGGCTCTTTATCTTTCATCGTCGAATTTGACAAGTGAAGCGTACTTTAACTCGGCTGACCGTAAAGTCCCAATGGCCCAGGGGCGTTCCATTTCCTTTCAGATTCAATGGACGCCGGATTAGGAACGCGAGCTGAAATGCGAGCGTGCCGTTACACCTGGAAACCCGATCACGCGGACTAACAGCCCGTGGTAAAAGGCCCAATGGGTCGTGTTGCGGGCGCCGCGGATCCGGATCGTAGGCGCGGCAAAGAAGGCGATGCTGTAGCATCATCCA
Organism: uncultured Acidobacteriota bacterium; assembly: GCA_964484155.1. GTDB lineage: Bacteria > Acidobacteriota > UBA6911 > RPQK01 > JAPXNP01 > DATKAT01. Next base: position 33,271 of record CAZAEY010000016.1, read on the forward strand.
GCCTCAGGCTTTCCCGGGAGCGCGGGCATCCTGCCCGCCCCCAATCGCGCGTGAGCGCGATTCTTTTGCAGCAGGTTGCGTGTGAGAAATTCGCGCCAACGAGCCCGGTCGGTGAGATCGCGCTTTCGCGCGATGACAGGGCGGGCAGGATGCCCGCGCCCCCAGAGGGCGCCAAGCGTTTGCGGCCCCCGGACTGCGTTGCTCGTCGTCGACGATGCTACGGCATCGCCTTCCTCCTCGCGTCTTGCCGACAGACAGCAGATCCCTGTTGCACGACCCATCAGGACTTTTACCACGGGCTGTTAACGTTGCTTGCGGATCTGATAAGTGGCGGTTCGACGGTTCGCCGAGATGTTACGAGGCCATAAAAATTGCAACTTAGAACTACGCCTCGGTACAATGGAGGCTGAAATTGGCAATGGCGCCTGGAGTTTGCTGATTTGGGCAATCGAATGTCCTGTTTGAAAACTGGAAAAGATTCGATATTCGTTTCTTGGAAGCGAAGCCCGCAGCGGAAAGGATTCAAAGCGCCTTATATTGATGCAACCTTTTTATCCCGTTCTGAGACGATTACGCCTGGTTTTCTTAGCGCCCCTTTTCCTTTCATGGTTACTGGCTGCCCAGCCTGAAATCAGCGGTCTGACGGACAATCGCGCGGACTATCCCGAAGGAAAAATTCCGAAATACGAGAAGTTCGAAGCGACGTTTTCCTTGGAGACGAGCGCTCTCAATCCGTATTGGCCTTATGACGGGTCGGCGCCTGCCGGCATTCCAAACGGGGCGGGCGTCACGGTCAACGGTTTGTTTACGCCGGACGAATGGGAAACGATTTACCTCGTTCCAGGGTTTTTCTATCAAGAATTTGAGGAGAACCCCCAGCTTTCGGAGTGGCTGTATCCGAAAGACCAATTTTTTTGGAAAGTGCGGTTTTCGCCTCATTTTGCGGGCTCCTGGCAATTCAGAATAACCGTGCGCGATTCCAGCGGATTCCGGGAGAGCCCGGCCTTTGAATTCCAGGTCATCGATTCGGATCGAAATGGCTTCGTTCGAGTCAGCCGCAACGATCCGCGCTATTTCGAATTCTCGGGAGGGCGATACTTTCCGAGTCTGGGTCATAACCTGAACGCCCGCCAGGTCGACTGGATCAACCCCGCCTCAAACGAAGAGACCTTCAAGACGCTGCATGCGAACGGTCTGCAGCTGGTTCGAACGTGGATTTCCCAATGGTCGATCTTCGGGTCGGCTTGGGGCAAATGGTTCTCTCACAATCGAGCTCATCGCACCCAGGAGCCGCAGATGGGGCTGATTCACGAGTTGGACGAAAATCTCGTCAGCAACTATCCGGATGTAAGTCCGCCCGCTGCCCCTGGCGATGTCTTCATGTGGTTGAACCATGACGAAACGGTCTTTGCTGACGGTAATCAGTGGAATTTTACGCCTTGCCGAGTGCTCGGATGGGAGTCCGCAAGAGTCCCCTTGAAAAGAAACAGGACGTATCGTGTCCGCGTTCGGTACCGCGTCGAGGGGTTGAAAGGTCCGAGAACAGCCGGCAAGCCGTTTGGATTCGTCGTGAAGGAAGGTGGCTGGATGTGGCCCGAATCAGAGACGGGGAGGTGCGACGACCCGGACGCCGGTACCGTTCTGGCTGCCACGTACCAAAGATCTGGAGCCGATCCATGGAGCAGCGCCCCCGATCCGGCGTTTCCCGGGTGGCACATTCTGGAGGGATGGTTCGAGAGCGGAGAGAGGGATTTTCTGAATTTTCTGTATCTGGCGCTGGAAAACGTCCACTCGCCGCAAGGCGGATCCGCAGGCCACGCCTTTATCGACCACGTGTGGATTCAGGAAGATCTAGGGGATGGCTTATTCGGTTCGAATGCGATCCAGAAGCCGTCGATGGATCATCACTACTATATCAATCAGCGAGATGCCCTGGCCCTGGATCAGGTTTTACGGCTCGCCTCCAAATACGACGTTTACCTCAAGCCGGTCGTTCTGGAGAAAAACGACTACATCTTCAATATCCTGGATTTCGAAGGCGGAAAATCTCCGTCCAGGCAGTCTGTTCTTTTTTTCGGCAACGGAAGGGAGACTTCGGGAAAGACGAAAGTTCGCTGGCTTCACGAAAGCTGGTGGAGGTATCTGCAGGCCCGCTGGGGCTACTCGCCTCACATCCACTCGTGGGAGCTTTTAAACGAAGGTCCTCCCGCGCCGGTTGACGGCCCGCACTGGGTGCTGGCAGACGAATTCGGGAAATTCATGAAGTGCGGCGTCTTCGGAATCGAGGCGGCGGGAAAGTGCGTCCCGGAGCATCCAAACGCCCACTTGGTGACCACTTCTTTCTGGGGCGGGTTTCCATCGCAATTCTGGAACAACGTCTCCGGAGAGTACCCGAATCTGGATTACGCCGACGTTCATGAGTACGTTCATGAGGGCCAGCCCGGGTTTGGAGACGCCGCCTTGGCAACGCAAAGTCTGAGCGCGACTTTGGCCGGTCAGTTTCTGGAAGGCGCTAGAATGCCCATCGTTCGAGGCGAAGTGGCATGGACGTTCGCCGGCGAGGATCTTTTCAAGAAAAACGTCTCAGGCGGTGTGTGGCTGCACAATTTCGTATGGGCGGGAATCAACCCCGGGGGTTTGATCGAGCATTACTGGGCCAGTCCTCCGGGCGACGGGCACATTTGGGATGCAAATCGCGATCATCGGAGCGTCTATCGGGCATTTTACGAGTTCATCAAGGATGTTCCCCTGAGCAATGGGAACTATCGCGATGCGAAGGCCACGTCCGATTCTTCGGACCTGAGGGTGCTGGGGCAGGTGGATCCCGTGAGAAACCGGGCGCACCTCTGGATCCAGAACAAGCATCACACCTGGAGCGTCTTGCGAGACAACCTGGAAATTCCGCTTGTGAATGCGCTGGTTATAGTCCCGGGAATGGCCCCGTCGCAGCCGTTTTGGCTGCAATTGTGGGACACCGCGTCCGGCATTCCCTACAAATTGGAGCCAGCCGAATCGGACGAGGCCGGCAACATTCAATTCCCGGTTTCAAGTCTCAGGTCCGATGTCGCCGTTCAGATCTTCCCTGCCGGCATTCGCCCGCTCGAGCCTCCAACGCTGCGGAGACTCGAGCTTCAGCCTTAGGGCTGACAAACCTTCAATTTCTAGCACCGGAGCCGGAGGAAACGACCGTGATCTCATGGCTGGCGCTGTTGCCCGCCGCATCGAAGGCCGTTGCCGTTATCACGTAGGGCTGATTCGGCTTGCTGGGAATGGAAACCTGGCAACTGTAGGGAGCCTGCGTGTCGGTGCATTGGATCACTCCGTCCAGTCGGAAAACGACGCTCGTGACGCCGACGTTGTCGGCGGCGTCGGCCTCAACCGTAATGGTCGTTCCTCTCTGGACCACAGCGCCGTCCAGCGGCGAAGTGATCGCGACGGTTGGAGGCGTGGTGTCGGCTTCCGAAGCGGAGGTGACCATGATCGAGTGGCTGGCGCTGTTGCCTGCGGCGTCGAACGCCGTAGCCATGATCGTGTATTGAACGCCCGGCGTTGCACCGATCGCCATCTGACAACTATACGGACTCGATGTGTCCGTGCACTGAAGAACTCCGTTCAGGCGAAATTCTACGCTGGCGACACCGATGTTATCTGAGGCCGAGGCTTGGACGGTAATGTTCGAGCTGACCGGAACAATTGCGCCGTCGGCTGGAAACGTAATCGATACGGATGGCGGCGTCGTGTCCTGCTCGGGCGAGGAGAACACCGTAATGGAATGACTGGAACTGTTGTTCGCCGCGTCGAACGCAATGGCCGTGATCTGATAGACGGCGTCGGGCGTGTTATCGATCGTCATCTGGCAGGTGTATGGACTGGTCGAGTCGACGCATGTCGTTTCATCATTCAGTCGAAACACGACGCTGGTGACGCCGACGTTGTCCGCTGCCTCCGCTTGAACCGTAAACGTCGATCCCCGTTCGACAATGGCACCGTCAAGCGGCGATGTGATGGTTACGGTGGGGGGCGTGGTGTCCGATTCAATCGATGTGACGGTAATCGAATGGCTCGCGCTGTTCCCCGCCGCATCTAAGGCCGTAGCCGTGATCTGGTAGTTGAGGTTCGCCCTTCTGCCAATCTCCATTTGGCAGCTGTACGGACTTGCCGCGTCGGTGCACTTAAGCTCTCCGTTGAGACGGAATTCGACCTTTGCGACGCCGACGTCGTCAGATGCGTCCGCTTGCACCAATATGGTCGAGTTTACATTCACGAAAGCGCCGTCGGCGGGAGAAGTGATTGCGACGGTCGGGGGAGTCGTGTCTCCATCGGCAGAAGATGAAAAGAACGTGACCGAGGCGCTGGCGCTGTTGTTGGCCGCGTCGAACGCAGTGACCATGATTTCGTAAGCGACGTCCGGCGTGTGATCGATTGTCATCTGACAGGTGTATGGAGCGGTCGAATCGACGCACTTCGTCTGTCCGTTGAGGCGAAACACGAGGTCGGTGACCCCAACGTTGTCGGTCGCCTCGGCCTCCACTGTAAACGTGGAACCCTTTTCGATGATCTCGCCGTCGCTCGGCCAGGTGATCGTTACGACCGGAGGCTCTGTGTCGGTGTCGGAGTACGTGGTGACAATGATGGCGTCGGTGGCACTGTTTCCCGCCGCGTCGAACGCAGTCGCCGAGATTTGGTAGTCGACGTTCGACTGATTTCCGACGCCGATCTCGCAGGTGTAAGGACTTTCGAAGACGGTGCATTGGGAGACGCCGTTGCGGCGAAAGACCACGTGAGTGACTCCCACGTTGTCAGAGGCCTCTGCCACGGCGGTGAACGTCGTCCCGACCAGGATCTGAGCGCCGTCGCTGGGCGAAGTGATCTCCACCTGCGGAGGAGTCGTGTCCGCATCCAATGACGCGAAGACGGTGATGGAATCGGTCGAGCTGTTTCCTGCCGCGTCTACGGCCATCGCGCTGACTTCATGTGCCGTGTCCGGCGTCTCGCTGACGCTCATTTGACAGGTGTAGGGGCTCTGCATTTCAATACACTGGGTATTCCCGTCCAGTCTGAAAGTCACGCTTGCAACTCCGACGTTGTCGGAGGCGTCTGCGTGGACCGTGAAGGTGGAGCCCGGTTCAAAGACGGCGCCGTCGGCGGGCGACGTAATCGAAACGACTGGCGGAAAAGTATCGTCGTCCGGAGGCGGCGGATCGAAGCCTTCGGACACCCAGAGGATCTCATTCACCAGCAGCTTATACTGGTTTCGGGAACGCCTTAGTTCACCGTCGTTTCTGCTTCCGTGAAAGTTGTTGTCCGGTCCCGTCAGGATGATCCGCCCTCCAGAAAACTCTCCGTACAGTCCGACCACCAGATTCGGTTGGCATTCTTCATCCGGGACTTCGCTGCCATCAGTCATATAGCGCGTCCCCTTCGATAAGAGAAAAGGAGACAGGCCAGGATGCCAGGAAGTGAAGCCGACATGAAAATTGGAAAAACACGCCGGTCGCTGATTGCCTGTGCACTCTCCATCCTGCAGGATTCCCGTGGTGACCCCCGGGATCTCTTCGGTGATCAGGACGCTGCACCAGTCGGTGTTGTAAGGCATCAGGTTTACGGCGGCTACGGCCGGGTCCAGATCGGCGAAATTCCCGGGATCTTCCCAGATGACTCCGCCCCCGAGTTCCAGAAACGGGTGCAGTCGCGTTGTCCAATCCAGATCGAAATGCCAGGATTGGGACATCCACGCAGCCAACAGGATGTCGAAATTCGCTCGAAGCTCTGCTGGGGTCATGCTGTTGAAAGTGACGGGGTCCAGTTCCGTATAAGTGCAGTTCAGGTCGCCTGAATCGCAAGCCTGCTTAGCCGCTTTCAGATTCGCTGGATTCGAATGGTTCCCGGTCACTCCGATCCTGATCTGGGCATGTGCGG
>CAZAEY010000017.1:0-37195 GCA_964484155.1 uncultured Acidobacteriota bacterium
TCAATCCCGTCCAACGGTCAGGATTTTATCCGGAAATAGCGGAATTTGCCCGGGCCCGTTGCCCGGGCCCGGGTCTGGAAAATAGAATTTAGCCCTGACCGTCGATGGGGGCCTTCCGCCCTCTCGAGCTTGCGCCGGTGGTATGGGCTGGGACGGGTTCGCGGTTCGTTACGCTGCCCCCGTCATTGCTGACGGGGCTCTGTGTGGGCAAAGTTCCGCGCTCCAAATTCTATTTTCCAGACCCGGGCAAGTTCCGCCCAGCAGGTGGCGCACGCGGCCCAGACCATCGACTGGTTTGTGGAGGGAGCATTCAGGCCTGAGGGATTCGATCTGGATTTCGAAGCCATGGCGACCGAGTTGAACAAGATTCAGTCCCTGAAAGAAGCCAGGGACTGGCTGGACCGGGCCTTTGATCGCTGCATCCAGACCATTGGTTCCAAGTCGATGGAGGAGTTGACAGCCCCCCTTCCGGCAGGCCCTATCATGGGAGGAGCGCCTCGGCTGGCCATTGTGGGGGCTATCGTGGATCACACCGCCCACCACCGGGGAGCCCTGACGGTCTATTCGAGGCTGCGGGACAAGGTTCCCCCTATGCCTTATATGGAAACATGATGCTCCCCCGGTGTGACTTTCTCCCGCCCAAGTTGCCCGGGCCGCAGAAACAGTCTGAGAGCGCGGCAATCGATAGTTTGGGACCGAAAGGCGGCTGGCCTGACTGCCCCAGGGTCAAGCTTTCCGAGCGCCAGGCGGTGCATTTACTGGAATTTGTCTAGTTCTTGACAAAGTCCAGATCTGCTTTATAATCGGGCCATGAGTGACGATCCAGTCAGCGCCCTTCGCGAACACGGCGTACAGGTCACGGCTCAGCGCCTGGCGGTGCTGCGGGCGGTGTCGGCGCGTCCCCATTGTACGGCAGACGATGTTGCCGAGGACGTTCGAGCCGAGATTGGCGCCATTTCGCGGCAGGCTGTGTACGACGCCCTGGGGACTTTGGCCGAAAAGGGTCTCATTCGGCGCATCCAGCCTGCCGGATCGCCCGCCCTCTACGAGGATCGCGTCGGCGACAACCACCACCATTTGATTTGTCACACCTGCGGAAACACGGTCGACGTCGACTGCGCCGTCGGCGACACTCCGTGCTTAACCGCCGCCGACGCCTCGGGCTACCGGATTGATGAGGCGGAGGTGATCTTCTGGGGCGTGTGCCCGGAGTGTCTCGCGGCGAATCGGGTGCGGCCGGCGACTGCACGCCAACGATTCAAGACGCAGCAATGAAACAAGCCACTTTTCAGACCCAACCAGAGGAGACTTCACATGTCGGATGACTCAGGCAAATGCCCCTTCCACCACACCGCCGGTGGCGGGACCTCGAACCGCGAGTGGTGGCCGAACGAACTCAGGATCGACCTCCTGCGCCAGCAATCCTCCAAGTCCAGCCCCATGGGCGAGGACTTCAACTACGCTGAAGAATTCAAGAGCCTCGACTACGCGGCCTTGAAAGAAGATCTCGCTGCGCTGATGACCGACTCGCAAGATTGGTGGCCGGCGGATTTCGGCCACTACGGCCCGTTGTTCATTCGCATGGCGTGGCACAGTGCGGGCACTTACCGCATTGCCGACGGCCGGGGCGGCGGCGGCAGGGGACAGCAGCGCTTTGCGCCGCTGAACAGCTGGCCGGATAATGTGAGCCTGGATAAGGCGCGCCGGCTCCTCTGGCCGATCAAGCAGAAGTATGGGCGCAAGATTTCATGGGCCGATCTGATGATCCTCGCGGGCAACGTCGCCCTTGAGACGATGGGCTTCAAGACTTTCGGCTTCGGCGGCGGACGTGAGGACGTCTGGGAGCCGGACCTGGATGTCTATTGGGGCAAAGAGACGACCTGGCTGGATGACAAACGCTACTCAGGCGACCGGGAACTGGAAAACCCGCTTGCGGCCGTGCAGATGGGGCTGATTTACGTTAACCCGGAAGGCCCAAACGGCAAGCCGGATCCGATTGCCGCTGCGCGCGACATCCGCGAGACTTTCACCCGCATGGCAATGGATGACGAAGAAACCGTGGCGCTGATCGCAGGCGGACATACCTTCGGCAAGACCCACGGCGCAGGCCCAATGTCGGATGTGGGACCCGATCCCGAATCCGCGCCTATCGAGGAGCAGGGCTTTGGGTGGAAAAACAGCTTTGGGACAGGCAAGGGCGGCGACGCCAACACCAGCGGCCTGGAAGTCACTTGGACTACCACGCCCACAAAGTGGAGCAACGACTACTTCGAGCACCTCTTCGGCTACGAATGGGAGCTCACTCAGAGCCCGGCCGGCCTGCATCAATGGACGCCAAAGGAAGGCGCCGGCGCTGGCACCGTGCCGCACGCACACGACCCGTCGAAACGCATCGCGCCGGCCATGCTCACCACCGACCTCACGCTGCGGTTCGTTCCGGAATACGAAAAAATCGCCCGGCGCTTCATGGCGAACCCGGACCAGTTCGCCGACGCGTTCGCCAGGGCGTGGTTCAAGCTGACCCACCGCGACATGGGACCGCGAGCCCGTTATCTCGGGCCGGAGGTTCCCGCCGAAGAGCTCATCTGGCAAGACCCCATTCCCGCGGCCAATCACCGTCTGATCGATGCACAGGACGTCGCCTCTCTCAAGGATAAGATCCTGGCTTCCGGCCTCTCGGCGTCGGAGCTCGTTTCGACCGCCTGGGCCTCGGCTTCCACCTTCCGGGGCTCCGACAAGCGCGGCGGCGCAAACGGCGCACGCATTCGCCTCGCGCCGCAGAAGGATTGGGAGGTCAACCAGCCTCCCCAACTGGCGAAGGTCCTGAAGACGTTGGAAGGAGTCCAGTCCGCGTTCAACGGAGCGGCCTCGGAGGGTAAGAGGGTCTCGCTCGCCGACCTGATCGTTTTGGCCGGTTGCGCGGGCATCGAGCTAGCCGCCAAAAACGTCGGCCATGACGTCACGGTTCCCTTTTCGCCGGGACGCACGGACGCCTCGCAAGAACAGACTGATGTGGATTCCTTCGCCCCGCTTGAGCCCATCGCCGACGGTTTCCGCAACTACCTAAAGGGCAAGTGCATCGTCCCAGCCGAAGCGCTGCTGGTGGACAAGGCCCAGCTGCTGACCCTGACAGCTCCGGAAATGACGGTGCTTGTGGGCGGCATGCGCGTCTTGAATGCCAATTACGGCGGAACGCGGCACGGCGTCTTCACCCAACGACCGGGGGCGCTCACCAACGACTTTTTCGTCAACCTGCTCGACATGGGCACGGAGTGGAAGCGGGTCTCAAGCGACGATGATGTGTTCGAAGGCCGCGATCGCAACACGGGCGAACTCAAGTGGACCGGGACGCGTGTCGACCTCGTCTTCGGCTCCAACTCCCAGCTCCGCGCTCTGGCCGAAGTCTACGGGAGTTCCGACGCCCAAGAAAAGTTCGTCCGCGACTTCATCGCGGCTTGGAACAAGGTGATGAACCTCGACCGTTTCGACCTGGCCTGATCGCAGCACAAAGGAGTTCGAGGGCCTCTGACAGGGAGGCAAGAAACGGCCGCCCGAAAACTGTTTTTGCGGACGGCGCAACGCCTCGGTGAACCGCACTGTTTGCAGTTTGGCGGCTAAATCGTAGTGAAGCCGCATCCTGGCGATCTGATACGGCAAATCGTCAGACAGTCAGCGTACGAGTGAATAACAAACTCTTTAAAGGAGCGCGTCTGATGGACGGAACGCTGGGCTCTTTGATTCAACGGCTTCGGTGGCTCTGCTTCGGTGCGGTTCTTTTGCCCTTCGGCGCCGCGGCCCTTGCCCAGGCTCCGATTATCAAACCGGGCGCTCCCGGGGAGCCTGTGCGGGAACTTAGCGCTGAAGAGGCGATCCGGATAGCCGATACGAGCCACTCGGCGGCGGACGTGCGGTTTATGCAGGATATGATTCCGCATCATCATCAAGCTCTCCAAATGGCGGCGCTGGTGGCCGATCGCACCAACCGGCCCGAGCTGATCGACGTCGCCGGCCGCATCAATGCTTCGCAGCAGGACGAAATCCAGTTCATGCAGCAGTGGTTGCGCCGGCGCGGCCAGAGCGTCCCGGACCCTGCAGCCCACCATGTTATGCACACCAGCCACGCCATGGCCGGCATGGCGACAGCGGAACAGATGACTCAGCTCGCACAGTTGAAGGGCGCTGAATTCGATCAGTTCTTTCTGAGGCTGATGATCACCCACCACGAGGGCGCGGTGACGATGGTGGAAGGGCTCCTGAAACAGCCCGGCTCAGCCTACGATCCGGTGTTGTTCGAGTTCGTAACCAAAGTTGTCAACGACCAGGCTGCTGAGATTCAGCGGATGAATGCTCTTCTAGTCGGACTGTCGACGGACCCACGCGCCGGGCTGGCGCCCGGCCTCGACGACGCGGGCCAGGCGATGTGGAACCTGAAACTGGTAGCCTCGCTGCCCAAGCCTCCCGGGTTCTTCGATCCCCGCAACCGGGCCGAGCTGCCGTTGGACTCGGGGGATCGAATGGGTCCCGCGGAGCCGAGAGAACCGCCTGAGGAGGAGACCGGCGATGAGGGGTTCGAGAGCAGCCGAGCGCCGCTGCTGAGTTTTTCCAACACTGACATGGCCTTTTCCGACGATGTGATGGTGGTCGGAAACTACCATGGCTTCAACATTTACCGGCTGCAGGAGGAAGGCGCGCCAACACACGTCAGCTCCGTGGTGTGTCCAGGAGGGCAGGGCGATGTATCCATTGTCGGAGACCTCCTGCTCATGTCGGTCGAACAGACTCGGAGCCGCATCGACTGTGGGCTCGAAGGGATCAGCGAGGACGTCAGCGCTGAGCGGTTCCGGGGGCTACGCATTTTCGACATCAGCGACTTGACGCGACCGCGGCAGGTGGGTGGCGTCCAGACCTGTCGAGGCTCGCACACCCATTCGGTGATTTCAGGGCCCGGCCCGGACGGCAGGATCATCGTCTACAACTCGGGCATCACCGGCGTCCGAGACCAGAGAGAAATGGAGAGCTGCTACGACGAATCGCCCGGCGACGACCGAACCGCGCTGTTTCGCATCGACGTCATCGAGATCCCGGCGGCCGACCCGAGCAGGGCGCGCATCGTTCACAGTCCTGCGGTGTTCGCCGATCCCGAAACGGGTGTCTTGGCCGGTCTCTGGCGAGGCGGAGACCACGGCAACGGAACCCAGCACACCAGCCGCACCGACCAATGCCACGACATCACAGCGTTTCCCGATAAAGGAATTGCAGCCGGCGCCTGCTCGGGTAACGGCATCCTCTTCGACATCTCCGACCCGCTGAACCCGCAGCGCGTCGACGCAGTCGTCGACAGGGGCTTCGCCTACTGGCATTCAGCCACATTCAACAACGACGGCACAAAGGTCCTGTTCACTGATGAATGGGGCGGGGGCGACCGGCCGCGATGCCGAGCCTACGATCCGCTTACATGGGGGGCGAACGCCATTTACGACATCGTGGATGGACGGCTCGAGTTTCGAAGTTATTTCAAGATGCCCGCGCCGCAGGTCGAGCAGGAAAACTGCGTGGCGCACAACGGCTCCATCATCCCAGTGCCGGGACGCGACATCTTCGTCCAGGCCTGGTACCAAGGCGGCATCTCGGTGATCGATTTCACCGACTCAGCCCGTCCGGTGGAAATCGCCTATTTCGACCGAGGCCCTATCGATGCCGAGGTTCTGGTGTTTGGCGGATTCTGGTCGGCCTACTGGTACCGGGGCCTGATCTATGGCTCCGAGATCGTGCGCGGTCTGGACGTGCTGGAGCTGTTGCCCAGCGAATTCCTGTCGGAGAATGAAATCGCTGCGGCCGCCCTTGCCGATCAGGGCCCTGCATTCAACCCCCAGCAGCAATTCCGCGTCACATGGCCCGCCGAGCCGGTCGTGGCCAGGGCATACATCGATCAGCTCGGGCGGGTCGACCATCTCTCAGACTCGCTTGCGGCCGATCTCACTGAGGCTTTGGAGCGCGCGGCGACGCGGCTCCAGGAAGGCCTGCGGGACGCAGATCTGGCCGGCAGGCTGGAGTCGCTTGCGGCCGAACTTGTAGACAATCAGGGAAGCGAGCTCCGGAAGGCAAGAAAGGCCGCGCTGTCCGAGACCGTAAAGGGGATCGCAACCAGACTACGCTAGCCCGACTTCCGCGAAGTCGAGCTACCCGGCAGGTTCATCGGCGCGCGAAGTCCGTCCGGCTAACCGGCTCGTTATTTGCCCTGATGTCTTGCGTTCGCCTTGCACTCGACATGACGAGCGAAGTTGTTCAGGATCGCCTGCCACCCTTTTCGCTGGAACTCCGGGTCGTATTCATTCTCCGCTTCAAATCGCTCCCTGACCCGAACCCCCTCCTCCGTTTCTTCGAATTCGACGGAGACCTCGCGACCGTCGTCCATTCGGAACGAGAGGAAACGGGGGGCGTCGACTTTCGTATACTGACCAGCGAAGTCGAAACCCGCGCGCCCGTTCCTGGCCTCCATTCGAGAGGAGAACCGGCCGCCCACCCGCAGATCGACCTTGCTGTCTGTGGTGTGCCAGTCATCCGAGGCCGCGTTCCATTGTCTGATATCTTCCGGATCGTTCCATGTATCCCAGACCGTCTGAGGATCCGCCTTGACCATCACCGAGACTTCGATTTTCATGGGCTCTTCTCCTTTCGGCTCCTTCACGACGAACTGCTTCTGGGGCTCGCGCGCCGTCGAAGGCGCCCGGGTCGCGCCGCCATCGTTTCGATCACCGTAGGATTCAATTCGAAGGATCCGATCGCACTTGGCGGAGGTAAACTCGAAAACATGGCAGAATCGCCGTTCAAGCGTTCCCCGCCTGGTCGTCCCATTGACGGCGCCTGCTCTTCCATGGGTTACGACCTGGTCGATCGTCAAACTGGTCGGTTTGTCTTCGCCGCCAAGATGATTCAGTATGGCTTCCGCGGTGGCGACGGCGCTGCCAGCCTGCTGCCAAGTAGCCTCCCCGTCGAGCAGCTTGGCGAGAAAATCAACGTCTCGCCTTTCAAGCGCTACGGCGATATCCTCAGCCATTTTGTTCTTCGGAGAGTTGCTGCAATTAGCGCTGCGATTCACCCTCGTCATCCGAATCCCTCCTGCAGGAGTCCGGCATAGCTTACATGGACCCGGATCAAGCTCTCAAGGCGGGCCGACGGTCAGCGGCGCGCATCCTGGCTCCGAACGTGAGAGTAAGACAAGATCCTGCCGTCAGCGGTCAAAAGGGTGAGGTCGAGAGCCCTCGCCGTAGCGATGAGGACCCGGTCCGCCGGATCCTTGTGAAGCGGTGAGGGCAATGAATAGGCTTTCGCTGCGATTTCGTGCGAGAGCTCAATCGTATCGCATTGAAGGAGGTTGAGGGCGTCTTGGATCCATGAACCTAGCGACCCTGAAAGTTCGACGAGCCCCATCTGGACAAGCCGGGAGATCTCCAAGGTGGAGATGGTCGAGATGGAAAGACTGTTTCCCGCCTCAACGAGGGCGGCCCTTGTTTCTTCGCCGAGTTCGTCAGGCGCTTCCTGCGACCAGATCCAGACATGGGTGTCCAGCAGGAAGGTCATTTCACGATGTCCCAATCCTGGGTCGTGTCGACCTTGACGATGTCCCCCTTGATTCTCATCCGCCCGCGGAGGACTCCAAGCCGGCGGCTGGGCTCGCCTTCCATAATGGGCTCGATTCGGGCTATGGCCCGGCCTCGGCGGGTGATGAGGACAGGTTCTCCGGTGCGCTGAGCCTCTCGCAGAACAGCGATGCATTTGGCCTTGAACTCGGAGATCAGAAGCTTTTTCATGGGAATATTATGGACTAGATCACCTGACCTGGTCAATCTAATGAGTTGACCTCGTTTTCGGTTCTGATCGAGCCATTCTGCGCCGCTTCCCGTCATCTTCCGACACCGCACCACCTCGGCCCCGGCTCCGTCCTCATCCGAGAACGGGAACCTGGGGCCGGACCACGAGAAGACAACCTGGGGCTGCCCCTGAGGCTTGCCCGGGACTCTTGAATCGCCCGTCGCCACCAGCGGCGCAGCTGCAGGAGGGTGGGCGGGATCAGTAGATTGTTTCGACCGGAAGGGAGGGGACAGCTCCGGAGCGACGGCGACTGATGCGTCGTCGTCGGTGCGAAACCCTCCTCAGTCCCTCGACTTCCATCGAGGGCTTCCTCTTGGCGCGTTTCCAGGTAGGCTCGAGATGCCGGAAATTCCAGGCAGACTGCATGGCCGCCCTTCACGCGCCGGCGTCGGTTTCGCTGCGGATCTTCCACTGCCAGAGGGCGGCGGTCGCAGCCTCCGGCAATCGGTGGCCGGTTTGACGCGCCACCAGCACGATCTGGCCCCGGTGATGAGCCTCGTGCGCGACAAAGTAGGTCAGCACGTGGCCGACGTCCAACGAGAGGTTGCGCCAGACATAGCCTTTCGAGGGCGGGATCCGGCCTCCTGAAGCGAAGCCCAGTTCGAGAAGCGCCTCCACGGCGGCGCCGCTCTGTTTCAAAGCCGCCACAATACGTCGAGGCGTGACGCGATGGTGATCGACGCGGGAAGGGGCTGTGATGCCGTGCTCTCGGCCCAGAGTCTTCACCCATGCGCACCTGCAGTTGTGAAGGTGGGCAGCGATGGCGCGGACCGTACGCTGCGCTCCGGTGCGCGGAGGTCCCAGAGCGCCGCCGGCAAGTCCCCGATCAGTTCCATTGTGACCCGGTTATTGATTCGCCAGGAAGCCAGCAAGCTCGGTTTCAAATCATGTGTCGCAGACAAGCCCTGCTCCTTTGCACGCCCCGCCGGCGCTCAACGGGACGGAGCGCTGCATCGGCAAACGCCCTTGCCCTGACACTCATTGCCTAAAAACCGAATTCACCAGCGCGGCGTCGACCGCCGCCTCAAAGGCCTGCCCGCCGTTGGAGTCGATCTTGGGAACGCTTCGGTATTGCAATTCCATAGCGTTAGATGTATCCGAAAACGGGCGGAAAGACAATCACGACGATCGCCGCCCATACGGGATAGACGGGCACGTAATTCGTCTGCCACCGCTCAAGGTCCGCAAACGGTCCGCGCGCTCTCAAAAAGCGGATGTAGAGCGCGGCGGACCACGCCAGATTGATCAGGAGAATCACGTTCATCCCCAGGGCGGCCACGCGGTTCGGCGTGAAGCCGAACTCCGTGATGCGGGCGGCGATGGCCCACAGCGCCAACGCGTCGGCCAGAAGCGCGGCGATCACCAGAACCACCTGCATCACATCGAAGACGCCCGGGGGCGTCCGGGGGTCACGGGCCGAAATGGAATAGAGAAGGAGACCGAGGACCAACACCAGAAGCAGGTCGAAGGCGATGAGGACATTTCGTTCGATGTCGATTCCGCGCCCGGTCCACAGCAGGGTCCCCAGAAACGCGACCAGCAAGGCGGCGAAGAAGGGCGTGAACAGCCGCGTCAACACGGGCGCCATGTTTTCGATCACGCTCTGCTTGGCCTCCACCAGCCAGGATGCGACCAGGACGGCCCCAACCGCTCCGCACGGCAGCAGCCAGGACTGGATGAACGATTCGGGGTCAATCCCGATGGTGGTGAACAGCATCGCAAGAAACGCCGTGAGAACGCCCCCCCCGAGGGCGATCAGCACGTAGTAGATGAACAGTTCGCCCGAGAATCGAATGAAGTCCATGCGGCCCTCGACCTGGCTCCAGCGGTCGCCGGCGTACGCCACACCCACCGCAAGCCAGAGCGCGATCGGAAGGTGCAGCGCCGTGAGCACCTCGGTATGGCCCTCCGGCGTGAAGGGATACACGTTGGCAAAGACGCAAGCCGCGACGAACGCTGCGGCCATCCAGCCGAGCGCGATGGCGACTAGCCGCCGCTTCCAGACGAAATAGCCGGCCAGAAGCGGCAGCACGAACAGACTCGCGTTTCGACCGTAGAACCCGGCGTTCGTCTCTTCCAGCGGAATCCCGAAGAGCGCAGGCGCCTTGATGGCCACGGCCGCCGCCACGGCGAGACCGAAGGCGACGACGGCTTCCGAAGGCCACCGCGCCTGCAAGTCCCCGGACTCCGAAGGGGAAGCGACGAGCTGCTTCCAGAGGCGGTCGGAGTGCTCTCGAGCGAACTCCCGCGACAGGGCGTCGAGGCTGCCCAAGCGCTTCACCGCCACCAGAAACGCTTCATCGGCGGTAAGCCCCGCGTCGAGCAGCACCGCCACTTGCTCGCGGAGGTGGTCTTCCAGCTCCGCCACATCGACCGAGTGGATAGCCTGCCGGCGGCGGAGGAAGCTCCGCCATTGGTCGATCTGATCCTCCAGCGAGACTGCATCATCAAAAGGCGGCATCATTTCAAGCTCCCTTTGAAAGCGGCGCAGCCGACGCCGCGACGGCGGCCGGGACGGACACGGACAGCGCCTGCCAGAGGCCGCGCAGCGTATCGTCGACGGCTTTCCATTGCCTGCGCTCCTCGGCGAGCTGAGCCCGCCCTTGGGACGTGATCCGGTAATATTTTCGGCGGCGTCCGCTCTCCGCGATTTCCCACCGGGCCTCGATGTGGCCGAGCCGCTCGAGCCGATGCAAAACGGGGTAGAGCATCCCGTCCGTCCACTGCATGCGGCCTCCGGACAGTTCCCGAACTCGCTGCAGAATGGCGTAGCCGTAGCTGTCCTCCTCCGTCAGGATGGCCAGCACGATCGGGGTCGAGGATGCGGCTATCAGGTCCTTGTTGATCTCCATGACGTCACTCGTCGCGCTGATGAACTCGAATCGTCTTATACATAGCAGCACTATATATAGGAGCGCTAGGGATGTCAAGAACCGGGAACGATGCTTCAAGAAACCGAGGCCTTGCGGAAAGGCTGCATCGATTCCCGCAGCCTACGCTCCGAAGACGTATCGGCGATCCGTGAAGCGTCAGCCGCTTTCACGCATTTTTCGGGGGCGAAAGTCCAGGCGAGATAGGATTTTCAGACAGGCAGGCTGTCGCAACCCCTTGACCGGTTGAAAGTAGCCTTGGCCCGACTGCCTCCGAGTTCTACCGAACCTCGAGCACGACAAGCGACATCGGCGGCAGATCGACGACGAGCTTCCCGTTGGCAATGCGCGCTCCATCGAACGGAGCAGGGGCGACAACTTTCGGATCTTCAAACGTATTGTGCGCGGTCATATCCTCGGCGGTCAGTATGCGTCCCGATACATGCGATGCGTTGAAACCGTTGATCGCCGTCTCGACCGTTCTCCCCGCCGTCGGATCGAGATTGGAAATAGTAATGTTTATTACATCCGCGTCCGCCGACGGCCGCGACGCGGTAGCGGTGAGCGGTCTGATGACCTCGCCGTTGAATTCATAAGTGCCCGCGTCCAACTCCATCGGGATCAGCAGCGCATCGTGGTGTACGGTATAAAATTCGAATACATGGTACGTGGGCGTTAGTATCATCTGTTCGCCCTCGGTCAGGATCATCGCCTGCAGGACGTTTACTGTCTGCGCGATGTTCGCCATCTTGACCCGGTCGGCGTTCTGGTTGAATATGTTCAAGGACTGAGAGGCCACTAGCGCGTCGCGAATCGTCTGCTGCTGATGCAGAAATCCCCGCGGTGATCCTTCAAGCGGTTCATGCCACGTACCCCACTCGCCGACGATCAGCCAGACGCGCTTCTCGGGATCGTATTTATCCATAATGGCCGAATGCCCCTCGACGAGATCCTCGGTTTGCCAGCCGCGCTTCATCAGCTCGAACCACTCAGCTTCCCCGTATTCGGTAGCATGCCCCTTACTCGTCGCCCAATCGCCCAGAATCGTATAGTGATGAAGATCGAGTCCCTCCATATACCTGCCCGCCTCGCGCATTAAGACTTCCGTCCACTCGTAATTTCCCCCGGCCGCTCCAGCCGCGATGCGGAAAGGTCGAATCCCTGGATATCCATGCAGGTAGGTCTGGAATTGCCGGTACAGATCGGCGTAGAATTCGGGTCGCATGTTTCCTCCGCATCCCCAGCTCTCGTTGCCCACGCCCCAGTAGCGGATGTTCCACGGTTCTTCCCGCCCGTTCCCTTTGCGCCAGTCCGCCATAGGGCTCGGACCCGGATGGTTCACATATTCCCACCACTGCGCCATCTCCTGCACCGTACCGCTTCCGACGTTCCCCACGACGATCGGTTCGGTATCCAGAAGTTCAATCAGCTCCATGAACTCGTGGGTGCCGACGCTGTTATCCTCTGTAACGCCGCCCCAGAGAACATTCACGATGGAGGGACGTTGGTCGCGGGGGCCCACGCCGTTTTTCCAGAAATAGTAATCGGCAAAACAACCGCCCGGCCATCGGAGATTGGGGATCTGAATGGCACGCAGGGCTTCAACGATGTCTTCGCGTATCCGGAATTCACCGGACTCGTCTTTCAGCCATATGCCGTCGTAAATCCCTCGGCCCAAATGCTCCGCGAAATGGCCGTAAATGTGCTTATTGATCATGACCCCCGCCTCGTCGACGTTAAGCGCCATCGAGTGCGCGGATTGTGCAGAGGCAGGTTGAGCGGCGCACAAGTGCAATATGGCCAGAAAAACGCTCGCAGTTAAAACTTGAACCAGACTGGTCCGGCCGAAAACCCTCATTTTCCGCCTGTGAATTCCTTGAGAATCCGTGATGTGCATCGTTCCTCTCCTGTTTTGTATCAGTTAAACAAATGCGGTTCTTCGCAGAATAACGTGAAATCAACGTTTTAGCAGCCCCACGGGCGTGAAAGGCTCGAAGGAGCCTTCTTTATTGGAGGCAGGTTATCCCGACAAAAAAAGGTATTCCGGATGAAATCTGGATCCGTATAATCGATGTTGGATGGCGAAATATCTTCCCCGCCGCACTCAACTGCGCCCGATTCGGACTGAGAGGTAGCGTGGGACTCATTCACACTCACGAAGGGAGGGGATCATGAGTTCGATCAAGGAGACGGCTAAGCAGTTCTTCGATGCCTGTGAGACCGGAAAGGGATGGGAGGCATGTAAGGAGTACTGCCACCCGCAGGCGACTTTCGCCGCCCAGGCGGAAGCGCTAGCTGGGGTCGACAACCTGGAGGCGTACACGGAATGGATGAAGGGGTTGCTCACGCCGCTTCCGGACGGCCGTTACGAGGTGCGTTCGTTTGCCGTGGACGAGGCCCGGCGCAACGTCGCCGCATACGGCGTCTTCCGGGGCACACATATTGGCGAGGGTGGGCCGGTGCCGCCGACGGCAAAGCAAGTCGAGGCGGACTACGTCTACATCATGGAGTTCGAGGGCGAGCGGATTCGCCATTTGACCAAGGTCTGGAACGATGTGGCGAGCCTGAAGCAGCTCGGATGGATATGAGGCGAGTCCTGCCTCTATGTCGGCCTCAGCGGAATGAAAAAGGCATGAGCGTGATGGGGAGGCAAGTAATGTCGAGGCATATCGTCACGGCCGTATCCTTGGTTGCGGTCGTTCTTTTCCCGGCGATCGCGCATGCACAGGGACCGAGATCGGTGCGGACGGTTTGGACTGCTGCGGAGGATGGAGCGACGATCTCGCCTGACGGCAAGCTGGTGGCCTTCATAGATTGGACAACCGGCGACATCGCCGTTCGCGATGTGTCCAGCGGCGTCGCTGTTCGTCTCACGGACAAAGGGCTCTTTGCCGGAAGCGTTGGGTTTCCGGAACCCCACCTCGTCTTCTCACCGGACGGAGACCGCATCGTTTACCCTTTCGGCAACCCCAGCGCCGGGGAGCCATTTCGCTACGAGCTGCGATTGACAGGGCTCGACAACGCGGTCCAGCAGGTTCTCTCCGAGCACCCGCCCGAGGTCGAATTCGTCGCGCCGCTGGATTGGCGGGCCGATATCGGCATCCTGTTCACTACAGTAGCTGCCGACGGAAGCAGCGAACTTCTGATCATGCAGGATGACGGGCGGCAAGTGCGGGTGCTGGAGCATCGGCCAGCCGGAAGCGGCGTCATCTATCAGGCCATCTTCACTCGGGATGGGGAAGCCGTCGTCTACCTGGCGAACGAAAAGGTTCGACTGGTCTCGTCAAAAGGCGGCGTTTCTGAAGCGCTCGGGATCGAGGCCGAAGCACTTTTGGGGTGGAGCGCGGATGGTCGAAAGATTCTCTTCCATAGCACACGTGGCGACGTCATCGGCAACTGGGCCATTCCTTTCACCGATAGCCGATTGATCGGAGAGCCAACCCTGGAACAAGTAACAGCGGCGGGCGTTCGTCCCGCTGGGTGGAGCGATGAAGGAGTTGCTTTTCTTGAGCCAGTCGCATGGCCAGGGTTGTTTGTCGTGACCCTCGATCTGGAAACCGGGCGAGTCTCGGGTTCGCCTGAAGAGATCGCGATCCCCGGCGACGGCGTCCCAGGCAATCCGAGCTGGTCTCGCGACGGCGCCCGGCTGGCGTTCACGCTCCGCGTCGAGAACCGCACGATGCACAGGATCATGGTTTCGGAAGGGCTTCGCGGTCCTGTGCGGGAGGTCGCCCGCGTGGACCTCCGCGTGATGGGACTGGACTGGTCAGCTGACGGGAGATTCCTCATCATCGGTGGAAGAGCGGACACCCGCCAACTGGCTTGGGTCGGTCGAGTCGATGCGGCTTCCGGCGTCGTGGAGCGACTTGTCGCGGCGCCTGTAAATGCCGTGGCCGCCGGCGCAAACGAGGAGGTGGCGTACGTTCGCGCCGCGCCTGCAGGCGAGCGAACGGTCCGCGTGAACGTACTCTCGAAGCCTGGGGCGACGCCTCGAGTTCTAAGCACTTCCGTCGCAGCCGAACTCCCCCGCTCAATGTCGGTGTCCCCGGACGGCAAAAGGATGGCCCTCGTGAAATCGGTTGACGGAGGAAGAGCATCGGCGCTTCTGCTGCTGCCCGTGGCCGGTGGAGAACCACAAACCCTGTTGCGACTCGAACGACCCGACGCCTTGGAATTAAACGTAGGCAGCCTGCCATGGACCGCAGACAGCCAGAGAGTGCTCGTCGCTCTACGTCGCCAGGGACAACGCCAGCTCGCGGCGGTGCAAGTGGATTCTGGGGAACTCACCATAGTGCCGTTCTCGCCGCAGCGAGGCGGGCGATGGCAACCTGCGCTTCACCCTGATGGACGGCAGTTGGTCTACATTGACGGTGAGGGCAGGAGCGAACTCCAGCTCATGACTGACCCAAGGGGGGACGAAAAAGATTCCAGGCAGAGTCGTCAACGCTGACCGCCTCCGCTTCGCCGGCTAATGAGACGTTGCGCGGCGCAGATGAGCCGCCAGCCGTCAGGCGGCTTTCCCCCGTATCTCCCACCTCCAAACCAAACCGTCCCCCGGTTCCACGACCTCGCCGACGCACTCAAACCCGCACTTCGTCAGCACCTGCGTCGAGGCGCTGTTCCCGGGCAGCGTATGGGCGCGGACCAACTGAACCCGGCCGCTGTCAAACGCAAACTCAACCAGCGCCCTTGCCGCTTCCGTGGCGTATCCGCGCCCCTGGTACTCCGGGTCCACTCCGTATGCAATCTCGACGATCCCGTCCAGGTCCGGGGAGCCCTTGAACCCACAGCTCCCGATGACGGCGTCGCTGGCCTTCTCCACCATGGCGAAGCCGTGCGTCCAGGGATCCGCTGCGGTCGAGGCGCGTACCCGGGCGAGCCAGTCGGGGGAGACCTCTGCCTGGTCCGCCGGGCTCATCGCCTCGATGCGGGCGAGAAGCTTCCCTTTCGATTCGAGGACTAGCTTGAGATTCTCCGTTTGAATTTCCATTGCTCTCACTCACATGGGTTTCGTCCCGCCTAGCGCCATGCCGATAAGCTGCGGGCGCCGCAGGCGACCCCAGCTTCATCGGCTGGTTATGCGGGATCAAAAGCAGTCACGCGTCGGGAGCCGCCATCGGCCAGCGGACGCCAGCGGCATCGAGGAAATCGCCATACGGCAAGCCTTCCTTCGGAGGTGACCCGATACGCAAGACGTTACCGTCCAAGTCCTCGACTTGCATTTCAAACGCCCAGTCATAATTCGTTGGGGGGAAGCGTATCCGAGCGCCTCGCGCAACGAGTTCCTCGTGCAGGGCACCGGCATCTTCGACCCCGATCCACACCCATGTGCCGCAGCAGCCTTGGTCCCATTCCGTGAGAAAGATCGTGCAGCTGCCCCGCGACACCGATGCCAGTCCGGAATCGCCCCAATTCTGCTTGAACCCGAGCGTATCCGTGTAGTACGCGAGGCTCGATGCAAGATTGGCGACCCGAAAGATTGGGGCCGCAGAACCGAACGAGCTAACCATTTTCGCCTCCTCTCGCAAAGCTTAGGCTGTGAATCAGCGACCAACAAATGGCGCTTCATAATCTTGGACGGCCGCCGTCAAGGCCGCAAAGAATAATTATACAGGCCGTGCGCTTGCGTCCTTCGGAAAAAAGCGAAAGGTGCTGGATGTCGAGGGAATGGCGGGCCGGCCGTTACATTACCGGCTCGTCGGAATCGAAGGCGTTTCGCCAGCGCTTCCCTGGGTCGTCGAAGCGGACCTTCTTAGCGGAGAAGGCGTCCGGTTCGTACTGGCCGCCCACCCACTCCAGAAAGTCCTCGTGCTGTTCGTGCAAAGGATCGCGAAGCGCCGTCAACATCTCCTGGTAACCGTGAACGCCGCCGCAGTCCTCGGGCGGACAGGCTTGCGCCCCGTCCAGGCACATCGGATACTTTTTGCCCGGAACTCGGCTCGCAATCTTTTCCAGCACGATCTCGTGCTGCCATTCGTCGCCAAAGTCGTATTCGTAATCCGCCCGGTCCTGCGGCTCTCGAAAATACCGCTCGATCGGCACTTCCCAACCGGGCAGGTACTCGTCGTCATATTCGAATGGGAGCTCCGGAATTCCGATCTGATCCACCTGACCGGTGTCCGGGTTCCGAACCAGAAACGCGTGCAAATGGTAATCCAGCCAGCCCATGGCGTCCTGAATCGCCACGTGCAGATCCCAGAAGCTGCACTCCGCCGGCACCACGATCCGACGCCAGACTTCCGGTTCGATGCCCTTTAAAGCCACCCTGAACTGCATTGTCAGGCCCTTGGTCGTCACAGATTGCGCCCTCCCTTCTGCTACGGCCGCTCCCAGATCACGCGGTTGTGTCTCCACAAGCGTCTTGGCGCAGGGTTCAGTCAACCGGCGCGTGCGGTCGGAAACACCGTCGGGGACTGCTCGGAAACGGCCCCCTCTGGCGCCGGGCTTCCGGAAAGCCCAATCAACCCTCCAGCGCCAGCAGAAACGGCTCTTCGAAGGCCTGACAGACCCAGCGCAAGAACCGTGCGGCGTCGGCGCCGTCGATCAACCGGTGGTCGTAGGACAGCGAAAGCGGCATCATCAGGCGAGCCTCAAACCCATCTTCGGCGAACACCGGCTCCATCGCGGCCCGCGAAATTCCGAGAATCGCAGCCTCCGGAAAGTTGACGATGGGCGTAAACGAAGTCCCGCCGATCCCTCCCAAGTTGGTGATCGTAAAGCATCCCCCCTGCAGGTCGTCCAGACTGATCTTTCCCTCTCTGGCCTTTTCGGCGATCTCGTCAAGCTCCACCGAAAGTTCGAGGATGTTCTTGCGGTCCACGTCCCGGATGACCGGAACCAGCAGGCCTCGTTCGGTGTCGACCGCCACTCCGATGTGAACGTACTTCTTGAGAACGATCTCTTCGTTCTCCATATCGATGCTGGCATTGAAGTTCGGAAACGCCTGCAAGGCGGCGGCTGCGATCTTCAAGGCGATGGCCGTCACGGTCAGCTTGCCGCCCATTTCCTCGGCCTTTGCGGAATATTTCTTGCGGAGGCTTTCCAGGTCGGTGATGTCGGCGCGATCGTGCTGCGTGACATGGGGAATCAGGGTCCAGGCTGTCGACAGATGCTGTGCGGTTTTTCTGCGAACGTTGCTGAATCGCTCTCGTTCGACCTCTCCGAAGCGCGTAAAATCCGGCAACGCGCCGTCGCCCCAGGCGGGATGTGCGCCGGAAGCGGAACGACGTCTCGAATGCAGGGCCTTGGAGTGATCTTTAACATCCTCGGCCGAGATCCTTCCTTTGGGTCCGGAACCCGAGACTTCCTGGATGTCGACGCCGATCTCCCGCGCGAAGCGGCGAACGGCCGGCGAAGCGGCGACGGGGCCGCCCGAGGCACTCGCGGCTTCGTCGCGTCGGCCCGCGCGAATGTCGACCACTTCTCCTTTTTGGCCCGGTTTCTGGTCCGACTGGTCTGACTTGTCTGACTCGTCTGACTTGTCTGACTGGTCTGACTTGTCTGACTTGTCTGACTTGTCTGACTCGTCTGACTCGTCTGACTCGTCTGACTCGTCTGACTGGTCCGACTGGTCCGACTTGTCTGACTTGTCTGACCGGTCCGACTTGTCTGACTGGTCCGACTGGTCCGACTTGTCTGACCGGTCCGACTTGTCCGACTGGTCTGACTGGTCCGACTGGTCTGACTGGTCTGACTCGTCTGACTCGTCCGACTCGTCCGACTGGTCCGACTCTTCCACCGTCACGATCACCTGCCCCACCTTAATCGTATCTCCAGAGGAGACGTGGATCTTCTGAACCGTTCCCGCCGCATCGGCGGGAACCTCCACGGTGGCTTTGTCGGTTTCAAGTTCGATCAGGGGTTGGCCCTTTTCGACAGCATCCCCCTCCTCGACCAAGACCGCGACGACTTCCCCTTCTTCCACGTTCTCGCCCAGAGCCGGCAATTTGATTTCAGTGGCCATGCAAACTCTCTTCCTTACAGTTACGAACAGTCGCGGGGACGAGACCCTACGTCAAGGTCGGGTCTGGCTTTTCCGAGTCAATTTCAAGGCGTTTCCGGGCCTTTTCCACTTCCTTGAATTCGAGGCGGCCCTCCCGAGCCAAGCCAGTCAACGCCGCCAAGGCAATGTGGCGGTAATCGACCTCGAAAAAGTCGCGAAGCGCGTCACGGGACTCGCTGCGCCCAAAGCCGTCGGTTCCCAGAGAGACCAGCCGTCCCGGAACCCACCGGGAGACGGACTCGGGAAGGGCCTTGACGTAATCGGAAGCCGCAACGAAGACGCCTCCGCTTGACGATTCCAGCGCCTTAGTCAGGTATGCGGTCCGCGGCTTTTTTGCTGGATGCAGTCGGTTCCAGCGCTCCGTCTGCAGTCCGTCCTTGTGAAGTTCCTTGTAGCTTGTGACGCTCCAGACGTCTGCGGCTACGCCGAAATCCTCTTCCAGCACGCTCCGGGCTTTCACAACGTGCGTCATGATCGCGCCGCTTCCCAGCAGGCCCACTCGGAGCTTTGCCTTCTTTTTCGAAGACTCCTGAAATCGATAGATGCCCCTAATGATTCCCTCTTTGATCTTCTTGCGATCGCCTTCCGGAATCGGAGGGTGCGGGTAGTTTTCGTTTTCCACGGTCAGGTAGTAGAAAACGTCATCGTGTTCCGCATACATCCGTCGCACGCCTTCCCGAACGATAACGGCGAGCTCGTACGCGAAAGCGGGATCGTAGGCCATCAGATTCGGCACGGGGTAGGCGAGCAGATGACTATTTCCGTCTTCGTGCTGGAGGCCTTCCCCGTTGAGCGTGGTGCGGCCGGCCGTGGCCCCGATCAAAAAGCCTTTGGTCCGCGTGTCAGCGGCGGCCCAGATCAGGTCTCCCACCCGCTGCAGGCCGAACATCGAATAGAAAATGTAGACGGGGATCATGTTCAGCCCATGCGTCGCGTAGGCGGTGCCGGCGGCGATAAAGGACGACATGGCTCCGGCTTCCGTGATTCCTTCCTGCAGCAGCTGTCCGTCCCTGGATTCCCGGTAGTACATCAGACCGCCGGCGTCGACGGGCTCATAAAGCTGTCCGACCGGCGAGTAGATTCCGACTTGCGAAAAGAGGGCGTCCATCCCGAAAGTTCTAGCCTCGTCCGGAATGATGGGAACCACCAGTTTTCCGATCTTTTTGTCCCGAAGGAGCTTGCCGATGATCCGGACCAGCACCATAGTGGTCGAGACTTTCCGCCCGTCGGTCCCCTTGTAGAACTCTTCGATGATCGCTTCGGGCAGCTCTTCCAAAGGTTCGAGCCCGACCTTTCGTTGGGGCACGGATCCGCCCAGCGCCTTCCGGCGCTCTTTCAGGTACTCCATCTCGGGGCTGTCGTCCGGCGGGCGATAAAATGGGATCTGCTTCACCTCTTCGTCGCCGATCGGGATGCCGAAGCGGTCGCGGAAATCCCTCAGGTGATCTTCTTCCATTTTCTTCTGCTGATGCGCCACGTTTCGGGCCTCGCCGGCCTCTCCCATGCCGTATCCCTTGATGGTCTTGGCCAGAATGACGGTGGGACTCCCCTCGTGTTCGACGGCGGCCTTATAGGCGGCGTAGACTTTTTCCGGGTCGTGGCCGCCGCGTCTGAGGCGAACCAGCTGTTCGTCGGTCAGATCTTCGACCAGTTCAAGCAATTCGGGGCGTTTCCCGAAAAATTTCTCCCGGATATACGCTCCGTCTTCGACGATGTACTTCTGATACTCTCCGTCGACCACCTCGCCCATTCGCCGCACCAGCATCCCGGTCTGATCCTTTTCCAAAAGCGGATCCCAATCGGCGCCCCAGACGACCTTGATGACGTTCCAGCGGGCGCCTCGAAAGATCCCTTCCAGCTCCTGAATAATCTTTCCATTTCCGCGAACCGGTCCGTCCAGCCTCTGCAGGTTGCAATTGACTACGAAAATCAGGTTGTCCAGCCGCTCCCGGGAGCCCAGGGAGATAGCCCCCAGCGTCTCAGGCTCATCGGTTTCCCCGTCTCCTATAAAGCACCAGACCTTGGCCTTGCTCTTATCAATCAATCCCCGATTCTCCAGGTACTTGTTGAAACGGGCCTGGTAGATCGCCATAATCGGCCCGAGCCCCATGGAAACGGTCGGAAATTGCCAGAAGTCGGGCATCAGCCAGGGATGCGGGTAGGACGAAAGGCCCCCTTCGGGCTGCAGCTCCCGCCGGAAGTTGTTGAGCTGATCTTCCGTCAGGCGGCCTTCCAGAAAAGCGCGAGCGTAGATGCCCGGAGAGGCGTGCCCCTGAAAGTAGATCATGTCCGCGCCGCCGTCCGCATCGGGTCCGCGGAAGAAGTGGTTGTAAGCCACCTCGTACAGCGTGGCCGCTGATGCGTAAGTCGAGATGTGACCGCCGATCCCGTCGGAGCGCTTGTTGGCCCTGACGACCATCGCCATTGCATTCCAGCGGTTCAAACTCTTGATGCGTCGCTCCAGCTCCCGGTCTCCGGGAAAAGCTGCCTGGCGACTGCGGGGAATGGTGTTGATGTACGGTGTCGTGGCGGCGAAAGGAATCTCGACGCCGTTTCGCAGAGCGTGCACTTCCAAATCCCTGAGGAGCCTCACTACCCGTTCCGGCCCGCCCACGTGAAGGACGTAGTCGAGCGACTCGAGCCACTCCTGAGTCTCAACGGACTCGGTTTCGGACAAATCCTCGTCGTGCAAGGTGTCTACCGCGTCTGCCATCTATTTCGAATTCCTAACTTATGATCGATAAACCGGCGACAGTTTTCCTGGACTTCCCCCGTCCAGCGATCTCTTTTCCGCCTTCATTTTGCAGCAGATCCGGGTCGCGATCAAGTTCGGGGGGTCGTGTAACGGGAAGTCGAAGTCGAATTCTCACGGAGGAGGCGGCATCCCGGCCGCCTGGCGCGGGTCTGGCGCCGAGGGGAAGCAGGGAACGTGCGGACAGCGGTTTCGCCCTGGTGGTTTACAATGTTCTGCTGCGGAGGAAGGAGCCTGTTTTGGACGAATTGAAGGAAAAGCGACAGCTTCTGGGCAAACTGGACCGGCAGATTTTGGAGCTGATTGCCCGCAGACAGGATTTAGCCGCAGAAATCGGCCAGATCAAAATCCAACAGGGGCAGACGACTCGGGACTTCACTCAGGAAAAAGATGTGATCGAGCGCGCTCGCCGGACGGCCGGGGAGTTGGGGCTGCCGGGCTCGCTGGCCGAGCGGGTCCTCCAGTTGCTGATCCAGCATTCGCTGGCCCGACAGGAGCAGCAGCGAGTCATTCATCACGCTGGGGGAAGCGGCCAGCGAGTGCTGATCATCGGCGGCGCCGGTCGGATGGGCCGATGGTTCGCTCGCTTTCTGGCCTCTCAAGGTTACGAATTGCAGATCGCCGATCCGGCCGGTCCGATGCAGGAATTCTCCTATGTCGAGGATTGGCGGGCCGTTCCGCTGGACCACGACTTTGTGGTCGTGGCGACTCCGATTCGAGAGACCAAGGGAATTCTGGAGGGTCTGAGGGTCTCCCCTCCCAAAGGCGTAGTCTTCGATATCAGTTCGCTGAAGAGCCCGCTGCGAAATGAACTTCGGGGGCTGGTTGATGCGGGTATCCGCGTCACGTCGGTCCACCCCATGTTCGGCCCGGACACCCGGCTGCTTTCCAACAGGCACGTCATTCTGGTTGACGTAGGCGTGGCCGCCGCGACGGAGGCCGCGGAGCGCTTGTTTCAATCCACCATGGCCGGAATCGTGAGGATGACCCTCGAAGAGCACGATCGCTTGATCGCATACGTGCTGGGGCTTTCCCATGCACTCAACATTTCCTTTTTTACCGCTCTGGCCGAAAGCGGAGAGGGCGCGGCTCGTCTGGCCGAAATGTCCAGCACGACGTTCAACGCGCAACTGTCGGTAGCCGCCAGCGTAGCCGAGGAAAATCCGCATCTGTACTTTGAAATACAGTCGCTCAATGATTACGGTACGGAGTCGCTGTCGGCTCTGCTCTACTCCATAGAAAAGCTTCGCTCCGTCGTCCGAAGCGGCGACGAGGAGGGGTTTGTGGCGCTGATGGACCAGGGGCGGAAATACCTGAACCGCCGATTGAAGGATTTGCCTCCCTACTGAAACAACGCCACCCCGTGCGAGACGGGTCGCGTTAGAATAGCCTTGGAATGCGTTTTTTAAATTTTCCGCTGCGATGGATTCCGGCGCTGCTACTCTGCGCTGCGGTCACCGGCGTCTCCGGCCCCACTCCCCTTCCCTCGCTGCTTAGATTGCTGTACCCAGCCTATGATCCGGGCAGCGGCCTTCTCGCTTCCGAGGGATTGAAGCTGGCCGGAGTAATCGCCCCCGGCATGGGATCGCCCGGCGCCCGGCGGATCCCACTGATTGTGGTCTGGAGCCAATTGGAAAGTGGCGGCTCTGCGGAGCCCTGCCGCATGTGCCCCCGAATCGTCGATGTCGCCGTCGCCGACTCCACCGGGCGACCGATCGCCTTTTCCCGGGCGCTTTTCCAACTGGAAGCTGAAGCTGAGATTACGCTGGCTCAGGAAGAGTTTCTCAGCGCGGATCGTCACGGTATCATTGGCATTCGGATTCGACGCTCCGCATCTGGCATCGTTTCGGAGAACCTGCATCTGATCGACGTTCGACCGCCTTCGAGGATCGTTTTCGGCGCCCAGTCTCTCCTGACCACATGCGGGAGTTCGGGGCCGGACCTTCCAAAACAGCGTTTGGAAGCGGCTCTGGAGCACGACCCGTCCGCATCCTTTCCGCTTTCGCTCCATCGAACGGTCTCCGATTGCTTCGGCAACGTTTCGGAAGAAACCAAGAGCCCGCTTCTGTGGGATCTGGAGGGACGGCGATATGTTGAAGGCCCGCCCCAAGAGTTGCGCGCTACGAGATGACCGTGTGATCCGGCGGCCTGCGTGCCGTCTGGCGGGTCCAAGCCGGGCTTCGCGGGGTTTTCGTCTCGCCTTGGAATCCGGTCCGAAGAGAGCTATACTTAGACTTGGTGTTTTGCAACCCTTAACTGGGTCTGGATCTCCCGCAGGATGAATCGAAGGGGGTTTCAACCGCAGATTGGCTGCCGATTGTCACGCCATTGACCACCGTGGCCTCCGACAGCCCAATCGGAAAGCAGAGGCTGATGTGAATACTCGAGTCCTTCTCGTTTATCCGAAATTCCCCCCTTCCTACTGGGGATATGAGTACGCGCTTGAGTTCGTAGGAAAGAAATCGAGCATGCCTCCGCTCGGCCTGTTGACCGTGGCGGGGATGCTGCCTCCTGATTTCGATGTCAGATTGGTGGATCTCAACGTACGGGCCTTGGAAAGCGCAGACTTGGAGTGGTCCGACGTGATCTTCACATCCACTATGCTGGTGCAGAAGGACTCTCTCGAGGAAGTGGTCGCCGCAGCCAATCAAGCTGGAGTTCCGGTGGTCGCAGGCGGACCGCATCCGACTTCGTTTTACGAAGAGATTGCCGGCGTGGATCACTTTGTTCTGGATGAAGTGGAAGACGTACTGCCGAAGTTTCTGGAGGATTTTCGTGGGGGCAGGGCTGAGAGGATCTACCGGGCGCAGGAAAAACCGGACATCAGCAATACCCCCCTTCCCCGTTACGACCTGATCGACTTTCGGGATTACGGATCCATGGCGCTTCAGTTTTCTCGAGGCTGCCCCTTCGATTGCGAATTCTGCGATATCACAAAGCTTTTCGGGCGGATCTCCCGCACCAAGACGAATCAACAGGTTCTGGCCGAGATGGATCTGCTGTATGGGCTGGGATGGCGAGGACCCGTTTTTCTGGTCGATGACAATTTTATTGGAAACAAGCGGCGGGCGCTGGAGCTGCTTCCTGACGTTGCGAACTGGCAACGGCAGCGGAATTACCCGTTTTCGATGTTTACCGAAGCCAGCGTCAATCTGGCCAGGATGGATGCTCTGGTCGACAGCATGGTCGACTCCGGTTTCAGCATGGTTTTTCTCGGAATCGAAACGCCCAACCACGAAGCCCTGCTGAAGACGAAAAAGAAGCAGAATGTGGTAAAGGCTGACGGGGATTTCCTTTTTAATGCCGTACGCAAACTTCAGACGAAGGGGTTGGAAGTAACCGGGGGATTCATACTCGGCCTGGACGGTGATCGGGAGGATGCATTCGATTCTCAGATTCAATTCATTCAGGAAGCCGGAATTCCAATGGCCATGGTCGGACTTCTGACTGCTGTGAAAGGGACCGACCTATATGAGCGCCTGCTGAAGGAAGGCCGGCTGCGAGGCGAATCCACCGGCAACAACGTCAGCATTTCATTGAACTTCGAAACCGAATTGCCTCGAGAAGTCCTGGTTGAAGGGTACAAACGCGTCCTGAACACGCTTTACGACCCGACGTTGAGCAACTATTTCGATCGCTGCCTGACTTTATTGAAGCACCTGAAGCCGACCGTGCACGGAGTCCGAAAGGTCGGCCGCAACGAATTGCGGGCTTTAGTGAAGTCAATTCGCAGACAGCTCTTTTCCAGGCAGGGGCTTTCTTATCTGCGATTCTTCACGAAAGTTCTGCGGCACCATCCGAGAATGTTTCCGGAGGCGGGCCGGTTGGCGATCGTCGGGTACCATTTCCAAAAGGTGACTAGCCAGCAGATCGCCGTATACGAATTTCAGACCAAAGTCGAAAGCGAGTTGGCCACCCTTCAGGAAGCCTTCGCTTCCATTCAGGAGGCCTCCACCCAGCGGATGTCCGAGCTTAGAACCTACATGCAGGAGCTGTTTCGTCGCGTGTCCTCCGAATACGAGGAAATAGACGAAGAATTTCGAGAGCACGTGTCGGACGCTCTGCACGGCTTCCAATCGACTTGGCGCGCGCATTTCGAGGACCTAGACGGATTTTTGTCCAAGCCTGACCTTCCGGGCACCCAGTCCTGATGCGGGGTTAGGGATCTGGTTAAAGAGGCAGAAATCCAAAACCAGCGCTGACCCAAGGCGCCCGGCGCGAAGGTCCGCCCCAGCCGAACTCGCGCGTCCGGACGGTTCCAAGCAGCCCGGGAGCAATTCAACTTGAAGCTGCTTTTGGTTGTATTGACGGGCATAGTGGCCGGATTGACCGGCTTCACCGCGTGGTATGCAAAAGGGCACTCCTACCTGTCGGACGATCCGGAAGCCTGCATCAACTGCCACATCATGAACGAACAATTTGACGCTTGGTCGCGGGCCAGCCACAAAGCAGTCGCAACCTGCAACGACTGCCACACTCCCGACGATTTCGTGGGGAAGTGGACCACTAAGGCGATCAACGGATTCAATCACAGCGTGGCGTTTACATTCGATACCTATCCAGATCCAATTGTGATTAACAGGCGCAATGCCCGGATCACTCGCGAATCCTGCCTGGCGTGTCACGGATCCTTCGTGGCGGAGATCGCGCCCTTCCACCCGGATTACGGAGCTCTGGATTGCATCCACTGCCACAGGACGGTCGGGCATGGTCCTTAGCCCCCATTTCTCAAACCCCTCCGTGGCGAGACGTCGGACAGGGGAGTGGATGCAAAGTGCGCGACGAAGGCCCACGCAGTCGTACTCGTGCAGTACGTCGAGGGGGGCGAGGAGCGGCAGCGCCGCAGACACGCCGCTATCCGGCACAGCAGCGGGAGGGGTTTGAGTAATGCGGGCTAACCCAGGGCATCGCGCAAACAGGCTGCGGTCGAGCCTGTGCCGAAATCTAGACGGGCCGAGCGCGGGGCTTTCTGAAGGATGAATGGGAGTTGATTTGATGGGAAAGAGAACTGTCCTTCTATTCACCGTTGCTGTCGCGCTGGCGGCTGTCGCCGTTATCGCGCTGCTGATCAACATCTTCGAAAGGAAGCGGGAGGCCGAATTCTATCCTGCAAGAGTGGTGCCGATTGAAGCGGGAGAGGTGGACCCCGCAGTCTGGGGACTCAACTTTCCCCACCAGTACGATACCTTTATGCGCACCGAGGAAAACCTCGGCCAAACTCGATACGGAGGCAGCGAACCCTATCAGAAACTGGAGAAGTACCCGCATCTTCGACGCCTTTGGGCCGGCTATGCGTTTGCCGTGGACTATCGAGAAGAACGCGGTCACTTTTGGGCGCTTGAGGACGTGAAGGGCACTGAACGGGTCCGGGTCGTGAATCAGCCGGCCACTTGCATGACCTGTAAAAGCGCCGAGGTTCCAGGAAGAATGCAGCAGATGGGAATCGCCCAGTTTTATCGGCAGCCGTTTCAGGAAGTGCAGCACGAATTTCAGCACTCCATCGGTTGTTCGGATTGCCATCATCCGGAAACGATGAACCTGACGATCACGCGCCCTGCCCTTCGAGAAGCGATGGAGGCCCGAGGCGTTGATTTGAGCCGTGCCTCCAGGCAGGACATGCGCAGCTATGTCTGCGCCCAATGCCATGTGGAGTACTATTTTCAAGGGGAGGACAAGTATCTGGTGTTTCCCTGGAGTCGGGGCTTGAAAATCGAAGAAATTGAGGAGCACTTTGACGCCTACGAATTCGTGGACTGGACGCACGCGGAAACCGGAGCGCCAATGATCAAGATCCAGCACCCTGAATTCGAGATGTGGAGTCAGGGCATCCACTCCCGCTCCGGAGTGTCCTGCGCCGACTGCCATATGCCTTACATTCGAAAGGGGGCGGTGAAGGTCACCGACCATTGGCTTCGGAGCCCCTTGTCCAATGCGGCTCAAAGCTGCCAGGTGTGCCATCGCTGGGCTGAGGAGGAATTGACCGCAAGAGTGCACTCCATCCAGGACCGGACATATCAAATGATGCAGAGGGCTGAAGATGCGCTGATTGACTGCATCGACGCCATCGTTGCGGCTCGCAATGCGGGTGTGGGAGACGAATCGCTTCATGAAGCGCGCCGACTTCATCGCCGGGCGCAGATGCGTTGGGACTTCGTCAACGCCGAAAACTCGATGGGCTTCCATGCTCCTCAGGAAGCCGTGCGGATCCTGGGAGAAGCGATCGATTTCGCCCGGCAGGCGCAATTGTCGGCTCGTGAAGCCGCCGTCTCGAAGGCTGCGGGCGGCCATTCGATTCAATCCGTTGAACTCGAACCAGATGTGCGGAGACTTGAAACGGACGCCTTCGCCGAATCCAACAGGTGATTTATGACAATTCAACTATCACGTCGAAAGATTTTGACTCTTATCGGAGCTGGCGCGGCGGCTTCCGGTTTCAGAACCGAAACGCACTTGAGCAAAGGCGCCCCGGAAATCGCAATTCAAGGCGCAATCGAACGCCCTGCGCTGTTGGGCGGCGCCCCAATTCGCTCCCGCCCTTTTCCATCCTGGCCCGTGATCAAAGAGGGTGAACGGCGGATCCTTTCGGAAGCGCTGGATTCGGGCAGGTGGAACCGATCGGGCCTGGTCGAGCGGTTCGAGGAGGAATGGGCGAAAACGCTGGGAGTTCAACATGTAGTCGCCACTTCCAGCGGCACCAGCGCCCTTTACACTTCGCTGGCCGCACTTGGAGTCGGACCCGGCGACGAAGTCATTGTCCCGCCCTATACATTCGTCGCCACCGTCAGCGTCGTACTCCTGCACCATGCGCTCCCGATTTTCGTCGATTCCGACCGTCAAACCTTTCAGATCGACGCCGGCAAGATCGAATCTGCGATTACGCCCCGCACCCGCTGCATCCTGCCGGTCCATCTGGGCGGAAACGTGGCCGACATGGACGCCATTTCCGAGTTGGGCAAACGGCATCGAATCCCGGTGCTTGAAGACGCTTGTCAGGCCCATTTGGCGGAATGGCGCGGGAAGAAAGTCGGCGGAATCGGGGACCTCGGCTGCTTCAGTTTCCAGGCCACCAAGAATTTGAACTCCGGAGAAGGCGGGGCTGTTTCCACTCAGGACGGGGAGCTCGCGACTCTTTGCGCCAGTTTCCAGGACGCAGGCCGCGGCTATTCCATTAATGCGGAGGGCCGCATCACCGGCGGGGATCCTTCGGGGCTGGAATACGTCCGAAACGGCGACAACCGCCGCATAACGGAGTTTCAGGGAGGCCTGCTTTTGGAGCAGTTGAAGCGCCTTGAAGAGCAAAGCCGCACCCGGGAACGAAACGCGGCGCGCCTGACCCGTCGGCTGCAGGAAATTCCGGGGATTGAGCCGGCCCGCAGCTACCCTGGATGCACGCGAAACGGCTTCCATCTCTATATGTTCCGATACGAACCGGAAGCTTTCGCCGACCTTTCCAGACGGCGTTTTCTGGAAGCGATGCAGGCCGAGGGGATCTCTTGCTGGGCCGGCTATCGACCCTTGAACCGCGAACCGTTTCTCGAAGAGACCTTCCGCTCGCGCGCTTTCCGAAAGATCTACACGGAACGGGAACTGAATGAGTTGGCGGAGCGCAATCATTGTCCGAAGAACGACCGTCTCTGCGAAGAAGCCGTGTGGCTCGGCCAAACCCAACTTCTGGGAACGCCTGAAGATATGGACGATGTGGCCGATGCGATTCAGAAAGTTCAGGCTCACGCCGAAAGTCTGGCTTAACCGTCCGTAGTGAAAGTCTGGACGGGCCGCGTGGCGCCGCGGGCATGCATGGCTGCAAGAAACTCCGAGGCGGGCGATGCCGTCGCATCGTCGAGGAGGAGCAGCGCGGCAGACAGGCCTGCGGGGTTGCGAACGGCCTTTAAAACCTGTCCCCTGCCAACCAGGTGAATTCCCTGGGGGAGACTTCTTCGCGGGCAACGCTCGATTCACCCGGGTGAATAGACTCAGCACTGCGCGATTTCGCTCACCTTTTCGCGAATTTCACTGGTCCGCCTTTCCCCGGCGGTTCGTCCAGACTTTTATCACGAACCGCTTGATCTCCAGCTTCGGAAGCGTCCCTGTTAAGGCGCGCTGGCCGCCTTCCGTCGCCTGCAGCGCGTTGCCAGCGTCATTGGCATGTTAGTTGCTAGTAGGTTCATTAGGGTGGTCGAAACGACTGTCCGACATTCACTCGAAAGGAGAGATCCGATGGCAACTGAATTGTTAGAGCGCAAGGCAATGTCGAAGGCGCCTGTTCGCTCGCGCCGCACCGGGAGAGTCCCGATGATTTTCGACGAACTGGAGGGACTCTGGAGTTCGCTGATGGGCCAGCCGTTTCCGTTTGCCCCAATTTCGCGGGGCGAAGGCTGGATTCCGAGCGTCGACGTCTTTGAAAAGGAAGGTCACCTGGTGATCCAGATGGACCTTCCCGGGATGAAAAAAGAGGATATCGACGTGAGTCTCGAGCAGAACGCACTGCTGGTCCGGGGAGAGCGCAAATCGGAAAGCGAGACGAAGGAAGAGAACTTCTATCGGATGGAGCGCACGGCAGGAAGTTTCTACCGGGCCATTCCGCTTCCCTTTGAAGTCACTCAGAATGACGTTGAAGCCCAGTTCAAAGACGGCGTCCTCGAAGTCCGCGTCCCGAAGCCTCCCGAAGAGAAGCCGGAAGCCAAGAGGATCACCGTCAAGTAGACCGGGTCCATGGGGCGCAAACCTTTGCAGTCCGCCGCTCTGCGTCAATGGACGCGGAGATTGAAAGGCTGACTGGTCCGCTGGGCGCAGGATCTAACCCTGCGCCCAGCCCCTTCCAATTCTTAATCACATGAACGCCAAACGCGGAATGGGCTGCTTCACCCGGCAAGTTTCGGATGCGGAGAATGCAGGCTCATAAAAGCCGCAGGTGCGCCAGGTGATGGCGGCCATGCCATTCGTAGAGCGCCAGGAGGGCATCCAGCGTCCAGAGACCGCTTTCCGGATGAGTGATTTCCTTCCGGAAATCCTCGGCCCCTAATCCCCTCAGAAGGCTCACCCATTTTCCATGCACGGCCTCCAGCAGGCGCAAAGCCGAATCAGCCGGAGCCGTCGCGTCGGGCAAGCGAACCCACGCCTCCTGATCGTAAGCCTTCAGGGTAGGCTTCTCTTCGGTCAAAGCCCATTTGAACCGAATGTAGGCGTTCATATGGCTGTCGGCCACGTGGTGCGCCACCTGCAATCCAGTCCACCCTCCCTCCCGGTAGGGCTTCGCCAGCCGCGCAGGACCCAGCTCCTCCGCCAACCTGCGGAATTCCGCCGGCATGCGGGCGATTGAATCCGAATGCTCCGCCCGTTGCGACTCGGTCAGGACGTCCAACTTTTCGAAGCGACCGATCGGATAACGTCGATCCTCATTCATGCAGCAAACTGTACAACACTGGGGGGTCGCATGAAAGCTGCTGAGAGCTTGCTCGATAGCTATGTCGCTTCACCACGGAGGGCGGCAAGAAGTCAGTTCTCGCGAGTTGGGATTGAGCGCGAGCCGATGCCGGGCGGATGGGATTGAAGCGCCGGCTTCCGTTCGCTAACCGTCGAGTTCGTCAATCTCGATTCTGATGAATCCTGGCAATGGCGACCCCGTCGTACCAGGTGCGCTGGGAGCCGTCATTTTGCGT
Source organism: uncultured Acidobacteriota bacterium (assembly GCA_964484155.1). Classification (GTDB taxonomy): domain Bacteria; phylum Acidobacteriota; class UBA6911; order RPQK01; family JAPXNP01; genus DATKAT01. The sequence continues at coordinate 31,156 of CAZAEY010000017.1, forward strand.
CGCGGCGCCGCCGACATACAAGGAGAAAGACTCGCCGGCCGCCAGCGGGACTCTGCCCACGTATCCTCGATACAACCGTTGTCCGGCCTCAGTCTCCAAGGGCATGGGCGCGTTGAAATGTTCCTGTTGAACGCTTTGGGCCGCCTTTTGCCGGAACAGCGTCATCCGATCGGACGAGAAACCGGCTCGCACCCGCCAATCCTGCTCAGGATCCGCCCAGAAGAGCACCCACACGTCATAAATCCCTTCGAACTCCACCCTCGACTCCGTCAGAAGGTCGAGGGCTTCGTCCATTTCCTCTTCGCCGGAAACCAGCACCGTCCCTTCCTTACCGGTACCGCTCCCCATTCGCCAACCGCCTACCGAGCGGTCGGAGGCCGCATCAGTCAGTGGAGTGCCGTCTGCCAGCGTCGTATGATCGGCTCCGGCAACGTAGCTGGCCCTTTCAATTGTTTCGCCCGACCGGCGAACGACGCCAACGATGGCCGTATCGAATTCGTGCTGCCAGACATACCGCCCGCGAAACCAGAGAACCGCCGTCTCAGATGCATTCCACCGCGGGACCACGGGTCGTAGGTTGTCGACCTCGGAGTCTTCCGTGATGGGTTGCCATACCCAAGTTTCGCCCCCGTTGTGCGTCTCCCCCCGAAATATCTCATAGCTTGCCAAAGAGGAATCGTCACGCGGATCGATCGGCGTCGAGATATACAGCGTGTACGGAGCGTCGGGGTCGATCGCCGCCAGTCCTATGTAATCCTCTTCTCGTTCGTCCAGTCCCGGCCCAGCTTTGGCCAATTCGTGCGCGTGCCATCGATCTCCATCAAAGCGGGCGTAAAAGAACCGGTGATCTGAATGGTCGCTATTGACCCTTGCGCTGAAGATCGCGAAGGGGAAGCCCTCGCCGTCGATTCGGAGGTCCACCGTCCAGGCGTGCGTGATCCGATTTCCTCCCAGAATGGAATTCGCTTGGAACACCGGCGTGAAATGATTCGGCAAGGGCGCATCCTCGTCGAAGATGTTCGGATCTATGAGATTCCCAGCAGAATCGAAACTCTTCCCGTCTTGGATGTAGCCGTGATAGATGCTGTTGTTGAAGTCGCGGGGGTGGTGCTCAGTGGCGATGAAGTGGATTCGCTCTGCGCCGTCGGACGCGTATCTGAGGTAACCGTTGACGTAGCCGACCCCTACAGGCGTATAGGTCAGCTTTCCGCCGTACTGCCACGAGCCTCCATGGTCCTCGGAAATCATGATGTTCGGGCCTCGATTGTCGGCTCGCGAGAAGTTGTACAACCGGTTTTCGTTCTTAAGAAAATAAAGGTTAGAGTACGTCACGGTATGATCGCTGCCGCCGGGGATTTCGGCGTTCCAATCAAAAAGGCGCTCCACCTCCCACTGCAATATGTCGTTTGGCTCCAGGGTCATGCGATAGCGGCTGGAATAATCGTTATCGTGCCCCGCGTACATTGCCAGGTATCGCCCATCCGGCCGGACCCAAAGCGCCGGAGTGTTGTGGTCGTCGCCGGTTCCGTAGGAAATGAGGCGACTGTGCAGCGTGAAGCGCGTGCGGCTCCCGGTCGCCAAGTCGAAAGCGGTCACGTCGATGTCCCCTTCCCGCAATTCCCCGCCCGCTCCTTCGATGTCCGCCACCGAAGCGAGCACAATCCTGCCTCCATTCACATCAACGACGACTCGTTCGTCCTGAAACCAGCACCAGGCGCCATTGTCATTGAAAAGGATCAGGTTGCCATCAACCCTGTCGCCGCCCTGCGGCCAGACGCTTGAACTGAAAACCAGGGAGGCCGCGCACAGCGACACCAATGATCTCGTAAATTGCATACGATCCTTATCTGGCCGCCCGGCTAAGAAGGACAGCGGTAGGCTCCGCCGCCGATCAACGTTGACGACGGTTCCATTTTCGACTGCAACGCAGGGGCTCGGCGGGAATTAGGATACCTTTGGAAACAATTTTTGACAAAGAAAGACACCCATTTGACATCTCGATTCAATTCATCGGGTATCAATAGGAGCAGGCTTGGTCAAGAGGCTTGGTGGCAAACGATGGAATGGACGACAAAAGACCTGAAAGACATGATCGCCTCATGCGAATTGACGTTCCAAGAGGAGTGCGTTTTGAAGTTATGCCTGGGGCTTCATCAACAGCCGTTCAACTCGATTGAAATCGGCTCTTTGCTCGGGACTTCACCGCGTCGGGTCAGAGAAATCAAGATGGCGGCCCTGCGCAAGCTGCGGGATTGGCCGACGCGCCGGCAGACGCCGGCGTCCCGGATCCGAAGGCTTGACGGTTTTCAGCTTTTGCAGTTCCGGAAGGTGAACTAAGATTCCCCATCCCCGGAATTTCACCTATCCGGTTCGGGAAGGCTCCAATGGGGGCCTTCCCTTTCCTTTCTGCCCGCGAGATTCCATTTGAATTCCGCTCCGGTCGTCTGAATCCGATCAATTGATCTCTTCCAGGCGTGCGGTGAAATGCCGCAGCACGGGCGGTGCGGAAACGATGCGCAGGCCTCGAATGCGATCGCGCTTGGCGTACACGGCTTCTATCGATTCGATCACGTAGTTCATGTGCATGGTCGTATAGACTCGACGTGGAATGGCCAATCGAACCAATTCCAGCTTCGGGTGCGACAACTCGCCGGTCTCGGCGTCTTGCCGGCCGAACATCAGCGATCCAATTTCAACGGCTCGAATGCCGGCCTCCCTGTAAAGAGCGACGACAAGCGCCTGTCCCGGAAACTCGGACGGGGGGATATGCGGCAGAAATGCCGCCGCGTCCAGATAAACTGCGTGACCTCCAACCGGCTTGATGATCGGCGCCCCGAGACGATCCAGCTCCTCTCCCAAGTAGCGGACCTGACTGATCCGGAAGCGCAGGTAATCTTCCTCCAGCACTTCATCCAGCCCGATGGAAATCGCCTCCAAGTCGCGGCCAGCCAGTCCTCCGTATGTCGGAAACCCTTCAATCATGATCAAAAGGTTGGTCGCCTTGCGCGCGACCTCGTCCGAGTTGACCGCCAGAAATCCGCCCATATTGACCAATCCGTCCTTTTTGGCGCTCATCGTGCAGCCGTCGCCGTAAGTAAACAATTCGCGCGCGATTTCCCGAACCGGGCGGTTCTGATATCCCGGCTCCCGCTCCCGGATGAAATAGCAGTTCTCAGCGAATCGGCAGGCGTCGAATAGAAGGGGGATTCCGTACCGGCGACAAACGTCACGCGTCTGGCGCACGTTTTCCATTGAAACCGGTTGTCCTCCGGCGGAATTGTTTGTGATGGTCAGCATGACCAGCGGCACACGCTCGGGACCGGCTTCTTCGATGCACGCCTCCAGCCGCTTGACGTCCATATTTCCCTTGAATGGGTGAACCAGAGAAGGATCGTGCCCTTCAGGGATTAAAAGATCCACTGCCGACGCGTGGTTGATTTCGATGTTTGCCCGAGTAGTGTCAAAATGAGTGTTGTTTGGAACGATGTCTCCCGCCTTCAAAGCCCCCGAAAACAATAGGTTTTCGGCCATTCTTCCCTGATGCGTGGGAATAATGTTTCGGTAGCCGAAGATTTCGCGAACCTTTTTTTCAAAATGGTAATAATTCCGGCTGCCGGCATACGATTCGTCACCCAGCATCATTCCCGCCCACTGCCGATCGCTCATGGCCGAGGTGCCACTGTCGGTGAGGAGGTCGATTAAAATGGCCTCCGCCTTCAGATTGAAGACGTTGAATCCGGCTTTCTCAAGGAGATCCTCCCTTTCTTTTGCGGTGGTCAGCTTAATCGACTCGACGACTTTAATCCGAAACGGCTCAGCCGGAAATTTCATACAGCACGCCTTGTTTATGCAATTGAGCGCCGCCTGACCGGGGCGATCTCCGGCCACATTCTATCAAGATGTTCAGAATGCCAAGGAGGCGTGATTCCCGAAGCCGGGATCTCGTCGAAACGAATGCGCCTAAGTCGATCCCACCGGAAATAAGAACCCGCTTTCGTCACTGCAAGCCGGGCAGCGAAGCCGGCAGATCAGAATGCCGCAAGGATGCTGAATCCTTTCACGGCCGCCTTTGCGACCAGTACTTTTTCATTGTTGGAGAATTCGTCGGTTGGATATAAGAAGAAGCCTTCGTCCAGCAAAAATTCGACTTTGTTTTCCACCCGCCCTTCGAGGACCTCTCCGTCGAACATCTCGACCGACACCCAGACAAAGTTCCCGACTGACTGACTTTTCGAGAACTTGAACTCCTGGCGTTCAGCGTTCCCTTTAAAGTCGCGCACAAAGAAAACGGCCTTCAATCCGCTCAGCTCCAGCGAAACCTTCTTCCCGTTCCGGCAAATCAAGGAAATGTCCTTCTGGCAGCCTTCAATTTCGGCGAATCCCTTCACCAGCTTCCCATCTCGCTGGTGCGCAACGACTTTTTTCATCGACAAGGCATCCCGAAAATCGGGCCAACTGAAGGACAAAGACCAGCATCAGCCCTGCGAGACGAGTCCTTAGAACGCACTGTCAGCGCCCGAGTCGCTCCAAGGGCTTGATGCCGTACGACCGTCCAAATTACAGCTGAAGCGACTGGAAATCAGGTATGGAAGGTCTCCAACTCGTTGACGCTTTCCGGCAAATGGGAGGGGCCGTCTCCACCGAGTTCCGAAGCTATCTTTTCGATCACTTCAATGGCTTCCATACGGGCTTCCAATCGAGCCTTCAGTTCCTCAATTCGAACCAGGTCCTTCCGAAGTCGCTGTTTCATTTCATCTGTGTCGATTTTCATGATTTCTCCTGTATTTCGGGATTTAACTGCAACACTCACGATTCATGCGTTCCTCAAAACCGACTCAACCGAACCGATTGAATGCTCTCAAAACCGGTTCGCCCGGTACTTCGTACTCCGGAACGGACTCCTGTCGGCGATGGATGGTCTGCACCTTCTTCAGACCAGAGCGCGCGCCGTTGGACCGCCCTTTTCCGAAATCCTTAACCCCCCATTCAGACTCGCAGCGTTCTTGCGCCCCAAGTTTCCCTGAAGGGGCGCCTTCAAAGTCCGATTCCGGCGCTTGATCTCGACTCTCCGGCTGTTCCAAGTCTTCCCGCAGATTCCTCCACGCAGAGCTACGGAAATATCGGTCAATGGAATCATCCATCTTTGTAGAGCGACCGGCGTACCGATCGGACGGCGCGTCATTAGGTTCGAATTCGGCTGCCGTTCGATCGTCAAGGGATCGTCCTGGAGAGCTTGAAGAAAAAGACCTCTTGGAAACGGGCACCGGCCCGGAAGAGATTGGCGTCGGATCCACACCGTCCTGGCCGTAGATCTCCATAGAGAGGGGAAGCGTCCTGCTTTCCAATCGAACTTCCCGAGCTCCGGATTCCGGTTCGTCATCCTGGTCGCTCGAAACGCGGGAATTCATCGCCGCGGAAGAGCCGGCGCGACTGGCTGAAAATGTACTGATCTGATCCGCTATTCTGATTCTCAGCTGTTCGCGATCCAGCTCCAGATCGCGCCTCCTAGAAGGCAAAAGGTCGATGATTCCTTTGACTGCGGGCGGCCCCTTGAACACGTTTTCGCAGCTGGGACAGCGAAACCTCCCGGCTCCCTGCACCCGCCTCAGCAGCCCCAGCAGTCCATTTTCCGGAAGAATCGCCTTCATCGGAACCATATCAGAACATCGCGGACATTGAATCATGGCTTCAAATCCAAACTTCTTTGGACCGAAATGATATCCCAATCAAGGAACCCTGTCCTGTAACTTGAATCACCTGATCAAAAGATTCCAAAGAGCCCTTTGGGCTTCGATCCTACACGAAGTCGGCCGACGGGTCACTCCTTGAATTTTGGGCGCCCAGCCTCTCCATTGCGTGTCCGCCGTCACAGAATCTTTGAATCCGGCTGCGTTATTCTCGTTGTTGCAATGAGTTCACCTTCTCCGCGCTATTTAACTAAAAAGTCCGAATGCATGGATACGAACCTGGGTTGCCGGCTGCCATTGATTCAGCAAGCGCGCAATTGGCGTTTCATGCAGCGAGGCGACAGAGGGCAATG
>CAZAEY010000017.1:37295-38981 GCA_964484155.1 uncultured Acidobacteriota bacterium
TGATTCAGCAAGCGCGCAATTGGCGTTTCATGCAGCGAGGCGACAGAGGGCAATGAATATCGGACTTCAGATTTCCCTTAAGTCTCTTCCGCGTCTGCCGAAAGATTCAGCACCCCCGCTGATTCGCACGCCTTTCGGCGGAAGGAAATGGACTTGGCTGGCCCATAAAATGGATTGGCCGATCGATTCCCGGACGAGAGCCGGTCGCTGCCGAACGGCCCGTCCGGGAATTATAGATTTTCGAATCTGGCCTGTGCTGAACTCCGCCAGATTGGAGTTTCCACCCCCCAAGTAGCCCACATGGCGGCAGCCGTACACCCTTACGGCTGCCGCTCCCGCCTTTTGAGTTCCGAGTTTGAGGATACGGGTCTGGGGAGTCCAGAGTCGGGAGTCAGGAGTCAAGCACCCGGAACGCGGAACTCTAATAGAACACAAAATCCAATACGATCGGATCGTGATCGGACAGAGGTCGCCCGGGCGGGTGGAGGCCGCCCAGCACTTGTGGAGGAACCTCCCCGCCTGCACGGATGCCTTTACCGGCGAACCAGTCCAGTTTCATCGAGCAGCGCCCGTCGTTCTTCTGTAACGCCCAGTTGATAAACCAGAAGCACCAGTCTGGGATCCAGTCCGCCATTCGTCCGTTTGCGGCCAAGTCGTTCACCTCGTAATGAAGAGTGCAGCCTCCGGGTTCGTTGAGTGTTCGATACTCGAATCCGCGTCGTTCCAGTTCTCGGAACAGGTGACGCTCAAACCAGCGATCCGGGTAAGGATAGTGGTGCTGAAGCACATTGCGGACGCCCATCAGAACACGGCGGGCGTATCCCAGAATGGAAAACAGCGCGTTTCGGGAATTATAGGTCGAAGTGTTCCAATCGCCGCCGATAACGGCCGGCAGGTCGGGCCTCCAGGCGTCCAGATCGTTCAGAATGAGCCGCATCTGTCGCATCCGATGCTTCTGCGTCGAGTGAGCGTCCAGATGAACGCTGACTGCGCGAAACTCTTGTGACGGATGCTCGACGATGGCGGCCACTGCTCTTTGACATCCCAGACGCTTTTCCTTTCCGCGCATCTTATCCTTTCCATTCGGTAGAGCGATCGAATGCGCATCCCGTAGCGGAAACCTGGAAAACAGAGCGTCCCCGTGCAGCGCTTCGCGGTTCTCCCCATCCACATCCGCTTCCAATCCGCTTCCCTTTTCCAGATTGATGTAGGAGGGAGCGAAGACGTAATCCATCTGCAATCGCTTCGCCAGTTCGCGTGGAACGATTAGGTTGCCCGTTCTGGCCATCCCGAGGTCCAGTTCCGTCAGAAACAGCACGTCTGCGTTTTTCATCACCGGATGTCGCTGAAACGTTTCCGAAATCGCCTCCAACTCAATGCCCCGCTCAATGTTCCAGCCGATCGCCCGCACAAAGGGCGCTGCAGAGACGGCGCCCGATGAGAATCTCTCATGCGCAACTGTCTCCAGCACCCTTTCAATTTCTGGACGCAGCCGACGATACAAGTCAGAGGCTTCCAGCGCGGCCGTGGAATTGAACCGCATCATTTCAGGAAACCATGGATTCAACTGATGGGAAAACGCCAGAGGCGACTCGGTTTCAGAGAGTGCTTGCGGTTGACTCAAGACCCAGTAATGTTACCAGATCCAGAGGTCTGTCGACGGCGATGGGGGTGGGTTCTGGGTTC
>CAZAEY010000018.1:0-38701 GCA_964484155.1 uncultured Acidobacteriota bacterium
GATGCGGGATCATGGCGCGGCCGCTTTGCAGCAGTTCGGCGAGGACGTGCTTCCCCTGCTGTTGCTGTTTGCTGTCAGCGTCACCGGGCTGGGACTCTGGGCCAGCTACACCTTCATGGACGGGTACGCTTTTGAGTTCATGCAGATCACTCATGCGGTCAGCGTAATCTTCACGCTCCTGTGGCTGCCTTTCGGGAAGTTCTTCCACATATTCCAGCGTCCCGCCCAAATCGGGGTGGCCTTTTACAAGGACGCCGGAGAGCGGGGAGAGCAGGCGGAATGCAGGCGCTGCGGCGAGCGCTTCGCTTCCCGCATGCAGGTAGAGGACCTGATCCAAGTGCAGAAGCAACTCGGTTACCGCTACGAAATTGAATCCGCAACGGGAGCGCCGCACTACCAGTGGATCTGCCCGAAATGCCGGAGACTTTCACTGGGTTTGGCTCAGGGGAGGCTGTGGCAGGCCGCGCTGCGCCCCGGCGCCGTCGAAGGAAGGGACTGAACGTGGCCAAGGAGCCGACCGACAGACTGGCGATCATCGAAAGCTTCGGCCCCCATCTGGCGGAGGCGAAAGGAATGCGGTTGGATTCGGGTTTGGAACCGGACGCCGTCGTCCAGACGCATTGCTGCTTCTGCGGCCAGCAGTGCGGCATTCAGCTCAAGGTCAAGGACAACCAGGTCATCGGATTCGAGCCCTGGGTGGACTTTCCCTTCAACCGCGGGATGCTCTGCCCGAAAGGCGTGAAGCGATACCTGCAGGGCTCCCATCCCGATCGCCTGCTACATGCGCTCGAAAGGGACCCGAACTCGCCAAACGGCTTTCGGGATATCCCATACGACGAGGCAATCGGAACCGTCGCCCTGGCCATCGAGAAAATTCAACGGGAGCACGGCCCCCACGCCTTCGCCCTGCTCAGCGGCGCCAGTCTGACGACCGAAAAGACCTATCTGATGGGCAAGTTCGCCCGGGTCTGTCTTAAGACCGAAAACATCGACTACAACGGCAGACTCTGCATGGTCAGCGCAGCGGCCGGCAACAAAAAAGCGTTTGGAATCGATCGTGCCGCCAACCCATGGTCCGACATTCCGAAAGCCGAAGTGGTCTGGATCAGCGGCGCCAACGTCGCCGAGTGCGCGCCCATCACTACCGAGTACGTGTGGCAGGCTCGGGAAAACGGGGCGAAGATCATCGTCGTCGACCCGCGCATCACCCCCATTGCGCGGACGTGCGATCTGTTTTTGCCGGTCAAGCCCGGACGTGACGTCATTCTGTTCAACGGCATTCTGCACCTGATGATCGAAAATGACTGGCTGGACCACGAGTTCATTCGAAAGCACACCCTCGGATTCGATGAAGTCGCCGCCCAGGCGGCGGAGTGGACGCCTCGGCGGACCGCCGAGGAGACCGGAATCGCCGAACGCCTCATCCGGCAGGCTGCCGAAGTCTGGGGTCGGGCGAAAACAAGCTTTCTGCTGCACGCACGCGGAATCGAGCATCATACGCACGGAGTCCAGAACGTTTTAGGCGCCATCAACATTGTGCTCGCTTCGGGCCGCATCGGACGCGAAGGATGCGGATACGGGACCATTACCGGGCAGGGCAACGGACAAGGAGGGCGGGAGCACGGGCAAAAGTGCGATCAGCTTCCCGGCGCTCGAGACATTGACAACCCGGAGCATCGGGCTCACGTGGCGCAGGTGTGGGGAGTGGATCCCGACGAGTTGCCCGGCAAAGGGGTCGACGCCTACGAGATTTTTCGCAAGATCGACTCCGGCGAGATCAAGGGACTGTTGAGCCTTTGCTTTAATCCGAAAGTTTCGCTTCCAGACAATCGATTCGTTCAAGCCATGTTGGACAAGCTGGATTTCTACGTGGCCGTCGACTTCTTTCTCAATGAAACCGCGCACCATGCCGATATCATATTGCCGGGATCGCTGCATGAAGAGGACGAAGGGGTCGTCACGCAGATCGAAGGGAGGGTGATCAAGATCAATCAGGCCGTGGAGCCGCCCGGAGAAGCCCGTCAGGACTGGCGCATCATTCAGGACATTGCCCAGGCGCTGGGTCGGCCCCACGGGTTCACCTTCGCTCATCCTCGCGAAATCTTTGAGGAATTGCGGCAGGCCAGCAGAGGGGGTATCGCCGATTACTCGGGAATCACCTGGGAAAAAGTCGAAAAAAACTACGGAGTCTTCTGGCCCTGCCCGAGTCAGGATCCGGATGGAAATCCCGTGGACCACCCGGGAACGCCGCGTCTCTTCGAAGAGGGTTCCTGGAACTCTGTAGCCAGGGGAGCGGGACCTTTTTATTTTCCGGATGGAAAAGCGAGGTTCAATGCGACTCCCTACACGCCTCCCGCAGAAGTCGTTGACGAGGACTATCCTCTGATTCTGACGACCGGCCGCGTGGTGAGCCATTTCCTGTCGGGCACCCAGACGCGTCGGATCGGACCGCTGGTCAAGCAATATCCGGAGCCGCGGATCGAACTCCACCCGCGGCTGGCAGGGCGATTGGGAATTGCCGACGGAGACTGGGCTACCGCCGAGTCGCGGCGGGGGTCGATAACGCTCCGGGCGGAAGTGGTTTCCACCATTCGACCCGACACGGTTTTCGTTCCATATCACTGGGCCGGACCCAAGAGCGTGAACCAGTTGACCATATCGGCGCAGGACCCGATCTCCAAAATTCCGGAGTACAAGGTCTGCGCCGTTCGACTGCGCCGGGCCGAAGGGCCGCCGGAATACGACTCGCGAATGGAGCCGCAGCAATGAGGAGGATCAGGGATTTACGGCCGGACGGATTCGGAGGAAAGGGCCGCTGGCGGCAGCGACGCCGCAACGACGAATTGCAGGATTGAAGGAAGATGCCGGTACCTGAACACCTGGAGTTTTTCATTGACCCCAATCGCTGCATCGGTTGCGAGGCCTGCGTACAGGCCTGCACCGAATGCGACACCCATAAAGGGCATTCGATGATTCATCTGGAGGTTGTGAAGCGGAGCCATTCCACTCAGACAGTGCCGGTCATCTGCATGCATTGCGATTCGCCGACCTGCGCTGAAGTCTGTCCCGCCGACGCCATAAAGAAAACTGAGGACGGCGTCGTGCAGTCCGCTCGGAAGCCTCGCTGCATCGCCTGCAGCAATTGCGTTCTCGCCTGTCCCTTCGGAGTCCCCAAAATGGAGGTGGCGCAGGAATTGATGATGAAGTGCGACATGTGCTACGACCGGACTTCGGTGGGGAAAAAACCGATGTGCGCCACCGTCTGTCCCAGCCAGGCCCTGTTTTTCGGTACCCGGGAGGAAATCGAGCGTTTGCGGCGACGATCGCGACCGACCAGCCATTTTCAGTTTGGCGGACAACGGATCTCGACCAAAGTGAACATGATGCTTCCCGTCACATCGCAGATCGAGCGAGTCGACGTCGTCGAGGCATTGCATGATGCAGGCCAGCCCACCGTTCGACTCAACGTCATCGAAGACGCGTTGTTTGTAGCTTCGGATTCGGAGGATCAATCATGACAACGGGCAATGAGAGCGGCCTGTCGCCCGGCCCCGACGGGCGGCCCTACGACCAGCAGCCTCGATGGCGGCAGGATTTCCCCATCGATACCGCTCAGGACAACTACGTCGCGCGGCGCGATTTCACTAAGTTCATGATCCTGACCAGCGGCGCCTTCGTCGTCGGGCAGCTCTGGATCGCTCTGCACAACCAATTCCGGAAGCGTCGCGGCAAACCGTCCGAAAAGGCGATCGCCGCAGTCCGGGATGTGGCCGTCGGCAGCTCCTTGGGATTTCGATACCCGGACAGTCAGCTCTGCTTGTTGATTCGGCCCGACCAGGACACCTTTCTCGCATACAGCAACAAGTGCACGCATCTGCACTGTCCGGTTCGACCGGTCCTTCCGGAGAGCAAGCTGCAATGCCCATGCCATAACGGGTATTTCGACCTGCACACCGGGCGTCCGCTGGCCGGCCCCCCGCGACTGCCGCTGCCTCGAATCAGCTTGGAAATCCGAGACGGTGTGCTGTACGCCACAGGAGTGGAGCTGCGCACATGAGTCGAACGAGTCTCGAAGCGGGATCCCGACCGATTCCTCGCCGCCGGCGCACGACTGTTGTGTACGGAATCCTGTGCTTCGTCTTGACGCTGGTCGTCATCCAACTGTGGCTGTTGACGGCCACCATGAGCGCTTACTTGGGGGGAGATGACTCCGTCATCTGGCCGGCCGCCTTCGCCAGCCTCGTCTGTTTGGGCCTGAATCTGGGATTGCTCTGGTATCTGTTCGCTCTGGAGCGCGGATGACGGAAAGGACGATCGCTCCTGCGCCTGCAGGCAGAGCGCGGCAGCTCGTTCTCGGCACGGGAGCCTTTGCCGTCTGCTTCGCCGTTTTCGGCTCCGTATCGGCGATGATGCCGATCATTCGGGAGCGGCTCGAACTCGATCCCTTCCAGGTCAGCGTCGCCATCGCGCTTCCCGTGATCCTCGGTTCGCTGGGGCGAATTCCTCTTGGCATGCTGACCGACCGGTATGGCGGGCGCATTGTGTTTCCCGCCATCATGGCCTGCGCCGTTGTTCCCGCCGGCCTTCTCGGTTGGGTCGAAAGCTACTCGATGCTGCTGTGGTGCGGCCTGTTCGTCGGAATCGCGCTGGCCAGCTTTTCCGTTGGAGTCGGGTTCGTCAGCGGCTGGTTCCCCCCCAGCCAGCAGGGCACTGCGCTGGGAATCTACGGCGCCGGAAACATCGGTCAGTCGGTGGCGGCCTTCGGATCGCCCGCATTGGCCGCGGCTATGGGCTACTCCTGGGGTTTCTGGGGTCCCGCCGTTCTGGTCCTGATCTGGCTGGTTCTGTTTCTTGTGTGGGCCCGCAACGCGCCCGTTGGGACCGCCTCGGTGAAAACGCTTCGCGACCTGATCCAGCCGCTACGTCGGCGCACCAGTTGGGTCCTCGGCGTCTTCTACTTTCTGACCTTCGGCGGCTTCGTCGCCATGAGCATCTACCTGCCGACTTTCCTGACCGATATCTTCGATCTGACGCCCACCGACGCCGGATTTCGCACCGCGGGATTCGTGGTCGTCGCCACAGTCATGCGCCCGGTCGGCGGCTTCCTGTCCGACCGCTTCAGCGGAAGGATCGTGCTGCTGTGGGTGTTCCCCGTAACGGCAGCTTTCGCTCTTTTTCTCGCCTGCCCCTTGATGAGCACCTTCACCATCGGCGCTCTGGGAATGGCCGCCGCCATCGGACTGGGAAACGGCGCCGTATTCAAGCTCGTGCCCCAATACTTTCCTCGGGCTGTCGGGAGCGTAACGGGGTTGGTGGGCGCCGCCGGAGGGTTGGGGGGCTTCTTCCCGCCCTTGCTGGTGGGCGCGATTCGCCAGGCCACCGGCTCCTACTCGCTCGGTTTCATTTCGCTGGCCCTAACAGCTCTCGCCTGTTTCCTGCTGGCATTGCGTTTCCGCCCCTCGGATGGCGCTGCATAATGCGACGGACTTCAAGCGGTTTCGAAGCGTCCGAAAAACCCGCTCTCAGGGCGTTGACCCGTCTGGAATGGTCCAAGACAATGGGGAGCAAAGGAAATCGGGAAACACTTTTCTGAACGCGGAGAGCCTGCTCGGAGCTGTAAGAAGTTGAGGAGAAAACGATTGGCTGATCTGCCGAATGAGAACATACAGCCTCTGGCGCGGGTTCGCATATACGAGGGACTGGATTTGGGAGCGCTCGAAATCGTAGTAGCTGCAGCCCACAGAATGGAGAAGGAGCCCGACGCCAACTTTTTCGTTCAGGGGCAGAAGGCCTCGAAATTCTTCGTTGTGATATCCGGACGAGTCAAGGTCACTCAGGTCACTCCGGAAGGGCACCAGATCGTGGTGCGATACGCGGGGGCGGGAGAGATGTTCGGCTGCGTGCCCCTCTTCGGCGGGGACGAATATCCGGCCACGGCGACTGCCGTCACCCGCTGCCGGGCCATGACCTGGAATCGGGCGTCAGTCGATCGCCTGATGGAACAATTTCCCCGGATCGCGATCAATGCGCTGGGCCTGCTGGGAAAGGAATTAAGCGGCCTGCGCGCGCGTTACAGGGAACTGGCCACCGAGAGGGTGGAGCGCCGGGTCGCACGCGCTCTGGTGCGGCTGGTTGGTCAGGCCGGCCGCAAAGTCGAAGACGGAGTTCTGATCGAGTTTCCGATCTCCCGGCAGGACCTCGCCGAGCTTACCGGCACGACGCTTCACACAGTTAGTCGAATCCTGAGCGCCTGGGAGCAGCAAGGGATCGTCCGGTCCGGTCGCAGGCGAATCGTCGTTTGCAGCCCCCATGGGCTGGTATCCATTGCGGAAGACCTGAATCCGCCGCGCGACGGACTGGCTTAACAGCCTATCTGGACTGTTAAGACGGATGCCGGAACGCCACCGCCTCTTAGGCGCCTCCGCTAAATAAATTTGCAGTTGTTTGATCCAGCGCAAAGAACCGATCCTCCCAACCCGCTAGTCTGAATTCCGAAGTGGAAAATTCCCGAGCGAAAGTCACCGCCCCAAGCCTGCAGTGGACCGTCGGGGAAGTCCTTTCCCGATGTCCGCAGTCGGCAGCTGCATTCACTCGCCTGCGCATGGCCTGCGTCGGGTGCGTCATGGCGCGTTTCGAAACTGTTTTCGAAGCGGCAACAGCCTACGGCTTCGACCCCGAGGCGCTGCTTCGCGAAATTCGACGCTCTTGGCAGCGAGAGTCAGTAAACCTGGAACCAGATTAAGTAGAAAAGGAGAAGTAGCTATGGCTGAATTTCAACTGCAGGATACCATTGGAGAAATCGTGACGCGCCGGCCGCACCTGTCCCGAGTTTTCGAGCTGGCGGGAGTCGATTATTGCTGTGGAGGCAAGAAGACCTTGGAGGAGGCCTGTCAAAAGAAGAGCCTGGATCCGCAGGAATTCCTGAAGACGCTGGAAGAGGCCGCATCAAAACCGGCGGCGGAACCGGATGTGGATTTCGCATCTATGCCCTTGACTGAACTGGCTGACCTGATCGAGCGAACCCACCACGCTTACCTTCGTGAGGAGCTGTCCAGGCTGGACTTTATGACCCGCAAAGTCGCCGGAGTTCACGGGGAGGCCGATCCGCGCCTGCTGCAGATCCGAAAGGTCTTCGTCGAGCTGGTCGAGGAGCTGTCCAGTCACATGCTGAAAGAGGAGCGCATATTGTTTCCGATGGTCAGAGAGCTGGAAGCCAGTGCGACCGCGCCCGAATTTCACTGCGGTTCGCTGGCCAATCCGATTCGCCAGATGGAAGACGAACATGATGCCGCCGGCGGCGGCCTGGAAAAGCTTCGGGAGCTGTCGGATGACTACTCTCCCCCGGAATGGGCATGCAACACCTACCGCGCAATGCTCGACGCCTTGGCTGCGCTGGAAAGCGACATGCACTTGCACGTTCACAAGGAAAACAACATCCTCTTCCCCAGGGCGTTGCAGATGGAGGCGGCGAAGAAGGCGAAGTAAGGGCGCGAGGCGCTGAGCGCACGAGATCCAGGTTTCGAATTCAAAGTTCCGAGTTCAGAGGGTTAGGCTTTTTGCGCCGATGCCTCTCGCGGGTCTCGGCAGCGCGATTGTCGGAGCGACGCGCCCGTCTCGGGCGCGTTGATTCCTGGCAAACCGCACGGCCGAACACCTGACCCGTCCTCAGTTGGCCTTCCGTCAACGGACCCCGCTGCTGGGATCCGTCGCTCCGACATCCGGCGGTCGCAGAAGTTGAGTTTCCAACAGGCGCTCCTCCTTCCGACGACGGCCCGAATAAACGTGTACGATTCTTGGAAGCCATGAACGACTCGAACAGATCGCAATCGAAACTGCAAGGTCGTCTGATGGGACACGTTCGCGACCTGACGGGAATCGGAATTCGCTTTGCGGGCACGGCAGGAGAGCGTGAAGCGGCGGAGCGCATAGAGTCCGCTCTTCGGAGCCTGGGTCTGGAAGTGCAGCGGCAGGAATTTCCCTGCCTTTCCTTCGATTTCGATCTCTGTGAACTCGAAGGGCGCGAAAACGGCCGATGGGCAAAGATTCCCGCCTATCCGGCCGCCCACTCCCCATCGACTCCTTCCGACGGCATTCAGGCGGATTTGATGCCGATCGAGAAGATTCCGGAGGACGGCTGCTGGCAGGAGAGTCCCGCTTCCCGGGCGGCTGTGGTGTATTCCTCCGAGCTATTCGATTTCGCCAGGTTTGGCAGCCTGATGCAGGCGGATCCGGCCGCGGTGCTGGTTGTCGATGACCGGCTGCCCTTCGACTGGACCGTCGCCGTCGGGTTTCCGCGGGCCTGGGTCGACAGAATCCGCTGCCCGGTTGTAAACGTCCCGTACGCCGCCGCATGGGAGATGACCCGCAACGGAGTCGACCGTATTCGAGTTCGGCTGCAGACGAAGGTCGAAAAAGCAGTCTCTCAGAACGTCATTGCCGATCTGCCGGGCGCCGGATCGAATGAACTGACGATCGTCTCGGCCCATCACGACTCGGTGCTGAACAATCCGGGGGCCGACGACAATTGCAGCGGCGTGGCGGTGATGCTGGAACTCGCGCGCCATTTCAGCCGAAATCCGCCCTACAGCGGGCTTCGCTTCATTTCCTTTGGAACCGAGGAGCAGCTTTCCGAAGGGGCGCGACACTATCTGCTGCACGAGCCGGACCTTTCCCGGATTCGGTTCGCTCTCAATAACGACGCTATGGGCGGCTGGATGGGGCGGACCGAAATTTATTGCACGGGCTCGGAAAAGTTGAGGGACTTCGTGGAGAAGGTGTGTCGCGAGACCGGTTTTCCCGGTCACCCGACGATCGAACTGTCCCCATTCAGCGATCACTTTCCCCTGAATCTGGCGGGAATTCCCAGCGCCTGGTACTACAGAAAGACCTTCGCAGCGGCCCGCCACTTTCACCACAGCCGAAAAGAGACCGACGAAGTGGTCAGCCCTGCGGTCTTGGCCCGCACGACTTTGCATCAGGTCGCTCTGCTGGAAAAGCTGACAGCGGCAGGGGAACCCCCGTTTCCTTCCGTCGTACCGGCGGAGCAGCGAAAAAGGCTCTCGAAAATGGCGATGGAATGGTGCGGGCTTCGAAAAAAGGATCTTCCGAAAGGGAAGATAACAAAGATATGAGAGTGGCGGGCCAGGACTAACTGTTCGGCAAGGAGGGGCTCAGTTCTCCCGGCGATGCATTCCGAAGCTTCGTTTTCTCATTTTCAAGCGTCGATAGTCTCGAGGGGAATTGATGTTCAAGAAGCATAGGTCTGGAATCCCCTTTTCGGCGGCGTTTACGTATACGGTTCGCAGCCGCGTCGTCTCTAGGAAGTCGAGAATGCTTCGCCCGCCCAGTCGCAGGAAATCCTGAATTTCCTCCAGTGCGGAGATGGAGATCAGGCTGCACAGGGGATGCAATTTTCCGAGACTGTCCTTGGGTGCGATGATATCTCCGCTTGACCAATACTGAGATAAATGAATGAAGAGGTCCGAGGGAATCAAGGGAGTGTCGCACGGAAGGAAATAATTGGCTTCTGTTGAGGACGACTGCAAAGCGGCGTGGATGCCGCCGAGCGGGCCCATGCCCGGCATCTCGTCCAGAAGCATCCGATCTTTGTAATCCTTATCGGAAAACGCGTCGCGGTCCATTCCCACAATCCACGGATTGAGATTCAGCTTCGCAAATGTCTCAATGGAGTGCTGGATCAGGGGAATTCCTCTGAATGGAAGCAAGGCCTTGGGCCGACCCATTCTTCGACTCGAGCCGCCGGCAAGTACGAAGGCGGTTGCGGGTGGACTGAACTTCGACATGATCTTCAAAATCGATGGGCCGGGCTCCGCGTGGCTGCCAGCCTGACCGCGGAAATCCAACCCAACAAGAATATACAGGTTGCTCTGAAATCATGAAACCGCCCGGCAGGTGCGGCCGGTCGTGAAAGCTCAGGAGCAGACTCTCGTTTCTCCGTCGTGAGGACGGCAAAGATCCGTCGCGGCCGTCTTGATAAGCCTAAGCTCTGCTCCCGAACGCGGCAATCCGTCCTCTCCGTCTCAAGGCGCTCCACATCCCCTGGCGAGCGATAGCGTTCCGAAGACCAAAGCCGCAACGAACCGAATCGAGCTGCGAAGGGCCCGGAGCAGAGTGCGTCAAATGACCGGATGCTGGGTGAAATGACGCAGGCAATAACGGAATCCGTGTAAGAAACGCGCAAAGAACAGGCTGGTATGCAAATTGCAAATCAAGCTTGGAATAATTTCAAGAAGGCGATAACGCGGCATGAAACCGTTGCTGGAAGTCATAGGTCAACCCGATCGATCGGAGTTGCAGGTGGCGGCGCCGGAGGAAGGCTATCATCGCGGACTGATCTCGTGCCAGAGAGCCTGCCCTGTGCACACGGACGCCAGAGGCTACGTACGCGCGATCGCCGACGGTCGTTTTGAAGAGGCCTATCTGATCGCTCGCGGCCCAAATCCGTTTGCTTCGATCTGCGGGCGGATCTGTGGAGCGCCCTGCGAGGCTGCCTGCCGACGCGGTCGGATTCCGCGGATGGACGCGGACGGAAACTTCCTGGGTCTCGACCGTCCGATCGCCATCAGGGCCTTGAAACGTTTCGTTTGCGAGCGCTTCGGCCCGGAAGCCCAAGCTGAGCCGCAGCTGCTCTCCCGGATTCGATCCTATGTTCCAAAGGTGGCCGCAGATGCCGAAGAAATGGCTTGGCTGCTGCGGGGCGCCTTGGAGGGAAAGTTCCAACCGGCCTCCGGGCAGGCGGTTGCCGTGATCGGCGGAGGGCCGGCGGGTTTGTCGGCAGCACACGATCTCGCCTTGTTGGGCTTTCGGCCGGTAGTGTTCGAAGCCGAACGAATCGCAGGCGGAATGCTGGCTCTTGGGGTTCCCGAGTATCGGCTTCCGGCCGAACTGATTCGCAGTGAAATTTCCGTCATTGAGGCCCTGGGCGTAGAACTGAAACTGGGCGTTCGGGTCGGTGAGGGGATCACCCTCAAGCAGATCAGGGACGATTTCTCGGCGGTTGTAATCGCCGTGGGAGCAAAGCTTTCCCGTGAACTGGGGCTTCCCGGGGAAAGGGGGCCGGGAGTTTTTGGGGGAGTTGACTTCCTGCGATCCGTGGCGCTGGCGGAGCCAGTCGAGGTTGGGCGAGATGTGCTGGTGATCGGGGGCGGAAATGTCGCCTACGACGTGGCTCGGACTGTGGTTCGGCAGGCCGCCTACGATGCGGCGCGGACGGCTGCCCGCCTTCCCGGACGGCCCACGGTGAAGCTGGTCTCCCTGGAGACCCTGGAGGAGATGCCCGCCGACACGATTGAAATTCTGGAAGGAGATGAAGAGGGGATTGAGCGGCTCAACGGTTGGGGGCCTCTGGAGATTCAGAGGAACGACAGGGGAGAAGTCATAGGCGTCCTTTTTCGCCGCTGTACGCGCGTTTATGACGAAAACCGCCGCTTCGATCCCGTGTTTGACGACTCGGAGACCCATCAGGTCGCCTGTGACAGCGTTCTGATGGCCGTCGGTCAAAGCACGGACCTGAGTTTTCTCGCGGAAGGCGGTCAGGACGTCGAACAGTTTCGACCGGGATGGCCAAAGCTGGACCCGGAATCTCAGTCGACGACCGCCCCTGGAGTATTCGTCGCGGGCGATCTGGCTCATGGCACGCGGTTGCTGATCGACGCGGTGGCCTCCGGCAAGAAGGCCGCTCGCGCCGTCTACGCTTATCTGACCGGCCATACGCTGCGGGCCGAAGTGTTGGAATTTCAGCTGACCCTGGATCGCTACTATCGCGAAAAAGGCTACGAAAGCTTGCGCCGGGTCCAGATACCGGTCCTGCCGCCGGAGAATCGGTTGGACAGCCCCGGTCGGCTCGTGGAACTGGGCTACTCCGAGGAGGAGGCCCGCCGTGAAGCTTCGCGGTGTCTGGACTGCGGCATCACGCCGGTTTTTGACGGGCAGCGCTGCGTCTTGTGCGGCGGCTGCGTCGACGTTTGCCCAACCGTCTGTTTGAAAATCGTTCCCCTGAGCGCCGTGCCCCTGGATGACTCGCTGCGCGAGCTGACCGAGCAATTGTTGGGGCCGACTCCAGATCCTGAAGATAACTCATTGATCCTCAAAGACGAGGACCGCTGCATTCGTTGCGGATTGTGCGCCTTGCGCTGTCCCGTCGATGCCATCGCCATGGAACGAACCGTTTTCACGACTTGCTGGAGGTAGAGAGAAATGCAGGCTTCTCATTCCGGAGGATCGAGACTCGACCCCGAACCGATCCCGAGACGGGATTTTCTCGGTCTGGCCGCCGTATGGTCAGCAATTTCAGCTTTTGTCCTCGCCACTCTGGGCATTCTACGCCTGCCGAAGGCGGCCGTGCTCCCGACGCCCACCCGAAAGTTCCGAGTAGCCATACCAGAAACCCTCGCTCCAGGGGAACCCTTCGTACCGCCCGGAAGGTCGGTCGTAATGTTTCGGGACGGCGAGGGGGTCTACGCCGTCTCCACCATCTGCACTCATTTGGGTTGCATCGTCAAAACCGCGCCCGGGGTTCTGGACTGCCCCTGCCACGGCTCACGTTTCGATCTTCAGGGAGGCGTGCTCAGGGGACCCGCGCCCAGTCCGCTCCCCTGGCTGGCGGTCACGCGGGTGGGCGAGTCCTCTTACCTGGTGGATGAGGGAACGAGCGTTCCCCGCGGAACGAAGGTGAGGGCATGAGCCAACCCGCCGCTCAGTTTCGCAAAGACGAAGGCGGAGCTCTGGCGCGATTCTGGTGGAATCTGCGCTCCACTCCCCGAATGTTTCGCGAAGCGGTTTTTCGCTCGGGCAAGCCTGAAAGCGACCGATCGCGCTCCAGTTTCGTGTTTGGAAACCTCTTTTTGCACTTTCACTCGGTTCGCGTGCATCGCTGGACGTTGCGCTGGTCCGCCACGTGGGGGCTGGGTGTCATCACCGCAGCGTCCTTCCTGCTGACGTTCATCACCGGCGTCCTCCTGATGTTTTATTACAAGCCGTATCCGGATGTCGCCTACGATTCCATCAAGGATATCCACTACGTGGTGCCCACCGGGCGATTCATCCGAAACATTCACCGCTGGTCAGCCAACCTGATGGTGGTCACAGTGTTTCTTCACATGGCCAGAGCCTTCTATACGGCCGCTTACCGATCTCCTCGGGAATATAACTGGATCGTGGGAATGGCGCTTCTGGTGTTGACTCTGGGGCTGTCCTTTACGGGCTATCTGCTCCCTTGGGACCAGCTCGCCTACTGGGCCATCACCATCGGCGCCAACATCGCCCTTTCTCCGCGCGAGGTGACCGACGCACTGGGTATTACCGCCTACTTCGATCCGGGAGGATTCCAGAAGCTGCTTCTACTGGGCTCCGATGATGTGGGGGAGGAGGCGCTGATTCGCTTTTATCTGCTCCATGTGATGATTTTGCCCGCCTTGCTCGTGATGTTGATGGGCGTTCATTTCTGGAGGGTCCGCAAGGACGGAGGAATTGTCCGCCCTGCCGATGCCGACCAGCGGCTTGGCCCTCCGGAACGGAGTACCTATCCGGTCTTTACCGAGCAGCCAGTTAAAACCTACCATTTGGCCGCCGTGGTCCGGGGCCGCAGTCCAGCGGCGCAAGGCGGCCCTGAAAATACAGTGCCTGCTATGCCTCATCTGTTTTACGCCGAGGCGGCGGTTTTCATGCTGGCCATCGCGCTTTGTCTGGTTTTGGCGATCTGGGTGGATGCTCCCTTGAAGGAGCTGGCCAATCCAGCCGTACCGGAGAATCCAGCCAAGGCGCCTTGGTATTTTCTCGGCGTTCAGGAGCTGGTCGCATTTTCCGCCTTCACAGGAGGCATCGTCATCCCAGCGATCGTTCTGATCGGATTGGCCCTGATTCCGTTTTTGGATCGTGAAAAGCGAGGGACGGGAGAGTGGTTCGGTGGCCCCGGAGGAGTCAGGTTGGTCCTGATTTCCACGGCGTTTGGAATCAGCGTCAGCATTCTTATCGAGGCTTTCGCCATCCGGTTCGGGTGGCTCAGGGAATGGTGGCCCGAGGTTCCGCAATTGCTGATCACTATTGTCAATCCGGGGACCGTGCTCACGCTTGCCTACGCCTCTTTTTCCATCTGGGCGATGAGGCGCTACGACTCCACTCGGGCGGGCGCACTGGCTCTTTTCACCTGTTTTCTGGGCGGCTTCATCGTCTTGACAATTATCGGCTACTACTTCCGGGGCCCGAACTGGGAGTTTTACTGGTCGCCTTCTCACTGGCCGGGGCACTGACCATGACCAAGAACAAGCACCTCCTGCTATGGACCAGCGTGGCCAGCATCGTCCTCCTGGGCGCCGCCATTTCCGACGAACACTTCCGTCAGGAGTGGCGACGTATGCAAATCGACTACAGGCAGCAACTGCCTGAGGAATCAGCTGTGCAGTTCCCGATCCAACTCCGACAGATCGTGGCGCCTGATCTTCAATCGACCGATCGTTGCGTCACCTGTCACCTCGGAATGATCGCAGGAGGAGAGGAGATCGCAGGACATCCGGCATTCGGGGCGCATCCGGACGTCGTCCATGATCCGGCGGAGTATGGCTGCACGGTCTGTCACGGCGGGCAGGGGAGGGCCACGCGAAAGGACGACGCCCATGGCCGAGTCCCGCATTGGCCGGAGCCGATGCTGCTGCCCGAGATGAGCTATGCCGGGTGCGGGTCCTGCCACACCCACTTGACCGTACCCAGCCTGGCGCAATTGCAGCGCGGGCAGGCTCTTTTCGAACGCTACGATTGCCTCAACTGCCACAGCCTGGAGGGGAGGGGCGGAACCTTGCGTCCGGGACAGGAAATAGACGCCGGAGGTCCCGATCTTTCTCGCGCCGGCATCAGGAGTTTTGAGTCGAGCTGGTACGACGAGCATATGGAGCAGCACCGAACCGCAGAAACGGGCCCTTGGAAAACCTCTTTTGGCGAAATCCCGGCCGGGGACCGGACGGCGATCGAAGTCTTTTTATCCTCCCGCGTCGGGGCCCCGGGACTAGTGGAGTCCAAATCGCTGTTTCACACCCTGGGGTGCAGGGGCTGCCACGCGGTCGGGGGAGTCGGAGGGGACGACGGCCCCGAACTCACCCAGGTGGGTCAAAAGGACCCGGGTCAGTTGGACTTCACCCACGTTTCAGGAGAGCGCTCGGTGCCGAACTGGTTCGCAGAGCATTTCCGCGCTCCCGGAAAGCTGGTGCCCGGATCTCAGATGCCGGCCATGGAACTGTCGGATTCTGAGATTGAACTCCTGAATTTTTATCTCCTCTCGCTGCGGCGGGCTCCGGTTCCCCAGGCCTACTGGCCGCGTGACCGCGTCCGGGCAGAGCACCTGGGGGAAAGGGAATTTTCCACCGACGGGGAAACCCTGTTCACCACCTTTTGTTCGGCCTGCCACGGCGACCAAGGGCAGGGCAGGCGCTATGCTGGCATGGAACCCTTTCCGGCGATCGCCAACCCCGACTTTCTCTCTCTGGCTTCCGATGAATTCCTGACGGAAACCGTCCGCCGGGGCCGCCCCGGCAGACGCATGCCCGCCTGGGGCGACAAGGAAGGGGGGCTTCGCCCGGGCGAGATCGAGGAAGTTGTGCGCTACCTGCGCACACTTGCGGAAGTCGACCCCCCCGCTCCAGAGGATGAGTCCCGCTGGATCACCGGTAACGTGACTTTGGGAGGCCGATTGTACGCCTCCGCCTGCGCTTCCTGCCATGGAGAGGATGGGCGCGGCCAGGAAGGGCCCGCCTTGAACAACCCGGTACTCCTGGAGATTGCCACCGACCGTTATCTGTTCGAGACCATTCGACGAGGCAGGGGCGGGACGACGATGCCCGCTTTCGGATCTCCGTCCCTGACGCACCGGATGCTTTCGCAGGGAGAAATGGAAGCCATCGTTACCTACATCCGCAATTGGGAGACCCAACCATGAAAAAAAGCGAGATTTCCCGGCGAGAGTTTCTCGAGCGCGCCCGAAACTCAGGATTCGGGGCGTTCGTCTGGTCTGTCACAGGCGCCTGGAATTTGGCAGCGATCGAGAACCCACTGGCTCATTACCCCGATCGGGACTGGGAAAAGGTTTATCGCAACCTTTGGCGCCCGGATTCCCATTTCACCTTTCTGTGCGCGCCAAACGACACCCACAATTGCATCCTCAATGCCTACGTCCGAAACGGCGTCATGACGCGTATCGGTCCAACCATGCGTTACGGCGAAGCGACCGACTTGCAGGGCAATCGCGCGACACACCGCTGGGATCCTCGGGTCTGTCAAAAGGGTCTGGCCCTGACTCGGCGCTTCTACGGAGACCGGCGACTGCGTCACCCCATGGTACGGGCCGGCTTCAAGCAATGGGTGGAAGACGGATTTCCCCGAGGCGCCGACGGCCGCCCGCCGTCGCGCTATTTCCTTCGCGGTCGGGATGACTGGCGTCGTGTCAGCCATGAGGAGGCTGCAGGATTGGTGGCCGCCGCTTTGGAGAACATCGCTTCGACCTACAGCGGGGAGAACGGGGCGGAGCGGTTGCGGGCTCAGGGCTACGAGGAAGAAATGATCGCCGCCGCCCAGGGGGCGGGCACCCAGGTCATGAAGTTCAGGGGAGGAATGCCGCTGTTGGGCGCAACCAGGGTTTTCGGCCTCTACCGCATGGCCAATTCCATGGCCCTGCTGGACTCACGGATTCGGGGAGTGGGCCCCGATCAGGCGCTGGGAGGGCGGGGTTTCGACAATTATTCCTGGCACACCGACCTGCCTCCCGGACATCCCATGGTGACGGGTCAGCAGACCTGCGAGTTCGATCTGAGCGCAATCGAACAGGCCAGTATCGCCGTGGTTTGGGGGATGAATTGGATCACCACGAAAATGCCGGACTCGCACTGGCTGACCGAGGCGCGAATGCAAGGAACCCGGATCGTCGTGATCGCGTGCGAATACTCGGCCACCGCCAGCAAAGGAGATGAAGTCATCGTGGTGCGGCCGGGAACCACCCCGGCGCTGGCACTGGGTCTCTCCCATGTCGTCATGGCTGAGGAGCTGTACGATCAGGACTACGTTCGGGGATGGACCGACCTCCCGTTTCTGGTCCGGATGGACACCCTGAAATACTTGCGGGTCGAGGAAGTCTTCGGCGCCCCTCCCGCGCCTCTGTCCAATCAGACGCAGGTTTTGGGACCTGGAGACCGCGCCCCCGCTCCCGGATTTCAGCGCGACATCCTGATCTCCCAGGAGATGCGCAACGATTGGGGAGACTTCGTATGGTGGGATTCGGCGGGCGATGAACCGAAGCCTGCCACGCGCGACGAGGTGGGCGCCCGATCGCGAGTGCGGAATGCACTGTTAAAGGGTTCGGTGGAAGTTCGCCTGCAGGACGGTTCCACCGTCTCTTGCCGGCCCGTCTTCGATCTGGTCTGGGAGTACGCGCAGCATTTCACGCCGGAAGCGACCGAAGAGATTACCTGGGCGCCGGCCCAGGCAGTCAGATCCCTGGCCCGCCAGATCGCCGCAGTTCCCGGTTCAACCCTCTTCGCAGTTGGGATGGGCCCCAACCAGTTTTTCAACAACGACAACAAGGACCGCGCCATTTTTCTGCTCGCCGGTTTGACAGGAAACGTGGGAAAGATCGCCGGCAATGTCGGTTCCTACGCCGGCAATTACAGGGTTTCTCTGTTCAACGGCGTGCCTCAGTACATCAACGAGAACCCCTTCGACATCGAACTCGACCCAGGGAAGCCCGCGCGCCCGAGACAGTATTGGAAAGCCGAATCAGCGCACTATTACAACCACGAAGACCATCCGCTGCGAGTCGGGAACCGGCTGCTGACAGGCGACACTCATATGCCGGCTCCCACAAAGTCGATGTGGTTCGCCAATGCCAACTCGATTCTTGGAAACGTCAAGTGGCACTACAACACCGTGGTCAACGTTCTTCCCAAAATCGAGATGATCGCAGTGCAGGAGTGGTGGTGGTCCACCTCGTGCGAATGGGCCGACGTGGTGTTCGCCGTCGATTCCTGGGCCGAGTTGAAGCATCCGGACATGTGCTGCTCGGTCACCAACCCGTTCCTGACCGTTTATCCGCGCACGCCCCTTCCGCGCATCTTCGACACGCGCGGAGACATCGAGGTTCTGGCCCTGGTTGGAGAACGCCTCGCGAAACTCACCGGAGACGAGCGCTTTCGCGACTATTGGCACTTCATCGAAAAAGCCGAAACCGACGTCTACCTCCAGAGGATCCTCGAGCATTCCTCAAACACCCGGGGCTACCGTTTCACAGAGCTGGAAGCAAAGGCCAAAGAAGGGATTCCCACTTTGATGCTGAACCGCACCTATCCGAAAGCCGTCGGATACGAACAGGTCAGCGAGTCCAGGCCGTGGTACACCAAGACGGGTCGCCTCGAGCTGTATCGGGAGGAAGACGAGTTCATCGAGGCAGGTGAAAACCTCCCCGTCCACCGGGAGCCGATCGATTCCACATTTTACGAACCCAACGTCATCGTGGCGCCGCCCCACGACGCGATCCGGCCGGCCGGCCCGGAGGATTACGGAGTCTCCGTTGGCGACCTCTCCGGAGATACCCGCCAGGGCCGCAACGTTGTCAAGAGCTGGGACCAGGTCAAGAGCACGCAACATCCTCTGGCCGCAGACGGTTATCGGTTTATTTTCCATACACCCAAATACCGCCATGGCTCCCACACCACTCCGATCGATACCGATATGGTGGCGATCCTTTTCGGGCCCTTTGGCGACATCTACCGTCACGATCGCCGTTCTCCGTTCGTGACGGAGGGCTACGTCGACATCCATCCCGACGACGCCAAGTCGCTGGGGATTGAGGACGGAGACTACGTCTGGGTGGATTCGGACCCGAGCGATCGCCCCTTCCGGGGATGGCAGAAGAACCAGAAGGACTACCGCTTTTCCAGGCTGCTTTGCCGGGCCCGCTATTACCCGGGGACGCCTCGTGGAGTAACCCGCATGTGGTTCAACATGTACGGGGCGACTCCGGGCTCGGTTGAAGGGCAGGAAAATCATCCCGAGGGGCTGGCCAAGAACCCCAAGACCAATTATCAGGCCATGTTCCGCTCCGGTTCCCACCAGTCGGCCACCCGCAGCTGGCTCAAACCCACATGGATGACCGACTCTCTGGTCAGAAAGGAGATCTTCGGACAGGAAATCGGCAAGGGATTTCTTCCCGACGTCCACTGTCCGACGGGCGCCCCCCGCGAAGCTATCGTCAAATTCACCAAGGCAGAGCCCGGCGGACTGCATGGACAAGGGCTGTGGCGTCCGGCAGCGAAAGGACTGCGACCGCGATACGAAGACGACGGGATGAAGCGCTTCCTGAGGGGAGAGTACGGTCCGAAGGGCAATAGAAAAGAAGGAGGAAGAAGATAATGGCACGCGTTTACAACTGGCAGATCGGCCGGGAAATGTCCTACTGGTACCCCGAATCGAGACCGGAACGGCAATTTGCCGCGGTCTTTGACGTCAATAAGTGCATTGCTTGCCAGACCTGCACGGTGGCTTGCAAGACCACCTGGACTTCCGGCAAAGGACAGGAGTACATGTTGTGGAACAACGTGGAAACCAAGCCGTACGGATTCTATCCGCTGGGATGGGACGTGCGGATGCTGGAGAAGCTCGGCCCTCAGGACTGGGAAGAAGGACGCTATGAGGGGCGGACCCTTTTCGAAGCGGCCCCGGCCGGAGAGCGAATGTTGAGCTGGCGGGCCGAGGAGCCGGATTACGCCTATCCAAACGTCGGCGAAGACGACTGCGCGGGCGTCATTGAAAACGGCGCCTACCTTCAGGTTCCTCACATGGTCTGGTTCTTCTACCTGGCTCGCATTTGCAACCACTGCACCTATCCCTCCTGTCTTGCCGCGTGCCCCCGCGGATCTATATACAAACGGCCCGAAGACGGAATCGTTCTGGTCGATCAAGGGCGCTGCAGGGGCTACCAGGAGTGCGTCAAGGGCTGTCCCTACAAGAAGGTCTTCTATAATCCCATGACCGGAACTTCCGAGAAATGCATCGGCTGTTTCCCCAAGATCGAAGCCGGACTCCAGCCGCAGTGCTTCGTTACCTGCATCGGCAAGATCCGTTCGGTCGGGTGGATTTCGACGCCCGAAAAGGCTCGTCCCGACAATCCGCTGGACTACCTGGTGCACGTTCGAAAGGTGGCTCTCCCGCTGTACCCGCAGTTCGGCCTGGAGCCCAATGTCTACTACATCCCACCGCTTCACGTCCCGATCGAATTCTTGCGGCAAATGTTCGGACCGGGAGCGGACCATGCGGTTGAGGTCTATCGAAACGCTGCCGAAGACCCGGAATTGGCCGGGTTGCTGGCGCTTTTCGGCTCGACCGAACGCATCGTCTCCCGCTGGCGGAGGCAGGGCGACACGGTGCTTGGCTTCGACGATTCGGGCGATGAGGTGGTTCGCGTGCCCATGAAGGAGCCGGTCTACATCCGCGCCGCGCTGGATCCGGTTCACGGGGTCGTGAGAACCAACACGCCGTAGGGAGGTCTTGCCATGAATTACAAACGAATTGATGCGGGGATGCTCCTGCTGGTTCTTGTTTTTCCTGTGACGGGCTGCCGAACGACGCCTCCGGTCTCGGTCGGCGAGATTGAGGCCGTTTATCAGGCCCAGCTCACGATCGATCCTGAAGACCGTATCTGGAGTCGGGCGCCGGTCTATCCCGTCCCGCTGCTTCTGCAGGATATGGTCGAGCCAAGGCTGTTGGAGCCTTCCACCCACGAGGTTCGAGCGCAGGCAGTGCATGACGGGTCTTCGATAGCGCTCCGCCTGGAGTGGAAGGACGCGAGCCGGGACGATCGGCCTGGACCTGGGTTGTTTGCCGACGCCTGCGCGATCCAGTTTCCGGCTCTTCGAGAAGGCGACCTGCCGGCGCCCCAGATGGGCGAAGAGGACCGCGTCGTAGAAATTACCTACTGGTCCGCCTTCTGGCAGGCTGCTGTGGACGGCCGAGCCGACGAAATCCAAGCGCTGTATCCAGGCGCATCCGTCGATCACTATCCCTTCGAAGCCCCTTCCTTGGAGCCGGGATCGACGCAACAGCTTGAAATGGCCGATCTGTACTCGCCGGCGCGTTCGCTTGAAAACTTGATGGCCGGTCCCCGCTCCCGACCTGTGGAGGATCTGCTGGCGGAGGGGCCGGGGACGCTCGCCCCAACGGGGGAGATGACTTCGGACGGGCGAGGATTGTACACCGGAGCAGGCTGGTCCGTGATCTTGCTGCGGCCCCTTCCCGGAGACCTCCCGAGGGGCGCTCGACTTCAGGTGGCATTCGCCGTCTGGGACGGCTCCCAAAAAGAAGTGGGCGCCCGCAAGATGCGTTCCGGTTGGATTCCTCTGCTGATTCAGGAGGAAAAATGAGAACCCCCGTGGAATTGAACGCGACCTGTCGCCGCGGTCTGCAAGAAGCCGCTCTCTGGAGGCTTTTGAGTATGCTCTTCGAGCGACCCCGTCCCGGATGGAGCGAGCAGGCGGAAGCCTTGGCTGCAGACCTTCAGGATGACCGATTGAAGGATTCTCTGCAGTCGGTCAGACAGGCGGATGAGGGAGTCTACTTGAGGTTGCTCGGCCCGGGAGGACGGGTGTCCCCTCGGGAAATCAGTTATCGGCTGTTGGCGGATCCGGCTGCCATCCTGGCTGACTTGAAGGCCTATTACGAGGCCTTTGCCTACTCGCCCCAGACCGAGGAACCGCCCGACCACATCAGCACTGAACTGGGATTCGCCGGATTTTTGCGGCTGAAGCAAGTCTATGCCGAATCAGAAGGGAATCTGCAAGGCGCCGCATTGTGCCGAGACGCTTTGGAGCGCTTCCTGGAAACGCACCTCTTGGAGTTCGCCGCCGCATTCGCTCAAAAGATCTCTTCTTGCCCGGACTCCTATTTGATGAGCCCGGTTCAGGCACTTCTCTATTTTCTGAAGACGGACGACCTGGAGGCGCTGATTCTGTAAGGTCCGGCCGAAAAGGGAAGCTGCGGAGGCTGAGCGGTTCAGCTACCCGAATGGTTCGAAGTTTCACCACAAATACTGGAGAGTCAGATAGCCGAAATTGATATCCTGGGCGGGTCCGGTGGCCTTTATGAATGGTCCTGCGAAAAAGCGGCTGCATCCTGAAGTAAAAGTCAAACGACGGTCCAGGCGAAACGATCCGGTCAGGTCGATTTCCGTTCCCGTGCGACGGGGGGCTGACGGGTTTCCGGCCCGCAAAACCTGACCGGCGGCGTCATACAGGGCATCGCCTTTTTTGGCCAGCCAGAAGAAGTGCCCTTCCAGATCGAGCTTCAATCGCCCCACAGGTGAATACGAGAGTCCCTGATTCAAGGCGAACACATTGCGGCGACCCACCGCGTCAATGTAGCCCAGATAGGCATGCCCGAGAGGAAAGAGCGGGTCGAAAGTCCTTTTGCGCCGGTCGGTCGGATCATCGTCGCCAGAAGCAAAGTCCAAACCCAAAGTGAAGCGCGGCCGGCCTTTACTCGTAATATTGCGACCAAGTTGCCAGGCCAGCATGTAGGCTCGGATCTCCGTTCGATCTTCGCTGCCGGAAACGCTTCCGAACTGGTAGGCGGCCTCCAGATCCATATCCCAAGGGGACTGCCCCAAGCGGCCTCCCAGGCGGCCGCCCGCGGTGCCCCTTCTTTCCGAAGACGCTCCTGCGGTCCGATCCAGGCCCAACCAATAGAATTCCAGGATGGTCGAGGCGAAATGCGAAGGGACGACGGCATACAAGCCATAAAAGTCGACTCCAGAATCGCGGGTATTCAAGGAATACTTTCGGATTCGCACCTGGCGCGTCCAAAAGCCGTCCACCTGCCAGCCGGGCCCTCGGATCGAGGCTTTGATGCCGTCGAAAATTCGAGGGCGGGAGTTGGCCCAGTCAAGCGGACTGACCAAACGTTGTTTGCCGAACTGCAGCTCCTGGCGACCGGTTCGAATGGTCAGACGTCGATCGTTGCCGGCGGCAAAGGTAATGTCCGCGAAGGCGTTTTGAACGTCAACCGAATCCACGTCCGCCGTTCGAATGCCGCCCGGCAGCTTCCGCCCGGCCGCCAAGGCGCTCTTGCCTTCTACAAAGAGCCGCACCGGATCCCCGAAATGAAGGTCTCCGTGGAGACGCGTCCGGAGCAGCCCGAACGCGTCCGTGTCCGGACTCCGCGATCCAAACCCGAAACCCGACCAGAACTCGCTCCGCCCGCGCAACTCTCCGCCCATGCTGAGGTAATGCCGTCCATCCTTGCTCAGAGGGATGAACTTCAGGCTGTGATAGGCGTCTCTATCGGTTTCTTCGCGTAGCCAGGACCAGTCCTCCTGAAATCGCAGATTGTGGAAAACCGGAACGCGGGGCCGCTCAGGCCGCTCGGGTTCATTCTCCTCTTGCGCCTCTTCGCAGGCTTCCTGGACGCGACTGGATGACCGGTCCTTTTCAGAGGGGCGCCTCTCGCCCGTAAAGGCTCCGACAGGCTGCGTAACGAACAGGGCGAGAGCGAAGATGCGCAACGCAACATTCAGCATTTCAGGAGAAATACAAGCAAGAACCGGTCCCCTCGGCTGGAGTGTCCTCTCGAATCGGAAGGGTCGCTTACGCGATCGAAGTCTCGCGCCGAAAGAAGTGCTCTTAGGAGAAACAAATCGGCCCCGCAGCATCGACGCTGAAGCAGGCGACGCCGCAAATCCGCTTTCCTTCGGCCTGTAAAACGCCCGCATCGTAAAATCAGAATGAAGAATTCGCGCTCCGGCTTCCAAGGAGAATCGGATGCCGGACGCACCGGCGCGTGAAATGGCTCAAACTGAGGGATGATTTCAGTCGTCGCCGCAGCGGACGGCGAGCGAGCAATCGCGCTGCAACTGTCGACTCACCAGTTTGCAAGGCTGTCAGGGACCTCAGATGAAGCACAAGAACAGCGGAGTTCGCGCAATGCCGATCCCCGGCGAGCACGGGGCGTGGGGGCTTCTGTACGGTTCGTTCTGCGTCGCTTGGCTGGCCGGCGGGGGACTCGATCACCGAGCTCCGTTGCTGTTGCTGTCGTTCACGGGACTTTTTCTGGCGCACGAGCCGCTGGTCAAGTTGATCCGGACCTGGCGACGCTCCGCGGAAGAGAGCAAGCGGCGGCAGTGGAGCCGCTGGCTGCTCGTCTACTTGCTGACCGGCCTCTTGCCCGCGATCTTTCTCCTGGCAGCCCATCGCTTGTGGTTTCTGCTGCCGTTTGGGGCGGCGGCGGGAATGTTGTTCGGTCTCCACCTGACCTTGTCTCTGCGGCGTCGGGACCGAACTCTAGCGGGAGAGCTATTGGGCGCGGTGGCTTTGACTTTAACGTCGCCGGCAGCCCTCTACGCGTTTACCGAGAGCCTCGACAGTCGGATCCTTCAAATCTGGATCGTCAACCTTCTCTATTTCTCAAGCGGTATCTTTTTCGTTCGAATGAAAGTCAGCGAATTTATAAAAACCGAATCGAGAAGGAGGCGTCTCATTCAATGCATCGTTTATCACCTGTTTCTGGTCGCTGCACTCGCTTTGCTCTTCGTGCGGGAAGCGCTCCCGCTCGTGGCCGTGTTGGCCTTCGCGCCAATTCTTTTTCGCGGGTTCTGGGGAGCGGCTTTTCGGGAATCGAAACTGAATCTGAAAAGACTGGGTTACACCGAAGTGGTCTACACAATTTTCTATGTCCTCGTCGCCGGATTGGGGCTGCGGCAGTGAGAGGGAATTATCGGAAAGAGGCGTCCGGTGGAGTTTTTCACAGCAATAAGGCGTCCGCCGGAGCCTCCGGTTCAGAATCGGTAATTCAGATCCAGCCGTAGGCGCTTGGCCCGTTTGGAGTCGCTCAAAGCGTCGACGCTGAACGCCCGTCCCATCACCGATAAGTGATCGCTCAATCGGTAGTCCAGGCGCCACTCGTGTCCTTTGAAATCGCTGGAGTCGGTCTGCGTCGCCGTTCCCCAGCGAAACCAGTCGTCCTGACCGTAGGAAGGATGGATGGCCCACTTTTCAATTCGGGCGTACGTGTAGGCGACGCTGGCTGCGCGGGGCCGGTCCGCTTTGCCCAGAGCTGCGAAAACAAGATAACCGGAATTTCGTTTCTCGTGCGACGGTCCGCTATCGTTCAGGTTTCGCATCCACTCGGCGCCGATACGGATCGGAACCCGGAAGCCGTCCAGTCCAATCTCCATCCCGCTGTGAACGATGGAATAGTCCCGGACCGCAAATTCCGGCCGCAGGCGCCGAACCCCGTGGCGGCCATCGATGTCGTAGAAAGCGGCGGCCGCTTTCAAATGTATTTTGCGGCTTTCAACATGAGTCTCCGATAGAAGCTGCACGGCCTTGAGAGCGCCCTGGGTCCGAACCGCTCCGTCGGGAAGCGTAAAGAGACCAGCGATCAGTTGCAGACTTTCGCCGGCTCCCGGAATGAAAACCTTTCCCGAAACTCCCGTCGGAGTGACATCGTCATCCCAGAAGATTTCGTTTTGCCGCCAGAAGGGAAACTGGCTTCGACCCGCCCATAGGCGGTTTCGCCCGCGAGAGAGCTGGAGGTAATACTGATCGGGGACGATGTGACGGTCTCCCAGGGGATTTCCATTCAGGTCAAACAGAGTCACATGAGGCGATTGCTGGCTGCCAACGGCGCCTGTCCGCAGCCTGGCGGCCACCAGCATCCACGGGCGGGCCTGCACAGCGCCGGTCAGTCTGGCGCGGGCTCTCCCCCGGGTTCGGTCGCTTTGAGGGGCGCCGTCGGCACGCTCGCCGTCGAAATCGGATTCCATCCGGAAGCGCAGGTCTCCCGTAAGACGGACCTTGCCAGGCCTCTTGCCGTCCTCCGCTCCCAGGAATGAAACGGATAGAATCAGCGCGGCGGCCAGAAAGAAGCAGCGAGTCATGGAATTAAGGCTTCCAGTCGCTCGAGTTTCTCCGCGTTCCAACCTGCAAAGGCGTCGTCGGCACGCCCTTCGCCGTCCACGACGATCGACAAGGGGATCAAAATCTCCGCATCCGCGAATAGAGCTTCGAGATGAGCGGGATCGACCTGAAGCAGCGGGTAGGTGACGCCGACCTGCTTGGCGAAATCTCGAGCGGCATCGAAATCCGTATCCAAACCGATTCCAATCAGGCGGATTCCGGCCTCGGCAAAGCGGCTTTTGAGCCTTTCCAGCTCCGGCATTTCCTGACGGCAGGGACCGCAGTAGCTGGCCCAGAAATTCAGAAGGTAACGCGCTCCTGGTTCGGGTTGAAAGTCTTTTTCCTTTGCATCGGGATTCATCAGTTCGGAAACTGGAAAAGCGGGAAAGCGCTCTCCAGGCTGGACGGTCAGCTTGCGCCACAGGCGCTCGTCAGCGCCGATCGGATCGGGGAGAGCCCCCATGGGAGTCGCTTCCGTCACTATCATTTCTCGATCGTCCCGCTCGCGAACGTTCAACGTCTGTCCCGCCCGGACAGGGCCGAAACGTTCGACGTTTCCCGAGGGCCAGCGGATTTCCACCCACTCGGCTCGGTCGAGTTGTCCCAGCCCGAACAAGAGACGGGGGTCGTGCTGCGCCATAAAACCGTGGCCTCCGGACTTGATCCGCGTCTGGATGCCGTGATCGGTTTTCAGGCGCACCACGGCTCCAAAGGCGTCTCGTCCGCTGGCGGAGCCTTCCAGAATGACGCGAACGAAATGGTTATCCTGCCCGACGTTGTTTCGAAAAAGCTGATGCCCCTGGTCCTGGATGGTCGTCAGAAAAACGTCCAGGTCGCCGTCGTTGTCGAAGTCAGCCAAAACCAGGGCCCGGCCGTCGAGAATGGAATCCAGTCCGCTGACCCCGGAAATATCCTTGAATGTTTCGTCGCCGAGATTCAGAAAAAGGGCGTCCCTCTCAAAACCGCTGAATGAAAAACCTTCGCGAAAGATGAGATTCATGTGCCCCTGCTGATACGCGTCGCTTCCAGCCTTTTCATCCGAAACAGTCGACGCCACGACGTGGCGCCAGAAAAAGCTTCATGTGTCCTTCATCGTTTGCCCGGTCACGAAGCCGTTTGTTGAATACAGATCGTCCCAGCCGTCGTTGTCAAAATCGTAAAAGACTCCTCCCCAGGCCCAGCCCGCGACGAACGGACCCGCGGTTCCGGTTACATCGGAAAACGTTCCGTCAGGATTGCCTTTAAATAGCGAGTTTCCTGCAGCCAGCTTGCGCAGCACATGGTCGTCCGCCTCGGTGTCGGGCATCAGCCGCTCAAGTATTCGGTTGCCGGCCGTGGAGGACATATTCGTCACGTACAAGTCGATGATTCCGTCGTTGTCGTAATCCCCGAATGCGACCCCCATTCCGTTGCCGGGATCGAGGACGCCCCGCGCTTCGGCTTCATCGACAAAATGGTCTCCGCGATTCATGAAGAGAGCGTTCTCCCCAAAATCGTTCGCCACGTATATGTCCATCTTCCCGTCGCCGTCGATGTCCAGAATCTGGGCGGCGTAACTCCAGCGGGCGTCCTGAACGCCCCAAGCCCTCGCCGATTCTTTGAATGTGCCGTCCCCCTGATTGATGAACAGCAGATTGGGAGTTCCATTGGTGGCCCGGTGCCAGGAGTTTGGCATGATCGTCCCGTAGGCGTTGTAGGAGGTGACGTAGATGTCGGGAAACCCGTTGCCCGTGACGTCTCCGGCTACGGCGCTGAATCCGTAGGCGGGAAGCGAGACTCCGGACTCGGCGGAAATGTCGCGAAAGACCAGTTCGCCGTCGGGGACCAGACGGTTCTCAAAGAGCATCTGAGTCCCCACGCCTGAAATGAAAATATCCAGGTCGCCGTCGTTGTCGAAATCCAGGAGAAGTGGCGCCGTCGCCCGGGAATTTGGGGGAATCCCCAAGTCCCATGCGCGCTCCAGAAAGGTCCCGTCGCCCTGATTCAGGTAAACATAGGTCTGCTTGATTCCCGTGACCACCAAATCGACGAAACCGTTTCCATTCAAATCTCCGACGGCGGCGCCGCGGTAAATGAAATCGTCGTTGCCCGGAGATCCGTAAGGGGGGAGCGACACGGACACGCCTGCCGGCTCGCTCACCTCGGAAAACAGGCGCCGTTCCGATTTCTGGATCGCGATTTCGTCAAACAAGAGCTTTTCGATTTTCCAGGTTTCGGAGTCGTTCTTTTGCATGGCATGAATCTTGCCGGTCCCCTTGACCCAAAGGGGACGACCGTCCGTCGAATCGCCAACGAG
This sequence comes from uncultured Acidobacteriota bacterium, assembly GCA_964484155.1. GTDB lineage: Bacteria > Acidobacteriota > UBA6911 > RPQK01 > JAPXNP01 > DATKAT01. The sequence continues at coordinate 28,234 of CAZAEY010000018.1, forward strand.
AAAGAACTTGATTCCGCCGCTGCCTCGAACGATGCCGTCTTCCCGACTGAATTCCGCGTCCTTGACCTTGAACCGTGCATCCTCCAGACTGCGATACCGGCCGAGAAACTGCGCCCACAGATCGACGTATTCCGCTTTGTCCCACGCGCGCGTCTCCTCGTGGGAAAGTTCCGCCGAGCCGAAAGAAATCCACTTGACCTGCCGGTCAAGGGCGGGCGCCTGTCCAGCGAAGGAAGTCGAATGCACCGTCTCCGCAAAGTGATGGGACACCTCGCTCAGATCCATTCGGCGCACGGCTGTGGAAAAGTCCAGAAGGGAGTTTGCCATTGATTCCGAAAGATCTTCGATTTCTTCCAGATTGCTTTTGTCCAGGTGAATTCTTTCCGGGTGCACCTGAGTCTCCGCAGAAGCGGTGAGTAAAGCCAGCAGCAGAATGGCCGGTGAAATCACTGTGATCTGAAAAGCCCATCGAATTCCCTTCATGGTCTCAACTCCTTTGCACCATTCGATTCCAGTTTCTGAAACTCGAAATGCAGTTATTGAAAATCGGCCGCGCGTCGAAGCGATTCGAGTCGAACGCCAGCAGTCTTAGCACGGGCTGTTATCCTTCCCAACCGCGCCTGCGCGGCAGTCGCACGTCCGGAATCGCAATCCCTGGATTCAATCCCCGTTTTCAAGCCGACGGTTAAGAATCCGTCTTCAACGTGGCATCGGCATCCTTTTCATAGATCCAATCCTCGGGCCCGGAAAGCGGAGAGGAACGGCGCTCCTTCTCGACAAAAGCAATGGCCCGGCGCGTTGCGCCGGCAGGGTCGCCCCATTGGCGCTTCAGGTAAACCCCCTCACGGTCCGGATCCAGAAGAAGCTGAAGATCCTGCACCGAAAGGCAAAGTTGCAGCGAACCGGGGCCTGCTTCCATTCGGCTTTCCAAGATCCCTTCCTCGATCCGAATTCCGAAAGTGAACGCGACTTCTCCGTCGTCGCCGGGAAACCGGCTCGTCGTCAGAAGCGAACCTGTTTGCTGAAGCAGACCCAATTCATCGGAGGTAACTCTGAAGCGGAAGGAGTCATTCAAAAGGCGGAGTTTCATCAAAAATCCTCTCCGGACTCCGCCCCTGGTCGATCGTTACTGGAGACGGCGAACTTTTCGCATCCGTCGAACCTCATCTTGCAGCCCGAACCGGAATGAAGACCTCCAGGGTCTGGGTTGGCGGGGCTAGTCAGAAGGTCGCTCAACGTCCATCGGGACAGCACTTCGATCATTGCGCCGTGCAGTTCCTGCATTACCTGATGAAAGCTGCAGACCGGCTCCTTATGGCCGGCGATTCCGCCGCAATAGTTTCCGACGATCAGGCCTTGGGAGGCCTCAACGATAGAAAGCAGCGTGATTTCGTCAGGGGGACGGGCTAACAGGACTCCCCCGTGAGCCCCCCGGATCGAACGCAGGATTCCCGCATTTACCAGAGCGCCGGTCACTTTGGCCAGGTAGGAGGGAGAGGCGTTGAGTCGACCGGCCATCTGCCGAGGTGAAACGGGTCCGTCGCCCCCTTCCAAGGCCAGCAGCACCAATGTCCGAAGAGCCAGCTCCGACGTCCCTGTCAGCATAGAAGATAAACTATATCCTACTTATCGCTTTTAAGAAAGGCGCATCGCTGTAAAATTTCGGAGTTTCGCACAGGTCTGTCAATAAACCGACGCCGAGCCAGCCCCTGACCGGCCCAGCACAACTGGCAGAGCGACCGCCCCCGGCGCAAAGCGATTCTGGCCAAATCTCCGCCAGACCCGGGGCGGTTGACTGCTCCAGAGCGACAATAGAGCGAAAAGTGAGCGCGCAAGCAACAAGCCCGAGAGCCAAGCGCGAAACAATCAACCCGAAACGGGTCGCTCCGACATCCGGCGCTCCGTCGGGAACCTCGCCTTACCCCGCTCTTCGAACGCAGCACGCAGCACGCAGCACGGAGCACGCAGCACGCGAAACGCCTCTACGCCTGCCGCAGCTTTTCTCCGTGGATCGGCAGGGAGCGGATGCGCACGCCGGACGCGTTGAAGACGGCGTTGGCGATGGCGGGAGGGATGGCGATCATGGGCGTCTCACCGGCGCCGGCCGAAGGGAGATCCGTCCGGTTCAGCAGCACCGTCTCCATGGGCGGCACGTCCCGGAACCGCGGAACGGGATACTGGGAGAAGCGTCCGTTCAGGAGCCGGCCATTTTCAAAGCGGATCTCTTCGGTCAGGGCGCCGCCCAGCGTCATGATGGCGCAGCCTTCCACCTGTGCGAGCAGGTTGCCCGGATTCTGGATGGCGCCGCACTCGAAGGCCTGACAGATGCGCAACACGCGAATCTCGCCCTTTTTCCGGTCGACGGCCGCTTCCACGCAGGCGGCCACGAAGGATCCCTTCTCGGTTCCGCAGGCCAGGCCGACGCCCCGGTCGGCTTGTCCCGTCCGCCCGACTTGGGGCCAGCCGAACCGTTCGGCTACGGGTGCCAGCACGTTGCGCAGGCGCTCTTCCTGCAGGTGCTCCAGTCGAAACTCGAGCGGGTCGCGGCCGGCCGCCGTGGCCAGTTCATCGATGAAGGACTCCCGTGCGAAATTGTTGGCGGTGGCTGCCAGCACCCGGTAGGAGCCCTGCCGCAGCGGGGAGTCGCAGGGGCGGAACTCCTCTCGGCGGTGCGGGATCTGATACGAGGCGCCCAGCGCGGCGGCGCCCGAGTTGTAGTTGACGAACTCCCAGGAAAGAATTCTGCCGTCCTTGCCGATGCCGGCGCGGGTTTCGATCAGGCCCGCCGGTCTAAAGTAGGCCCAGGCGAACTCTTCTTCGCGGGTCCACACGACCGAGACCGGGCGCTTGGCCTCCTGAGCCAGGCGGGCGGCTTCGACGGCCGCGTCGCCGGTGTGCTTGCCGCCAAACCCGCCGCCCGTGTCGGGCACGATGACCCGGACGCGGCTGTCCGGAATGCGGAAGGCTTCGGCCAGCTCCCTTCGGACTCCGTTGGGCCGCTGGGTGCCGGTCCAGACCGTCAGACGGCCCTCCTCCCACTGAGCCGCCGCCGCTCGCGGCTCCATGGGGGCGTGCTGAATGTAAGCGATTTCGTAGGAGGCCTCGAGGACTTTCTCGGCCGCCGCGAAGCCCTCTTCGACGGACCCGTGTTCGCTCAGCCGGGGGCCTCCCCAGCCCGTCTGTCCGGAGGCGACGTTCTGCTTCAGGTACGAGAACAGCTCCCGGCTGGAAGGATGCTCCGGCTGCGTCCACCGAGCCGTTTGGCTGACGGCTTCGAGGGCCTGTTGCGCCTGGAATGAAGTGGGAGCGGCGAAGCCCACGAAGCTCCCGTCTCGAACGGCGACGACGTCCGGCAGTTTCCGGGCCGGCGTCAGGTCGACGCTCTCCAGGACGGCCCCGTAAGAAGGAGGCCGAAGCACTTTTCCGTGCAGCATCTCCGGCAGGCGAACGTCCGCCGGGAAGCGGTGGGCGCCGGTGACGATGTCGCGGCCGTTGGGCCGTCGCACGGAAGAGCCCAGAATCCGCCATGAATCGTAATGCGTCAGCGGCGCTTCGGCGGGAGCGGCGCGGTCGAATGCCTCCTCCAGATCCGTCCATTCGGCCAGTTCCCCGTAAGTGATTCGCCGGCCCCCGGGAGCATCGACGACGGCGCCGTCCTCGGCGCGCAGCGTTGCCGGATCCGCGCTCCATTTGCGGCCCGCCAGCTCGATAAGAATCTCCCGGGCCGCGGCGGCGCCGCGCCTCACCGAAGGAACCGTCACGGGGGTCGTGCGGCTGCCGAAAGTGCCTCCGTCGTCCGGGGTCAATGCCGTGTCTCCCAGGATCACGTCGATCCGCTCGACGGGAACTCTCAGCTCTTCGGCGGCCGCCTGCGTAAGCTGGGCCCGGGCGCCCTGGCCGAATTCGACCTTGCTGCTCATGACGGTGACGCGGCCGTCCCTGGCGATATGAATCCGGGCCGACACTCGCTCGCCGGACTGCGCGGCGGCTGACTGCGAAAGAAGCCCGTCTTGCCGAACCGAGACCAGCAGCCCTGCGCCCGCCAGACCGAGGAAGCCTCTGCGGGTCAACTCGAATCGGTAGCGGAGCGGCTGATTCAGCTCGTAGCGCTCCGGTGAGAAGTCCTCCGTTTTCGATAAGCGTTCAGGCATCCGTCTCGCCCTTCTGCGAAGCCTTCAGTTCGGCCGCGCGAGCGACCGCCCGCAGGATTCTCGGGTAGCCGCAGCAGCGGCACAGGTTTCCATTCATCCCTTCCACGATCTGCTGGCGGCTGGGATTCGGATTTCGTTCCAACAGGGTCGCGGCGGTCAGGATCATTCCCGGAATGCAGTAGCCGCACTGCATGGCGTCCTCCTGCAGAAAGGCTTCTTGAACGAAGTGGAGTCGGCCTTCCGGGGCCAGCCCTTCGATCGTCACGATCTCCTTGCCTTCTGCCTCCCTCGCCGGGAGGATGCAGGAAGTCGCGGGCCGTCCGTCCAGAAGGACGGTGCAGGCGCGGCACTGCGCTTCGCCGCACCCGTACTTGGTTCCGGTCAGCCCCAGATCCTCCCGAAGCGCCTCCAGCAGAGACCTTTCCGGCTCTGTCGAAATCTTCTTCGTCTTTCCGTTAATTTTCAGTTCGATCGCAACTTTCATGGCGAGCTTTCTTTCGAAGTCGATCCCATCAAGGTGATCCAAACAGCCTTTCGCGACGCGTTCCCGCCTGCAAAACGAGCCAGCGGCCCGAGCAAGTAATAGCCCCGGCGATGCTGCGCCGAGGCGCCTTGGAGCGGCCTCTTCCTTACATAACATACTAGACGGAGCGCTCGGCGATTTTCAATGATCCAATCCCGATGGCGGCTGCAAACCTGAATCGTCCCTGTAAGACCTGCGGTTCGGGCGCCCTTTTCCGTTCCGGCCCGCGCTCCGACGCATTCCTGCGTGCCTGCGAGTAGAGCCCAAGCGAGCTTGCGCTTTTCCGCAAGTCTTGATACCTTTCAACAGGCGGCGCCGTCTCCAGTTTGCGCCGGAAAGTGGATGCACTGGTGATAGGCTCGACAATCGCGCATTACAAGATTCTGGGAAATCTCGGAACCGGCGGCATGGGCGTCGTGTATGAAGCGGAGGACACGCGCTTGGGCCGCCGCGTGGCACTGAAGTTTCTGCCGCCCGGTCTGGCCACTGACACGCAGGCCTCGCAGCGTTTTCAGCGGGAAGCCCGTGCGGCCAGCTCACTGAGCCATCCCAACATTTGCACTATATATTCCATCGAGGAGTACGAAGGGCAGTATTTCATCGCGATGGAGTTGCTGGAAGGCAAGGTTCTTTCCCAGATCATCCCCGACAAGCCGTTTCCTACCGACGAGCTGCTGAAGTTAGGCATTCAGATCGCCGATGCGTTGGAATGCGCTCACGCCAAGGGCATCGTTCATCGGGACATCAAGCCCGGAAACATTTACGTGACCGACCGCGGTCAGGCCAAGGTGCTGGATTTCGGTCTGGCCAAGCTGGAAATCGAAAGACCGGAGTTCGCCAATGACAGCGAGACGGCGATCGATCTTCACAATCTGACGCTACCCGGGACGGCGATGGGTACGGTGTCCTACATGTCTCCGGAACAGGCTCGCGGTCAGTCGACCGACGCGCGAACCGACCTGTTTTCATTTGGCGCCGTGCTGTATCAAATGGGCACCGGCGCGCTCCCGTTCCAGGGAGACACCTCTGCGGTGGTTTTCGACGCCATTCTCAACAAGGATCCGGTCCCGGCGGTACGCTTCAATCCGGCGCTGCCGCCGGAGCTGCAACGGGTCATCGGAAAGGCGCTGGAAAAGGACCGGGATCTTCGATATCAGAGAGCCGGCGACCTGAAAGCGGATCTGATGCGCCTCAAGCGAGACCTCGATTCCGGTGATCGTCCAGCCGCTCCTTCCCGCGCAACCGCCCCCGACACGAGCAAATCGGTGGCAGTCCTTTACTTCGAAAATCTCAGCGGTTTGAAGGAGGACGAATACCTGCGCGACGGGATGACCGAAGACATCATTACCGAGTTGTCCAAGATCAAAGGGCTGCGCGTCTTTCCCCGTCCTACCGTAATGGTCTTCCGAGACAAGCCGGCGACGGCAAAAGAGGTCGGGCAGGAGCTCAACGCCCGCTACGTCCTGGCGGGCAGCATCCGGCGGGCGGGAAATCGCCTGCGAATCACGGCGCAACTAGTGGACGCGCGCACCGGCTTTCCGGTCTGGAGCGAACGCTACGACCGTGAAATGGCGGATGTGTTTGAAGTGCAGGACGAGATCGCCGGCAAGCTGGCGGAGGCGTTGCGCATTACGTTGACGCCGCAAGAGTTGAAGGCCATCGAGGCAAAACCGACCGAGAGTCCGCTGGCCTACGACCTGTACCTGCGGGCGCGCTCCTATGGCCGCCGCGTCACCCGGGCGGATCTGGAGGTGGCCATCCAGCTCTACGGCCGCGCCATCAATCTGGACCCGAAGTTCGCTGCGGCGCACGCGGGTTTGGCACGTGTCCTGACCCTGTTTCAGGAATGGCACGCACGCGGCGATTTCAGCTACGTAGCCGAGGCGCAGGCCGCCTGCGACCGTGCCCTGGCGCTGCAGCCGGAACTTCCCTCGGCGCTCGTGGCGCGAGCCCGAATACTGTACATCGACCACAAATACGAAGAGGCGGCTGAGTTCGTAAAAAAGGCGGTCGAGCGCCAGCCGGATGTCGAAGGCGGGTACTGGTGCCTGGGCCAGTGCTATTTTTCGACCAGTCAGTTCGAGCAAGCGCGGGAAATTGCAAAATTGGCGGTCGAATCGGCGGGAGACGACTACAACACTTACATTCCCTATGTGCTCTCCTGCGAGCGGCTCGACGATACGGAGATGGTGAACTGGTTGCGCCGCAAGCAGGCCGAAGTTCTGAAACAGCACCTCGAATTAGTGCCGGAGGACGGCCGGGCTCGGATTCTGCTGGCCGGCAGGTTTGCTTCAATGGGTGAGGTCGACAACGCAGTCGCCGAACTGCAGCAAGCCGTTACGCTGCGGCCCAACGACGCGGCCATCCTATATAACGCCGCCTGCACTTACGCCCTGATGGGTGAAAAAGCGGAGGCCCTCCGGTTGCTCGTCCGCTCCAGGGACATCGGGTACCTCAATCCGGACTGGGCTTCCCGGGACCCCGATCTGACCTGCCTCAGAGACGAACCTGAGTTTCAGGAGCTGATTCGACCCGACGGGGCCGGAGCGTCGGTCGCCGAGTAAGAGTTCAGGAACCGAAGAGATGCGCTCCGCCTCCGGATCGATGCGCGCCCCGGGGAAGCCGATTCCAAATCATCGTCCGGCTGCGCCGCCCGACCTTCCGATGAACGCTCATTGGCTTGAAGGCAAGCCTATTGCACGGCCGGCCTCATCCGGCGTTGACCGCCACGAGGCCGGCGCGGCGCAGTCGCGATTCGAGATAATCGACGACGCGTTCGAATGGATCGAATCCGAAAGCCCGCCCCACCGAGGGGCGGAGGTTGGAGTTGGCGTTGACGTCGTAAAAGACCCTGCGACCGTCAGCCGTGTCCAGGTATTCGACGGCGCCGACATCCAAGCCCGCCGCTTGAAAGATCCTGCGGCCGGTCTCGACCGCTTCCGGCGGCGCATCGGGAAAGGGCAGAAATTCCGGTTGATCCGCGCCGTTCGGATCGCACGAGCCGTCCGCATCCGCGCCTTCCGGATGGCAGCTTTCCGAAGGGCAGAGATTGAATGCGCCTCGGCTACGCACCCGCATGGCGTACAGAAGCTCCCCGCCCAGAAACTCCAGCCGGACGATTCCATCCGTTTCAGGGTCATGAGGCAGATACTCCTGCAGCAGCAGCAATCCGTCGGGCTGCCAGTGCTCCGGATTCTCTTCCAGCAGCCCCTCCAGCTCGTCCAGCGAATCCACCCGCACCATCCGGGCGCCGCTGCCGCCCTGGTCCGGTTTCAATACAGCCGGGAACGGGATCTCCCGCGCGAACTTTCGGAGAGCGGAGACGTCGTTGAAGATCCAGCTGGCGGGGTGATCCACGCCCAGTATTCGGAACAACCGGAGTTGCGAGACTTTGCTCAGCTCCAATTCAAAGGCCGAAGCGCCATTGATGACTTCGCGGCCATGACTTTGCAGCCAGCGCAGATAACTGAGCGCGTAGGGGACGGCTCGAGCGTTTCCCCGAACGTAAGCGCTTGGGCTCGCCTGATTGAAATAGAGAGCATGCGGCGGGTCTTGCCGCGCGGAGAACGCGGCCCGCTTGACATCGAGCGCTTCAAACGGAACGAAACGGCGACGGAGGGCTTCAAAGAGCGGATCCTGCCACTGGGGATGCTCAAAGAGAACGATCAAACTGGGTTGGCTTTGACTCATGGGCTCGCTTTCCTTTGTGAAGTTTGGATTCCTCCAGGGACGGCGGCGCGGAAGCTGAATCGCAAAAAGGTTGGAGGCGAGGGCGGACGCGACGGCCCGCGAATGCGATCCCGCGGGCGCGTCCGTCTGAAATCTACAATTTCAGATCCGAATCAACAAGGCGTCGCGTGAAATCGCTCGACCCATTTCCGATGGGGACAACAGCAACAGGCTCCAAAAAGGCTCGAAGGGACAGAGGGGATCCGCAGCGCGCCTGCGAAGGCAGCCCGGCAGCTTTTTCGTCCGCTGTGCGATCTCACGGTGGGTATAGTCTAACAGCAATGCGCCCTTTGGCGCAGGCGGCTGGAGTCGCGCCGCTGCAGAGCGTAGACTGACTGGCCATGTCCGCTTCTGCGCCGCCTCGAAGACCTTTTGACCGATCCATCGTCGAAGGGCCGATTTTCGCGGCCGTCTGGCGCCTGGCCTGGCCCACGATGATTCTGAACGCTGTGGGAGGCCTGCAGGGGATCGTCGATCACGCCATGGTCGGGCACTTCGTCGGCTTCGCCGCCAACGCCGCCATCGGGGTGTCGTGGCAGATCTTCCTGGTGGTCGTCGTCTTCATCACGTCGCTGTTTACCGGGATGGGCGTGCTGGTGGCGCGATTCGCCGGCGCCGACCAGCCTGATAAGGTGAACCGGACGGTCTACCAGGCGTTTCTGACGGCGGCCGTTCTCTCGATCGGCGTTATGGCCCCGCTGGGTTATTTTCTGAGCCCCTCTCTGCTGGGGATGGTCAACGCCACCGACGCGGTCCGCACCGAGGCGCTGCCGTATCTGCGCATCATGTTCCTGTTCAGCTTCGGGATGATGCTGTTCTTCATGCTCGGTGGCGCCCTGCGGGCGGCCGGAGACGCGCAGACGCCGATGCGGCTGGGCATGGCGCTGACGATCTTGAACCTCGTGCTGAACGTCATTCTGATCCGCGGCCTGGGACCGATCCCCTCGTACGGCACGGCCGGAGCGGCCATGGGAACGGTTATCGCCGGAGCCGTGGTGAGTTTTGGGGCGATCGCCCTATTGTTTACCGACCGGCTGGCCGTATCCTTCCGTCGCTCCATGTCCTGGCGTCCGGACTTTGCGATCGTTCGGGCGCTTTTTCGCTTCGGGCTTCCGGCTGGAATCCAGGGCATCGCCATGAACGTGGGAGGCGTCTTCCTGCTGCGATTCGTGGGCTCACTGGAGCTGAGTGCAGAGGCTCAGGCCGCCTACACGATCAGCTACACCCAGTTGTTCTCGCTGATCACATGGACGTCGGTCGGCCTGATGGGAGCGGCCGCCACGGTGGCGGGTCAGAATCTGGGCGCCCGCCGGCCCGACCGGAGCGTGGAAGGAGTTCGCGCCGCGGCGTGGATCGGCCTGGGAGTCGCGATCGCAGCGGGTTCGCTCTTCCTAACCGTTCCCCGGCTTCTGCTGGGCGTTTTCGGCGTCGACGATCCGGCTGTAACGGGACTGGGGGTCCAACTTTTGCGTTATCTCAGCGTATCCGGGCTGTTCATCTCCGTTGCCCTGACCTACACGGGCGGCCTGCAGGGCACAGGCGACACCCGAAGCCCGCTCTATATTTCCATCGTCTCGCAGATCGTTGTGCCGCTGGGCATGTGCGCCGTTATTGACGCCTTGCGCGGCCTTCGTCCCGCCGATATATGGCTGGCCATCCTGCTGGGCCACCTGACCCGCTGCGTCTTAAGCGTCGCCCGCTTTCGCCAGGGGAAATGGCGGAGCATCGAGGTCGAGATCGACTCCGCCAAAGCCAAGACGTGATGAAAGCGGTGCGAAGGGACTTGCTTTCGGCCTCCATCAAAAATGGAAAGCTGTCGCGGGAGCAAAAGTTTCCGTTTCTTGACCGGTTTCGGAACTGGGCTGGCGTAACGAAGCGCTGCGATGCGCAGCGCTTCGACATCCGCACTGCTTCACCGTTGAGCGCCTAACTTTGAAAAACCGTAAGCCCGAAACCTGAAACACGAAACTTGGATTCGCATAGTAAGACGGCATCCCGAAAATTACATTCTTACGCCGCTGCGGCCTCAAAATGAAATGCGGAGGCCCACCTGAATCTGCCGAGG
>CAZAEY010000019.1:0-10395 GCA_964484155.1 uncultured Acidobacteriota bacterium
TGTCAGTCCGGGCTGTTAGTTTCAGCTTGGCTGGATTGGACTCGGTACTTTCCTTCGGGAGTCTGCAGATGATCTCCGAATTGGTGACGGCTCCTTCATTCGGGGAGCTGAAGGATGAACTGCTGGAGCAGTTGCAAGCCGCCTCCCGAAAAGCGCCGCTGGACCCGAAATGGGTGATTGTCCCTACCTCGAGTCTCGGAAATCACTTGAGATTGAGCCTGTTGAAGCGAATGGAAGATCCCGTGGCGGCCGGGATTCGCATTCTTTCATTGCCGCAGTTCGCCTTGCGACTGGCGATGTTTTTTGAACTGGAGACCGGTTCGCGGTGGCAGCCTCATTTCGATCTTCTGCTGAACTTGATCGTGGATGGTCTGCCTCCGGAATCTCCGCTGGCCCGTCTCAGTCGGATCCATGGAAGCGCGGCCTTGCTGCGGCCGACATTTCGAGACCTGGCCGACGCCGGATTCGGACTTGGAGAAGAGGAGATTTTGAGGGAGGCGTCCGCCCCCCTTCCCGCCGTGGAGAGGGATCTCGTGCGGTTGTATCTCAGTTGGATCCGACTCCTGGAAGCTCTTGACGAACCGTGGGAGCCTCTGCGTTTGCAGCGACTTCCTCGATTGGTTGAAACCCTGCTCGAATCCCAACTATTGGAGGCTTTGGGCGCAGAACCGGGAAGCGCCGCCAGGCTTTTCGTTTATGGATTTTACGACTTTACCGACAACAACCTCGAATTTCTGACGGCTCTGTCGGCTCGGATCCCCTGTCGGATATACCTTCCAGGGGTCAAGGATTCGTCCCATCCCGCATATTCCTTCGCCGACAAGACCCTGGAGGCGTTTCAACTGAGGGCTTCGACCTCGCTGCAGGTTCGACATCGCAAGACGGAGCCCTTGTTCGGCTCGCAAGTTCTCCAGTATTTCCTTGCCTCTTTTCCGGAGGGTGCGGTGCAGCCGCGTCCCTCTTTCCTGACGCTTGAGCACGCCTCCGGAACCCGCGCTGAAGCGCTCTCGGCGGCATGCCGAATTCGAGACTGGCTCGACTCCGGGTGGCCTCCGGAAGAGATCCTGCTGGTGGCTCCCCGCATCGAACCCTATCAGGAGGCGGTTGCGGAGATTTTCGAGTCCTTTGCCATTCCGCTTCGCCGCTTCGCCCATCCTTCCGGAGTCACGGCGCCCGTGCGGGCCCTGCAGTTGACGGGAAGGCTGATCGAGCAGCAACTGAGCCTGGAATGGCTTCTGGCACTGTTTCGGGAATTCCCGGAAATATGCGAAAAACGCGGATTCAACCTCAACCGCTTGGAGGACAAGCTGCGCAGCCTGCCATTTTTCGGCGGAAGCTCGTGGCGGGGACTGCTGCGGTTTGCCAAAATGGTTCCCAACGACCAGTTTGATTCGCGGGTGACCTTTGAAAAGGACGAGATTCGCTTCATTGAAGATTTTACAGGGTTTTGGCTGGACAGGCTTCACGCGGACAGGTCTGGACAGTCGCTTCCCCTTTCCGAGGCGATCGAGATTCTAAAAGATCTGGACGCCGAGTGGCTTCCAGAAGCCGTTTCGCTGGAGCCGCTAGTGGAAAGCCTCCAGCGTTTTTTAGCCCATCAGCCCGACTATCGCCTGAATCTCAGCAGCTTTCGATCGTTGCTGGAGTCCGCAGCGGAGGAAGAAGCGGTATCGGATCCGATTCAGGATCCCGGGGTTCAGTTCGGCCCCATGATGCAGGCCAGGGGAATGACTGCACGCGGGATTGTCTTGCTCGGTCTCTCGTCGGACCGCGTCCCCTTCCGAGTTCAGGAAGACCCCTTGCTGGCCGACGTTTCTCGAGAGATTCTGACCCGAAGCGCCGGGGACATTGGGCACCTCCTTTCGGTCAAGTCGCACATCTCCGAGGAAATGGCCCTGCTCTTCCTCCTGCTGAACACCTCTGCCGAAGCGGTCCATTGGGTGATTCCCGAAACCGATGAGACGGGAAAGGCTGTCGCGGCGGCGCCGTGGGTTCAGCGCTATCTGCAGGCTTGGGACGGCGAGGGACAGCGCCCGCCTGAACGATTCTCGCGCAGTCCGGTCGATCAGGCGCGGCGCCTTCTGGAGCTCGATGCTGCCGCCGGCCGATTCCTTCCGCCTGATTTCGCGTACGCGCTGGATGCCTCTCTTGCCGAACTGTTTGGAGATCGGAGTTATTTCACCCGGCTGACGGCAACGCTGGAGACCAGTTGCAAGCTTCCCCAATGGAACGGCCTCGTCTCGGAGGCGGCCTTGACGCGCCAGTCCCGCAAATCCCGTGTTTCAGTCACTCAATTGGAGGCGCTCTGCAGATGCCCGTTTCGGTTCTATGCCGGTTCGATCTTGCGTGCGCACGCCTTGGAACCGCAGGAATTTGATGGCGACCTGTCGCCGCTGGTATGGGGCGGGCTCCTGCACCTCCTCCTGGAAAACTGCTTCCGCGACGCGGTCGAAAACGGTCAGACCCTCAAAGAGCTTGCAGGGACGCTTCTGCAAGACCAGGCGGCCAGCATTGGAAAGCGGGTTCACGAGGCTGCAGGTTGGCTGACTCTTCTGCTGCCGGGGCTTCTGGCCGAATCGCTTTCCAATCGCTTGGAAAAAACCGTGCGCGCCTATTTCCAGGAAATCCTGCAGCGAGAAGACAGCGACTGGATTCCCGTGATCGTAGAGGAATGCTTCGAATCGCCATTCCCCAGCCTCGAATATATCAATATCTCAGGAAAGGCGGATCGAATCGATCGGATTGACGGGCTGGGCCCGGAGCGGCTCCGCGTCATCGACTACAAGAGCGGCGGCAACTTTTTCGCTGGAAGGAAAAAGGCAAAGGAACTCGAGATCCAGCTCGGTTTTCTGCTGCAGCCGGTCCTGTACCCATGGAGCCGGAAGGGGGGAGGGGATGAGCCGATCGAATTCCGCTTTGAGTTCTTAGGCGGTCCGATTCCTGAAATCGTTCCAGTGGAATGCCCGGTCGAACCGGAAGCCTTGCTGGAGGGCTTGGCTCCGATTCTGGCCAAGGGGCATTTCTTTCCAACCTCAAATGAAGGATTCGCCCTCTTGGCGAACGGCGCCCGTCCTTGCGACTGGTGCTCCGGGATTTCGCTGTGTCGACGTTTCGATCGTCAAGCAGGAATTCGCGGGATGCATCTGCTCAAAGAGCAACAGCCGTTGCGTTTTCAATGGATCGAAGGCGTATTGAAGTCATGAGCAGGCAACCGATAGTGGATGCGGAAGCGCGCAGGCAGGCGATCCTGACGGATCGCCATGCCTTCGTGTGGGCCAGCGCCGGCACTGGGAAAACTCACACCCTGACCCTGCGCGCGCTCTATCTCCTTCTCACTCCGGAGGACTCCGCACTGTTCTCTTCTCCCGATCGTTCCGAAAGGCTCCGCGCGGCGCGTCAGTCGATTCGCTCGCAAGTTCTGACGACTTTCACCAGAAAAGCCGCTGCCGAGATGCAGACTCGCCTGTTTCGTTACCTGGATTGCATAGCGGGCGCCCCCAGCCTTGAGGCGTTGGCCTCATCGGAAATCGGCGGCGGTGATCCGATGCTGCCGGAACTCCTGGAAAAAGTCGCCGAGGCTAAAGCCGTCGGCTCGTTCACGCGACTGCGGCGGGGCGCCCGCGCACTGTCCGAACTGGCGTCGGAGCTTCAGATTTCGACCTTGCACAGCTTTGGCGCTTCCATCCTGAAAAGACATCCGCTGGCGGCAGAGATTCCCCCCGGAATCCGCTATGCCGAAGAGGATGAGGACGACATCAGGGGATTTGAGGATGTTGTGGTGGATCGCTGGTGGTCGGTTCAGGCGTTCCAGCGCCCGGACTTGCAGCAAGAGTTGGGCAAGGTCTTGCTGGCATTGACCCCGGCTGAAATCGCAACCTGGCTGAAATCGGTCTATACCGATCCATGGATTCTGGAAGAGATGAAATCCTGGGCGCCGCCGCAACCGGATGAGATCGACCGCTTTCTGTCCGCTGCTCGCCCGGTAGTCGAGCGGCTTTCCGGCGCCAGCGGATCGAAAATTCAGAGGTCAGCCGCAATGCTGGAGGAAGTCTGCTCCCTACTAGGCCGATCGAATGGGGAGGCATGGGCGAAGCTCCATCAGTTTTCTCAGGAGTTCCGGGACTATTTTTTTCTGGAGGCCAGCAAGATCCCGGCAGCCATTCGAACCGCTCTCGATTCGGGAGGGTCGGAAACGCTTTTCCATTTCGCCGACGCCTCCGAACTCACGCACTTGAGCGGGCGCGGACTCCTGTTCGAAGCTTTCCCGGAAGCGTGGAGCGCGGGGATCAGCGTGCTGGAAAAGTTTCGCGTCTGGGTCGAGGGCGCCGCGGTGGAAGATCTTGGCCTGGTGACTTTTGACGACATGATCCGCCTCTCAACGCGCCTGCTGAATGAGAATGAACCTATCCGGTCGCAGGAGCGGAGGCGCATTCGATCTCTGCTGGTCGATGAGTTTCAGGACACCGACCCCGATCAACTGCGCCTGTTGGAAGCCCTGCTTCGCAGCGACGGCAGCGAACACGAAGTTCTTGGCTTTTTCGTAGGAGACGAGAAGCAGTCGATCTACCGCTTCCGAAAAGCCGATGTCTGGTCGATTCGCCGCTTCAGCGAGGAATTTATCGCCCGAACAGGCGCCAGAACCGGAAAAGATGAATTCTTCCTGAAGACCAGCTTTCGAAGTCTGCCGACGATCACCTCTTTCGTCAACGATCTGTTTTCGAATTATCTGCCGCTGGCTGATGAGAGAGAACAGCTGGAGCCTTTCCGGACGGGATCGGGCGATCCGCCTGTCTGGGCGATCGTCGAGGCGGAAGAGGATGATCGCAAGGGCTCAGCGCAACTTGCAGCCGCAAAATTGACCGCGGACCTGATCGAGAGCCGGATGAAGCGGGACGACCAGGCGAAGCATTCTGATTTCCTGATTCTCTCCCGGACGAATGCCGAACTGGACGTCCTGCTTCCGGTTCTGACGGCTGCGGGGATCCCTGTGGTGGCCGCGGGCGCCCGCACTTTCTATCGGCACCACGAAGTGCTGGATACGATCAACCTTCTGATCAGTCTGCTGCATCCGCAGGACACGCTGGCAGTCTTTAGCGTTCTCCGAAGTCCGATCGTTCATTTGAGCGATCCCGAAATCTTCCAGCTCACCCAGAGGATTCACGCAGGCTCCCTGTTCTTCGGTCAGGAACCGCTCCCCTCATTTTTGCACGAGGCCGTTGGAGCCCGCATCGATATTATCCGTGGCCTGGTCGGCAGTCGGACCGAGCTGCCTCTGACGGAATGGATCAGGCGGGTGGAAGCGCTGATTCCCAAAGCGGCGTACGTCAGTCGATCGGATCGGGAAGGCCGGTCCTTTGCGCGCATTCAGAAAGTCTTCCGGGCCTTTTCCAGGGAACTGGCCGACTCAGTCCACCCGCCTGTAACCTGGCTTCTGCAACAGCGGGAACGCGCCTCGACGGGGGACCGCTGGGACGGCGATTTGGGGGAAGACGTCATCCTTGCCGACGAGCGAATCGACGCCGTCCGGGCGATGACGCTGCACAAAGCCAAGGGGCTGGAGGGGAAGACGGTCATCCTATACTGCTGGAGCAGCCTGCTGGAGGGGGCTGCCGGGGCTGCTTCAGGTCCCGGAGGCTCGAGCGCCGTGCTCTCCTTTACCGGCCCCGAGGGCGACCGCATCGAGGCGTTTTCCCAGCCCTGGGGCGGTCTGAGGCTGGAAACGGCAAATTTCCGTCGCACCTGCCGAATCGATCAGCAGGCGGAGACGGAGGAATCGCTGCGCCATATTTATGTCGCGGCTACACGGGCCAGAAATCATCTTTACCTGATCAATCCCCAATGGGGAAAGCTGCAAACGCCGAAATCGATACAGCCGATTTTGTCCGGCGGCTCGAACGGCCAATCCGCCGGGAAGACCTTCGAAGTGCAGCGTGTGAATAATCCCCAATTTACGCCGCGGCCGCTGGCCGAAATTTCGATTTCCTTTTCAAGAGAAGAATACCAGCGGCTCTGGAATTCCAGATATTCGAGCACGGAAGCAAAGAGTCCGCTGTTTCGCTCCCCCTCGGACCCGTTGGAAGATCGGGACGAAGTGTTCGATCGGGACGACTTCCAGCCGTCGCCGGGGCTCGGACTTCAAGTCGGTCGGCTCGTTCACGCCTATCTGGAGCGATACGCCCGGGAAGCGGCCCTGGATGAAACCCGTCTGCTGCGCCTGGCCCGTCAAATCCGGACCGGCTCTCACCGGGAAGCGCTGGAACCGGCGCGAAAAGTGTTGAAACGCTTTTATTCCGGAGAAGCGGCCGACCCGGCCGGCCGTTCCTGTCGAGAGATTCTCAGCCGCTGCAAGATTCTCGGTCGTGAGGTTCCCATCCTGCTGCGAAGCGACGACGCCTCCTGGAGCGGCATCGTCGATCTGATCCTTGGCGACCGAGAACAGATCGTGGCTGTCGATTACAAGACCGGCAAACGACCTTCCCCGTTGCCGACCCATTACCGAAAGCAGCAGGAAATCTACCAGGACGCGGTCCGGCGCCTGTTTCCCGAATCCGAGGTTCGATTCGAGTTCTGGTGGCTGTCCGGAGGCGCGGAATGAGCATCAAACGACAGGCGGACGCGAAAGCAAGGGACTTTCGACTGGTGGCTTTCGATTTCGACGGAACGCTTGTGGATACGAGCGGGGACATCGCGGCTGCGGTCAACGCCGCTCGCGCTTCTTTCGGACTCCAGGAGCTGGCTCCGCCCGAAATCATCCGCTTCGTCGGACATGGAGTCGGCCCGCTCGTTGAACAGGTCTTCCGTAACACCGGCGTGTCCGCGGAGGAAGCGGTCGACAGCATGATGGAGTATTACGCCCGGAGACCTTTCGACCACGCGCGCCTCTATCCGGGGGTGCGCGAGCTGCTTCCGAGAATTCCAGCCGTTCGAACGATCGTCTCCAACAAGCCGCGATCCCTGATCGTGGCCGCCCTGTCCCACTTTCACATCGCCGAACCGTTTGAGTTCGTCATCGGCGGGGACACGTTCCCCCATCGCAAGCCGCATCCAATTGCCATACAATACTTGATGGATCGCTTTCAAACGGCGGCGGCGAACACGCTTGTAGTCGGAGATCATGAACCGGACATTGAGATGGCCCGCGCCGTCGGCGCCGCTTGCGCCTATTGCCGTTATGGCTTCTTCGGCTCCACGGCGCTGGAATGCGACTACGCTCTGGATCGTTTTGAAGACCTGGAAACGCTGTTCTTCTAGAAGGCGCGCTGACAGTCTCGAACCCAAACAACAGAAAGAGAGGAACAATGCCCAAGTTGACTGTGGAAGGATTCGAACCGGTGGAAGTTCAGCAGGGCATGCGGCTGGTTCTGGCCATTGAGCGGGACGCCGGCGTGGACATCCTGCACGCCTGCGGAGGGAACGCCCGCTGCACGACCTGCCGCGTGGAGTTCGTCGAAGGCGAGCCTGAGCGCATGACGATCGCGGAGAAGACAAGGCTCCAGGAAAAGGGCCTGTCGGGAGTTCGCCTCTCTTGTCAGATCCAGTGCGACCGAGACATGGTCATTCGCGCCACCAGCCGGCTCGAAGGCAGCGGACGGCCCGATCCCGGCCCGCCGCCAGCCGATGAAATCGCGCCTCCGCCCGAATGGTCGTGACAGGGGAGAATCGGAGGCAACAGGGTTGCCGTTAACCGAAGCCGTAAACGCCGGAGCTGGAACCAGACTTGCCTTGTCGTCTTTTCAGCGTCTGAAGCAAAACCCGTCCGGGTCCGGTCAATCGAGTCATGAACAGCCCTTCCTGGCCGAAGAAAATCTTGCGGCATCCGCCTACGCCCTGGATGTCGTAATCGACCCGTTCCGCGAACGCGGCCAGATTTCCGGTGCTGACCAGAATCTGTTCGCCGTCTTGAAGCCGTCGTTCATACAGGTCGCCGCTGCCGTGCACCAGCACGCTTCCCTTCCCGGAAACCTTTTGCAGGAAAAGGCCCGCGCCCCCAAAAAAAGCGGCGCCCGTTCGCCGGGCGATCGTCACGTCGATTTGTATATCCCCCCAGGCGGCCATGAAAGAACCGCGGGTGGTGATGACCGGACCGTCCGCCAGATCCCAGATCGTAATGTGTCCGGGCTGGTTGGCGGCCAGAATCACGGATTGATCGTCCGCCTGACTTTCCACGAAAACCAGAGCGATCCCTTCCCCCGACAGCGAGCGCCGAAAAGCGCCGGTGACGCCGCCCGGCACCCGTAAATTCCACGAAACGTCTGGGGAAAATGCCATCAAGCTTCCCCGGCTGACCCACATCGTCTGCCCCTTCGACAACTCAAATCGAGCGTTCTGAGCGATGTCGCCGAAGATTTCAAACTTCATCATGCTGGAGAATGTCCTTGCCGACCTTGAAAAAGCGCTCCTGCTTGAATTACAAACCAGCTCGCTCGGGCGAAGCCTTACTTACTCCGGCGGCAGGCCGAGCGCTTTCCGAACTTCCGCTTCGATTTTGTCTTCCGTTCCCGCCGAATAGCCTTCCGACCGATAGAGAATATTTCGATGCGGGTCGATCAGGAAATTCAACGGAGTGGCTCGCAGCCCGTACGCTTCAATGATAGTTTCCGTATCGGCCCCGATCAGCGTCGGAAAAGTGTACCCGTTCTCCGTCTTCCATTGCTCCACAAGACTATCCTGGTCGGGCAGAATATTGACGACAACCAGCGAGAACCCGTCCGCACGATACCGATCGTATATTTTCTGCAAATGCGGCAACTCCGCATTGCACGGCCCTCAGGTTGGAAAAAAGAAATTGACCAGCGTCGCCTTCCCCATGAAGTGGGAAATTGAGCGCGTTTCTCCGTTGAGCGTCTTCAAGGTCAGCGGGGCGAATTTCCCGGGTTCCGTTTCCACCGGGTCCTCGGGCGGCGGGTCGCCCCAGCTGCAAGCCGGGGCGAGCATCGACCAAAGCAGAATAACCGTCAGATAGATTCGAATGCTTTTCATGAGTCCTCTCGAAGCGGACGCGAGTGACGCCGCCGCATCCCGCCGATAACGATTCGCCAATCCGGCCTAGAAAAAGTATCTCCGATTCCGCTCGTTGTAAAGATGCGCGACATAATCGCCATACCCGTTGTAAATCCTGGTTGGAATGCGCTCCTGGTTATTCAGGAACCTCTCGGTCGCCTGCGACCACCTCGGATGTGCGAATCCCGGATGCGTGTTCGCATAGAAGCCGTACTCTCGCGAAATGTCTGACCAGAGCGTGCCGGGCCTCTTCTTGACAAACTCTATCTCAACCACCGACTTGATGCTCTTGAACCCATACTTCCAAGGAACCACGATGCGCACCGGCGCCCCATTCTGCTTGTTCAACGGGTGTCCGTACAGTCCGAAAGTCAACAATGCCAATTCGTTCATCGCCTCGTCCATCGTCAGACCTTCGTAATAAGGCCACGGATAGTCGCGATTTTTCTGTCCCGGCATCTGCTCGGGCCGATAAACCGTTACAAAGCGAACGAACTTGGCGTCGGCTGTCGGTTGAACCTTTTCAATCAAACGGTGCAACGGGAATCCTGTCCACGGGACATTGGCCGACCAGGCCTCCACGCAGCGAAAATGATAAATGCGCTCCTCCAGCTCTCCCATTCGAATCAGGTCGTCCAGATCGTATACGCCGCCGTTTTCGACTTCTCCGGAAATCCGAACCTGCCACGGAGTGGTTTCAAACCGCCCCACCAGATTCAGAACTCGATCCTTGTCGAGGCTGAATTCGTAAAAATTGTTGTAGGAAGTGAAGATCCGTTCGGGCGTTGTTTCGCGTTCGGTTTTGAATTCGGCATTTCTCCGCGCCGGAAATAGATTCGCCCACTTTTCGCTCCAGAATTCGGGGATATGCAAGGAAGCGGGCCGCTGCTGCGCCAAACTCGCCGTCGAGTTGCATGCTGCCGACAGGGCGCTCAAGGCCCCGACTCCCACGCCCAGCTTCGCAAGGGCTTCCCTGCGGTTCAGATACACGCGCTCAGGAGTGACGTCGCTCTCCCGGATCCACTGCCACGGTCTTTTCACATGGAGATTCGCCATCGCTTAACTTTACCACGCAGGCGAGCGAATCCGCGGGTGGCAGGTTTCGGGGCCGCTACGAAGGAACCGCTACCCATGCATCCCGCTGAAAGCAGCATCGCGATTGTCAGAGCGACGGGCCCGCAGACGCCGTTGATTTTTGGTGAACCGCCCCCTGAACTCACGAAATCCCATGAACTCGATCCATCGCATCAACGGGCGCCGACAGCGCCCGTCGCTTCCGGAAGAAGCGACGCGCGCAGGAAGGCAGCGTCAGAACTGGCCTGACTTGCTGGAACCTGTCACAGGGGACGTGCTTGTTGAACCGTCCCGGTCATTACTGACCGGGCTCTGTTTTTG
>CAZAEY010000019.1:10495-34114 GCA_964484155.1 uncultured Acidobacteriota bacterium
CAGGGGACGTGCTTGTTGAACCGTCCCGGTCATTACTGACCGGGCTCTGTTTTTGACTGACCGGGCTCTGTTTTTGGCTGACCGGGCTCCCTTCCGGGACCTGAATCCAGGAACTCGAAACTCGAAACTCGGAACCCCGCCAACTGGACTCCGGCGCTTCGCCCGTCGGCTTGCACGTATAATCCATGACATGGATGAAGCGACTGCAGCGGAACCAGGGAACGACCTGGAGCTTCCAAGTTCGGTGCGGCGAATCAATTTGCCGGGAAAGGAGATCTTTCTGATCGGGACGGCGCACGTATCGCAGCGAAGCGTGGAGGAGGTTCGCGTCGCGATCGAAACGGTTCGGCCGGATGCAGTCTGCGTGGAACTCGACGAGTCGCGTTATCGGAACCTGGTCGACAATAACCGCTGGAAGCGGACCAACATCATTCATGTGATCCGGCGGGGGCAGGCGCCGCTTCTGCTCAGTTCGCTGATCATGACGGCCTTTCAAAAGCGCATTGGCGCGAAGCTGGGTATCCGTCCGGGCGCTGAACTTCTGCAGGCTGTCAAATCGGCTGAAGCGATCGGGGCTGAAGTGGTCCTGGCGGACCGGGATATACAGACGACATTGCGACGAACCTGGCGGAATCTGGGCCTTCGGGGCCGCCTTCGACTGCTCTTGTATTTGACCGCCAGCGTGTTCTTCGATGAAGAGATCAGCGAGGAAACGATTGAAAAGCTGAAGGAAGAAGCCCACTTGACGGACGTACTGCAGATGATGGCCAAGGAGTTTCCAAGCCTGAAGACTCCCCTGATTGACGAAAGAGATCTCTATCTTTCCGAAAAGATTCGAACCGCGCCCGGCCAGACCATCGTAGCGGTCGTCGGCGCCGGTCATGTGCCGGGGATCCTCAAGGCCATCCAGCAGCCTCAGGATCTAGGTCCATTGTCGAAGACTCCCCCGCCTTCGTTCTGGGGCGCGTTCCTGAAGTGGGCGATCCCCCTGCTGATCGTCGCCATTTTCGTTTACGGATTCGTCACGGGAGGCCGGCAGGAAATGATTCAGTCCATCTGGATCTGGTTTTCGATCAACGGATCGTTGTCAGCCATTGGCGCTGCCCTTGCGCTAGGGCACCCCGTGACCATCTTGACCGCCTTCCTGGCCGCCCCCCTGACCAGTCTGAATCCCATGCTGGCGGCCGGATGGGTCAGCGGCCTGGTGCAGGCGCTGGTGAAGAAGCCGACCGTCGAGGATTTGGAGAGTCTGCCCGAAGACGTCACGACAGCGAGAGGTTTCTGGCGCAATCCTGTGAGCCGAATCCTCCTGGTGGTCGTTCTGACGAATCTAGGGAGCGTGCTGGGCACCTTCATTGCGGGGAGTTGGATTGCGGCGCGAGTGCTGGGGCAGTCAACGCTGTAAAGCCGCGGCGGATCGGACCTTTCTCTCGTTCGATTCGAACCTCCGAGACGGATGCAGGCTGACTCATTCTGATTTCTCCTTCGGAATTCCCTGAATGGGAGACGCTCCCTCTGCCCTCTGGCCCATCTGGCCGCGGTCTCTCAGAGCCAGATCCATCAGGACGATAGCGGTCGCCGCTTCGACAATGGGTACCGCCCGAGGCAAGACGCAAGGGTCATGGCGACCCTTGGCGATCAACTTCACCTCTCCTCCACGGGAATTGACCGTACTCTGCTCCCGCGGAATCGTCGAGGTCGGTTTGAAGGCGATGCGGGCGACGATCGGCATCCCGTTGGAGATTCCCCCCTGAATCCCGCCGCTGCGGTTTGTCCGGGTGCGAATCTGACCTTCTTCCATGAAGAACTCGTCGTTGTGCGTGCTTCCCGTCAACGCAATTCCGCGGAAACCGCTGCCGATCTCAACGCCCTTGGCGGCCGGAAGAGACATGTACTGGAAGGCCAGCATGGCATCCAGCTTTTCAAAGACCGGCTCCCCCCAGCCGGCCGGACAGCCGCGGGCCACGACTTCGACGACTCCTCCCAGGGAATCCCTGTCTTTTCGGGTCTGGTCGATCAGCTCGGCCATCTTCTCCGCGGTCTCCGGATGAGGGCATCGCACCGGATGCTTCTCCACATCGCTCCGGCGCACGCTGGCGATTTCGACCTCCGGCATCTGAATGTCCTGGACCTGTTGAACCCATGCGACGATCTCGACGCCATAGCTTTGAAAGAGCCATTTTTGAGCGATGGCGCCTGCCGCCACCCGCCCGATGGTTTCGCGGGCGCTGGCCCGCCCGCCGCCCATCCAGTTTCGCAGACCGTACTTCAGATCGTAGGTCATGTCCGCGTGCGACGGTCTGTAAATGTCTTTCATCTCCTCGTAGTCTTGAGGTCGCGCGTCGCGGTTTTCAACCATCATAGCGATGGGCGTCCCCAGAGTTCTTCCTTCAAAGACTCCGCTGAGAATCCGAACGCGGTCCTCTTCCCGCCTCTGGGTCGTCAGGCGGCTTTGCCCCGGGCGGCGGCGGTCCAGTTCAGCTTGAATCTCCTCTTCGGTCAACTCCATGCCGGGAGGACAACCATCTGCGACAACTCCTATCGACCGTCCGTGACTCTCTCCCCATGTTGTGATCCGAAAGACCCTGCCGAACGAACTTCCCGACATAACCCCTATCATAGCGATGATTGCGGGAAAGCAACATGGCGGTGTTCAGACGGAAATCGACCCGGGTCAGGCGTCTCAAATGGATCGGTCCGGTTGGATCGAGGCTTCGGCGCCCGGACGGGCGATCAAGCGAACGGGTTGGCGACTCGCACTACTGCGAAATCCATCCCGGTCTGAAGGCCGTCCGGGCCCAAATGATTTAGCCCCGTCCGAGCCGCAGGCGAGGGCGGGGTCAAGGCGCCCCCCGCAGCGACGAGGGTCCGCCAGGACCCGGCAGACCGGGTCCGCTCCAGCCCCCAAACCGCCTGCGGAACCCGCGATTGAGCCTCCATCAAAAAGCTTATGCAAGTTCCCCCTCTCTACCTTCTATCGACAACATCCGGCCGAATTTGGTTGTGGCGCATGCGACAAGGTGCTAACTTGAATCTCAACTTCAACTTGGCCAACGAGGCATTTCATGGCGAAGCGGGGCGTTCTATTTCTGCTGATCGCGGCGATCGGTTTTTTGATCGTCGCATTGATCTGGCGCGGGGTGGGTGATTTGCATCAGGAGGGCCGCGCCGGCCGTCTTGACCTGGATCGGGCGGCCGAATCCAGTGAGGACCGAGCCGGATCGATTGGAGGCGACAGGTTCTTGACCGATGGACGTTCGGAGACGGCGGACTTGAGCGGCGCGCCCGTCGGCGCACACCCCTTCGGAGAATTCGAGGATGTCAAGAGGATCGTCGTCGGCGAGGCGCCGGAGGTGCTCATCGAAGGAAGGGTGGTCAGCGAGGCGGACGGGAGCCCCGTTGCAGGCGCCGAGCTCGCGGTTTCGGAACCGGCGCCCGATGGCCTGCCCCTGCTTCTTCCAGCCGATCAGGAATTGAAGTTCCGCACCGACGCTTTGGGGCGCTTCCGGCTTCAGTTCAAGAGGAGGCATAGCTTTACGTTGAGCGCAGAGGCCGACGGCTTTCGAAGGAAAACGCTGAGCAACATCGAGCCCGTCTCCCGAAGCGGCCTGATCATTTCGATGACCCCGTTTCTAAAGGTGGAAGGGACCGTCGTCGACCCGCTGGATCGCGGCGTCGCGGAGGCCGTCGTCTCGATCAAACGCAGCATTAGGGAGGGATTTTACCGACCGGTGGACTCGACCCGCACGGATGAAGGCGGGCGTTTCGCACTGAATCGGGTGGCCGAGCCGGGCGAGTACTGGATAGCTGCCGCCCACGCTGAGCACCTGCCTGCCGAGCCTGCCGAGGTCACGTTGGAGAGAGGAAACAACTCGCTTAAGCTGATATTGGAGCCCGCCTCAGAAAACGAAGCAGCTTCCCTATGGGGTCGGGTCTTGGACATGGATGATCTGCCGATCAGCGGCGCTGGGGTTTCAATTCTAGAGACCGTGAGGAGCAACTTCAGCATGCGGCTGGCGACCACGCGCAGCGGCCCGGACGGCGTCTATCGGTTCTCCGCGGTTCGACTGGGAAACTACAGTCTGGACTGCAGGGCGGAAGGATTCGCGACGACTGACCCGAATCGATTCGCCTCGGTCACGATCGATCTGGCCGGTTTCGAATACAGGCAGGATTTCGTTCTTTCGCCGGAAGCGCGCCTTTCCGGAGCGGTCAGCGATGAGGAGGGGGCTCCCGTGGCTGGGGCGAGCGTGCTCGCTCGTCCCGTGAGCGGCCCGGGCATAGGCGCCTTTACGCAGGAGGACGGGCGATTTCTTCTCGAGAGTCTGGCGCCCGGCGACTACACCGTCGAAGTGCGGCACTCGGATTACCGGACGCTGACGCTTCAGGCGAAGATTCCGCACGAAGGCGATCTCCAGATTCAGCTTCGGCAGGGATTCGGTCTTTATGGGACCGCGGCGGACCTGCGGGGCGGAGCGCTCGAGAGCTTCACGCTGCACCTGACGGATGCGGCGCAGACCCAGGCCTGGAAGAGAACCCGCGTCAACGCTCCCGACGGTCGCTTCCGCATGCTGGGGATCGCCCCCGGGGCCTATTCTCTGACGCTGCAATTACCCGACGGAAGGACCTACTCTGGACCGCTACAGATCGCCGAGGACCTGTGGGCTACGCTTCGGGTCGATTTGAGCCGTCAAGAAGGCGGGCCGCTCTCGATGCAGACTTCCCCCGCGCCAGCCGGCCTGCAGTGACAAGCTCGAGGCTTGTTCTCCTGCACGGCGCCTTGAAGGAGCCGGTCAGCCGGCGCTTTCGCGAGAAAGCTCCGCCTGCATCTCTTCGAGTCGAATGGGGCGATGCGCCTCCAGCCACGTCGCGTAATCTCCTTCGTAGCCGACTTTCCGCTGGCAGCGGCGAGCGTTTTCCAGGATCGCTTCGATCTGTTCCGGCGTGCGGAGCTGTTTTTCCCGGGCGAATTCGACGATCCGCTCCACCGCAACGGCTGTGCGTTCTTCGACGGCCCGGGCGTACTCTTCGAAGTCCTTCGGCCGCCACTCCAGGAAGTTGTCCATCACCCAATCGGAGACTTGACGTCCGTGCACGCGCGATGCCTGAATGTTGCCTCTGCCGGTCACGGCGTTTCCCAGCGCAAATACGTTGTCGAAGTCGTCCAGCTTTCCGGTCTCCGGGTCGCTGATCCGGAACAGTTCCCACTCCATTGGCAACCCCGGAATCGGTTCGGGGATGCTGCCGATCGATGAAATCACCAGCGGAGACCGGAACTCGAATTCGGTTCCGGGAAGCGCCTTCACGCGACCGCCCGCCACTTCGGTCCGCTGAAACTTCAAACCGACGACGCGATCGTTCTCGACGATCTTGTCGATCGGAACCGTGCAGGGCTGAAATTTGAATAGAAACTTCGCCAAGAAATTGTCCATTAGCTTTTGACGGACTTTCTGAGCCTGCGCGAGTCGCTCCGGAGGGGGATTCTCGTCCATCGGAACCAGGGGCATGTCGATCGCCCGTCTGCGATAAAAAAGCGTGCATCCCTTCAAACCCAGCTCGTCCCACTGGACGCCCAGTCGATCCAGGACCTTCGGAATTCCCTTCTTCTCCATTTCGAAGAAGTCGGCCTCGATCCCTCGCTCGCGCAGCGCCCGCAGCGTCGTTTCCAGCATGAGAATCTTGACGACGTCCAGCGAGGCCAATCCGCCGCCCACAATCAAAGCGTCATCGAGCAGCTCCATCTGAGGCCCGTCGTAGCGCGGCGAATGGTATTGGTTGAACCAGGAAACATAAGGATTCTGGTAGTAGAATCCGCGCCCCTCGAACTCGTCGATTCCGGGAACGGGCAGCGGACGATCCTTCCACGCTCCGACTGCCAGCAGGATCACGCTGAATCCCCATCCAGCCAATTCCTCGAAGGCGATGTCTTTTCCCAGCTTGGTCAGCGGCACGTACTCAACCAGCGGGTGCATCATCTTCTCGTCGATCTTGTCCTCCTCCATATTCCGCTGCTTGACATGCCACTTCGGGAGCCCGAGTTCGATTTTTCCCCATGGCAGGGCGTCCATCTCGAAAACGACGCAGCGAACTCCCCGTTCGACCAATTGATGGGCTGCTTCCGAACCGGCCACGCCTCCACCGACGATGCAGGCCACGTGGGCCGGTTCCAGGTTTCTTTTCATGCTGGAATTCGTTCCTTTCAGACCCGCCAGTTGCAGGCGATTTCGTTCACCTTCTGGCGGATGCAAGGCCATTAAAACATACTAGGCTTTAAGGCGCTCCTGTGGTTCG
This sequence comes from uncultured Acidobacteriota bacterium, assembly GCA_964484155.1. GTDB lineage: Bacteria > Acidobacteriota > UBA6911 > RPQK01 > JAPXNP01 > DATKAT01. The sequence goes on from CAZAEY010000019.1 coordinate 16,787, forward strand.
GCGGCGTGCTGGGAAGGGAGAACACGGTCGCCCCCCTCCTGCGCCAAGGGAAGGAAGAGGCGCAACACCGATCCGACGCCGACGCGACTGGTCACAAGGATGTCGCCCCCGCTCTGTCGAATGACCCCGTAGACGCTGGCCAGTCCGAGCCCTCGTCCGGGGCTCATCGGCTTGGTGCTGAAAAACGGGTAAAAGATTCTGGAACGCGTCTCTTCATCCATCCCGGGTCCGGTGTCCCGGATGGTCAGCCGTCCGTACTCGCCGGGCTCCAATTCAAGCCCATCTGCGGTCGAAACAGTCACTTTGGCGGTTTCCAATCGAATTCGATCCCCAAAAGCCGTAGCATCCCTTGAGTTTATGACCAATTTCTTCACCACGCTTTTCAACTGTTCGAGATCGGCGATAACGTGAATCGGATCGGTGGCAACTCGAACCTCCAAAATTTGAGCCCGCCCGAGGACTTCCTTCAGCGAATCTCCCATTTCCTGGACGAAAGCGTTGAGGTCGAAATCCTGCGGCTGCAGGAACTGTCTTCGACCGAATGCCAGTAGCTGCTGGGTCAGACCGGCCGCCTTCCTCCCGGCGTCCAAAATGCGCGTCAAATCCGAGTGCTGTTGAGAGTCTGGCTCAGCGCGCTCCAGCGCCAGTTCCGAAAACCCGATCACCGAGGTCATCAGATTATTGAACTCGTGCGCCACCCCCCCTGAGAGCGTACCCAGTCCCTCCAGCACCCTCGCATGGCGCAGCCGTTCCTCAAGCTTCTTCTGTTCCGAAATGTCAATGACGGTGCCTTCCAGAATCTCGGTTCCATCCGCCAGAGTTTGAAGACTGAGGTTCTCCAGCAGCCAGATCTCGCTGCCGTCCTTCCGGCGTCCTCGCAACTCTGCGTTGACGCTTTTCCCGTCACGACGCAGCTTTTCGAAGTGGGCATCCCGCTCTCCGGCCGAGAAGTAAAACTGCGGAGCCTCGATTCCCAAGACTTCTTCTCGCGACTCGTATCCGAACATCGCCGCGAAGGCCGGATTGCAGTCCAGAATCCTTCCGCAGGGCAGACTTCGAAACACTCCGGCCAGGTTCTCCTCGAAGAGCTTCCGATAGCTCAACTCTTTCTCCTGCAAAGCCTCCAGCGTCGATCGGTAGCGATGTACGGCCTTCTTGAGCTCTCGATTGGTCCGCTTCAACTCGCGGGTTCTCTCCGTCACCTGCTCGTGCAGGAGTTCGCGCGCATTCTCCAACTCGCTTTGGTATTCGCGTGATTCCGTTATGACCGCTCCCAGGATCAGAAACGCAACGCTCATCGTCAGGATCAGGTAAAAGAACTCATAGGAGGCGGAGGCGCCCAGTCCGCCGCCGACAAATGAAAGAAAACCGCTCAGATCCGCCTCCGGAATCCCATTCAGCTCAGCCTTCCGCCCGGCTGCCATCATCACCAACAGCCCGCCCACTCCCATGACGAGATTGCCGATAACAGCGCCGCCCAGCCCCTTTCGCACCGCCAGCACGATCAGCGGAAGAAACATCGTGAAGAAGAGATCCAGGTGGATCGCGGCATAGAGAATTGCGGCCAGCGCTCCCAGGCCGACAGCCAGACCGATCCACCAGAAGTATTCGAACCACTCTCTCCCGGACGAAACGGTCAAGTCGATAAATCCATTGCGGATTTCTGCGCTGGCGTTCAGCCGTTCGGACCTGATCTGCAGGGAAAATCCAACGAGACACAGAATCGGCGTCAAAGTCAGAATCGAAATCGAGTCTCCGAGCCACCATTTCAAAAGTACTCGGAAAAACTGCTCTTGATCGATCACCCCGGAGCTCCAAATTGTCAGAGCGCCGGCTGTGGCGACAAGCAGGGCGGCGCCCACGGCGAATCCGCAAAAGAGAAAGACGCGACGGGTCAGCGCAGCGGGACTCACTCGGAGTCGAATTCGTCGGAGCCCGAGCGCCGCGATCGTGTAAATCCCGGCTCCGATCAATGCCAGCAGAATAGCAGTCTCCACATCCGGCGATGGACCTCTGAGCCAGAATTCGTTTGCAAAACTGGACAGCAGGACCAGAGGAAACATCCAAGCTCCGAATAGGAGCAGGAAAGCCATGCTGACGCCCGCTGACAGATGCCAGGGATCCGCCATTCCGATGGGCGCAATCATGCCGCTCAACACAAAGGCGCCACCGGCCATGACCAGATACGCGGCGGCAAAACCGAGCTTGGGAAACAACCAATTCTGCGCCGTATTACCCGCTTCATCTGAATGCATAGAACAACAGATTATATCATATAATATGACATTGCAATTGAGTTAATTTCTCAATCGATCGTTTTCCCAAGCTTGACGCCCAGTGCGCGGGACATGAAAAACCCGCTTTTCTCAGCGCCTCCTTCGTCGGGACAATCGGCTACCCGAAGGTCTCCATCTGAATTTGCACGTGAGTTCTGCTTGCCATTGGGCTGGAGTTCTCGCGACGAAGCCATGTGCGGGATCCAAATCAATAGAGGCGGAACGGGGGGAGGACGCCCGCGCAGCGGGCCCCGGGCTTCAAAGCGCGGCTGCCGGCGTATTAGCCGGCAGAAATGAGGGTTGCCTTGGTTTTCAGCCGACGGGGGCGAACTCCGGGACTGGCATCCCAGCAGCCTGTGGTAAAAGCCCTGCTAGCTCTGAAGTCTTCTGAGCAACAGTTCAAGAGCAGCTCCAAAACCGCAGCCTGATCCTGCCGCTCCATCAGTAAACGGCGCAAATGGCTGCTCCCTTCGAATCCTCGAAAGTACCCCGCATACATCCTCCGCATCTCCAACAGGCCTTGACGTTCTCCGAGCCAGCGGCATTTCAGCTCCAGGTGCTCTGCCACCACGGACACGCGCTCCTGCCAGGAAGGCGGAGGGGGAATCTCTCCCGTTTGCATGTAGATCTTTGCATCGCGAAAGATCCACGGATTTCCGATGGCGCCGCGCCCAACCATCACAGCGTCAACGCCGGTTTCCTCAAACATGGCTGCGACCCGTTGCGGCGTCAGCGCGTCGCCATTGCCTATCAACGGGATATGGAGGTCCGGCGCTTCCTTCAGCCTGCGCAGCCAGTCCCAGCGGGCTTCGCCCTTGTACATCTGGGATCGAGTGCGGGCGTGGACGGTCAGTGCCTGCACGCCGACATCCTGCAGCATGCGAGCCGCCTCCAGGATACGAATCGAGCCTTCGTCCCAGCCCAAACGCGTCTTGACAGTGACCGGCCGACGGGCGGCCTGCACGACCACTTCCGCGATTCTGCGCATTTTGGGAAGGTTTCGGAGGATGCCGGCGCCTCCATCCTTGCAAACCACCTTGCGGACCGGACACCCGAAATTGATATCGATCAGATCGGGCCCGGCAGCCTCGACTATCGTGGCGGCTTCACGTACCTGCGCAACTTCTCCGCCGAAAATCTGAATGGCCAGAGGCCGCTCGAACTCGGAGAACTCCAATTTCTTGAGCGCCTCTTCGGAACCATGCAGAAGTCCGCCCGACGAGATGAACTCGGTGTACAGCAGATCGGCGCCATAGCGCTTGCAGAGCGCGCGAAAAGGCGGATCGCTGACGTCCTCCATGGGGGCCAGCAGGATCGGCCGGGGACCAAGATCCAGCGTTCCAATTCTCATCTATCGACCCCAGCGGGCCCGCGCGCCTCGCACATCGACATGGATGAACGGCCCCCGGACCTGGTTGCGATTATAACTGGCCAGCCCTCCGAAAAAAGGCTGAAATTCCGGTTCTTCGTACAGGGAATCAACGATGCTATAAAGCAGCTCGGCGTCCTTCCTGTCGACGCGACCGTCCCCGTTCAGGTCATCCATCTGACCATCCCCGTTATTGTCGATGAAGATGTCGGCGGCGCTGCCCCATAAATGCCGGCTGTAAGCGCCATTCCCTATAGCCCGATTGTAAAAGGGGGTGCGGTAGCCGCTCAGGATCGAAAATGTCTTGGCAGGAATTCCCCGGTTATTGACGGCCTCCAGAAGGAACTCCAGCTTGAGAGGCAGCTTTTCATCCAGTACCAGGTACTTCGGATAGCCCCCTTCCTGCTTGCACAGAAACTGCCGCAGTTGAAAGTGCGGCGAAAGCCAGGTGTCCTCGTTACGCGGCGTCACCTCGACAAATCCATCCGGCGGCAGATAGATCGGAAGTCCGTTCAAGGGCTTGCTGGGATAGGACCCGATCCGGAATCCATGAAGAACTCCGTTCCGCTTGCTTTTTCGGGAAACCAGGACGATCACGTTGATCCACATCCGCTGTCCGGAATCCGCCTCCAGAAGTTCAAATACGTAAATCCCCTGGTTCTCCGGAGCTCGACCGCTCCAGCGCCATTTCTCTGCGGGTTCAAGCTTAAACGGAGACTCCACCAGTTCAAAACGAGCGTGGGGGCCTCCCTCGGCTCGAAGTTCCAAGTGCTTGCCGGGCAGAACGGTGGTGGTGATGATCCGCTGATCGGATCGAATTTCCCCTAACTGGATCTGGAATGGAACCCTTTGCGGCGAGTACAGTTCCGGCGCCGGATCCCAACTGGGCGAGAGCGCGTTGACGGCAGGCAGCGACGCCAGATAGAAAAAAACAAGAAACACAACGATTCGTTTCAGCATTCAACCCCCTCGACAATATTTCACTTTCAGCCGCTGATCCCTCGGTTCGCGCCGCCTCCCCCCGATTCGCCCGAAGTCGCCACGCCAAATCGATCAGCCAACCCATCACTGGTGCGGGCGGTTCATTGCGGTTGGTCCGCAGCCCCCGAAGGGCCTTTTTCCAGCGCCCGCTGCAAGAGCCTGTCGCGCCCGTATATATCTTTTCTGAAGTGGATGGAGCCGTCGGCTTCCACCCAAGTTGTCCAGTATAGTAGATGGATCGGCATCTCCGATGGCAGGAGAACCGTTTTCTCCGCGGTTCCTTCCATCTCTCGGCGAATGCGATCTGCATTCCAGGCCGGGTCGTCCTGAAGCAAAAGAGCGGCAAGTTCAACCGGTTGCTCGACGCGGATACAGCCGGAGCTGAACGCTCGTTCGCTTATTCCGAACAGTTCACGGGCCGGCGAGTCGTGCAGGTAGACATTGAAGCGGTTGGGAAACATGAATTTCACTTTTCCCAAGGCGTTTTTCAAACCCGGATCCTGACGAAACCGGAGGTTGAAATCTGCGGCCCTCAGATTCTCCCAATCGACATCCTCCGGATTCAGCTCAACGGCATCGATGCCCCAACCGCGGAAAACCCGCATTCCTTCGTCCCTGAAGTAATCCGGATTGCTGCGAGCTTTGGGAAGGATGTCCTGTACGGCCAACCTGGGCGGAACGTGCCAGAATGGATTGAAGACCAGATACGTCATTCGATCCGAAAAGACCGGGGTGCTGCGGTAAGGTCTTCCCACCACAACTCGCATGCTGAGCACTTTCTGATCGTCCTCCACTACATCGAGATAGTAACCTGCGATGTTGACGAGAATGTATCGGGAACCCAGATTCCGGGGCAGCCAGCGCCAACGCTCCATATTCAGCTTGATCTGCAGAATGCGCTCCTGTACCGGCGTGTTGAGCGCCAGCATGGTCATGCGCCCGACCACGCCATCCGCCTCCAAACCGTGGCGCTCCTGAAACCGCCGAACCCCGGTCTCCACGTCCTGGTCAAACAAATCTTCATCGGAAGTCTCGACTTCGGGAAGATCGCCGCTCGCCAAAAGCCGGCTGCGCAGCATCCGCACCCTTTCAACCCTGTCTCCTTTTTCCAGTTTCGGACCCTCCGGAACCACCGGCCAGGCATGAAGAGATTCGAACTCCAGCAGGCGCTTCAGGAAACTGCGCATTTGAACGTAGCCCGAAGAGGACGGGAGCAATTCCCGGAGGCTTTCCTTCACTCGACCAGCCCGCAAGGCAATTTCCATGTGTTCCAACAGATCGACCTTGCGTCGCTGCACATGCCACTTGGGATCAAACGTTACAGGGTCGACCCGGCCCATCAGCAGGTGCGTAGCATGCAGCAAATATGCATCCGTCAAGAGGAGTTCCAAGTCGGACCAAAGGGGCAAGAGGGAATCTTCTCCCTTGCCCTGTTGATCCTCCAGTCGGCTCGCGTATGACTCGATCAGCGACAGATGGTAGTCCTCGGGCTCCAGTCCTTCTCGCTCCGCATTGCGTAACATGTCGATCAATTCGCCGGCGCCGTCGGACAACGCCCGACCCTCGAGCCAGGCGGGCTGAAAATTGCGGGAAGCGTAGAATTCCGCTATGTCGGGACTCCCATGGATCCGCTCCCCACTAGCGACGAAGTCTCGAATCGGCGCAACGGCTTCGATTCGATTTCGGAGCTTGTCGCTCAGTTCCTCGCGAAAAGTGCGATCGGCGGCTGACAGGGCAGACGCCGGCGAAATCACTGCAATCAGCAACAGCCAGCTTGCGGCGGCGCGGATCTTGAGAATCGGCAAAGTTCCTCTGGAATGCGAACGGATCTCCGCGGGTGGAATCGTTGGTACGTTAATTTCCTGATTCTGCATCATCGAACAGTTTCCCGCCGAGCAATGACCTGTTTCCCGCCGTACAATAAACTGCCGGAAGCGCAATTGCTCGCAAGTACAGGCAACCTATGACATAGTATGGTCAGGTGACCGGAATCCTTGCAAGCCTGCGGACGGGTTCTGTGCAGTCACTTACTGAAAGGGCGAAAAGAGTTAAACTGGATCCTGGAACCGGATCCTCTCCAATGAGGTCCTCTGGCCCGTACCCGAGCCAGGCCCCTTTCTGCTCCGAGAGGATTGCATCCTGGCTGCGCTCCTTGGTTTCGAACTTGGTTCGGAAGGGAATGCGATCAGGTCTTAGCATTGAATTGATGGATCCAACGGATGGAAACCATTCATGAACCAACAAGAAAAGAAGGCCGTATCCGGCGTATTGGAAATCCTGCCTAAGGGATTCGGGTTTTTGCGCAACCCTGAAAACGATTACCAACCCGAGCGCACCGACACTCACGTTCCAGCCTCCACTATCCGCTCGCAGAAGCTGAAGGAAGGCTCAATGGTGGAAGGACAGGCCGTCTCTGCGAAGGGCAACTCGCTACAGTTGAAGTTGCTGGATCGCATTGATGGGGTCAGCCCGGAAGCCTATCGCCAGCTTCCCGAATTTACAAAACTAACCAGCGTCGATCCTTACGAGCGGCTTCAGATCGACGCCTCGGGCGACCTGAGCATGCGAGTGGTCGACCTTTTCACGCCAATCGGAAAGGGCCAGAGGGCCTTGATCGTGGCGGCTCCGCGAACCGGGAAGACGACTCTGCTGCGAAAGCTTGCCCGCAGCATCGTCGACGCCCATCCGGAAGTCTACTTGACGGCGGTCCTGATAAACGAACGACCGGAAGAGGTCACGGAGATGAGAAGGGGAATCCGCGGCGAAGTCATTGCGGCTTCTTCAGATGAGACAGCCCGAAAGCATATTCAGGTGGCTGAAATGGTCCTCCGACGCGCGCGCAGAATGGTTGAGGCGGGGAAGGACGTCGTAATACTGCTGGACAGCATCACCCGCCTGGCCCGTGCGTACAACATGGAGGAAAAGGGGACCGGAAGGACGCTGAGCGGCGGATTGGGCGCCGGTACCATGACCAAGCCCCGCGAGTTTTTCGGCGCCGCCCGCAAGGCCGAAGAAGGCGGAAGCCTGACGATCATCGCCACGGCGCTGGTCGACACGGGAAGCCGGATGGACGACGTTATCTTCGAGGAATTCAAAGGCACCGGGAACATGGAACTGGTTCTCGACCGCGGTCTGGCCGAACGCCGCATCTGGCCGGCCATCGATATCTTCGCATCCGGCACCCGCAAGGAGGAGAAACTTCGGACTCCGGAAGCGCAGCAAAAGGTGAACCTGCTGAGAAGGGCGCTGGCGGGGCAGAGTCCGCAGCAAGTCATGGAGAAGATGCTTGCGAGGCTGGAGAAGACTCAAAGCAACGAAGAGTTCCTTTCTATGATCCAAGCCTGACAGCCTGCTGAGTCGCCGGGCCGCCTTGAGTGCGCCCGCCTTTTCATTTTTTAAAGCTTTTTTTGAAACTTCCCCCTCGATTGCGTCATCTTACCCGCTTTCGTGCGATGAATTCTTCCAGGCGTTTTTGAAGAATTCGACCATTCCTACGCTTTTCCCGGCAACCGTTCGCCGGCTGCGGGATGGCGGCAACCGAAGCAAAACGAGAAGTGAGGGTTTCGATATGGCGGAGAAAATCAGCAAAACTGCACGAGCGAGTCTGGGTCAGAAGGGCTATGCGGGGTCGAGCCGACTCTGTCCGCAATGCGGGAATGCCATGGTGGCGACCCGGGTTATTCGTTCCGCATTTCAGCCGGGCGGCATGTTCTGGATCTGCCAAAAGGACGACTACCGGGTAAAAACCCGGTAAAGCGTTTCATCCCCGCAGGCGGCGAAACGCAACGGATGGGACCGGGGTTGGAAAATGGCATTTAGGCCGTTTCGGGAAGGAAGCGGCTGGTTCACGAGCGGAAAATGGCCCAAATGCAATTTTCCAACCCCGGTCCCGTCCGTTGCATAGAACTGTGACTTGCATTTTGCTGCTCTAAGCACCACAATACAGGTATGAGCAAAGCGGTAACGATTCGCGACGTGCCGACGGAAACGTGCGACGAGCTGGCGGCCCGGGCCGCGTTGACTGGACGTTCCCTACAGGAGTATCTGCGAGCGCAGTTGATCGAACTCGCACAGCGTCCTGATCCAGTTGCGCTCTTGGCCCGGATCCGCGACCGCAAGGCGAACACCTCGAGTCGATTGTCCAAACAGCAAATTCTATCTCACCGAGATGCTGAACGCCGGTGATTCTTGTCGTCGACGCGTCGCTCGTGACTGCCTTCCTAATCGACGGCGGTCCCGATGGGGTATGGGCGGAAAACATCATGACGCATGGCCGCTTGGCGGCGCCGCATCTTTTGCCTGTAGAGGTGGCGAGCGTCCTCCGCCGTGCATCCCTGACCGGAGAGATCTCGTCTGACGCTGCTTCGATGGCCCACGCAGATCTCCTTGCTATGCGCATCGATTTCTTCCCTTACGAGCCGTTTGCAGCACGGGCGTGGGAACTGCGGGGCAATCTCACCTTGTACGACGCATGGTACGTTTCCCTGGCGGAGGCGCTCCAAGCGAAGCTCGCCACCTTGGATGAGCGACTGACTCTTGCGCCAGGGCCACGCTGCGAATTCGTGGTCCCCACCCGATGAATCTGCGGCGCGAAGCGGAAGCGAGCGTCCTCATCACCGTCCCCCGAAGAATCCGGTTGCTTTCAGCCGCTATTCTCTGGATGATGACTGCTTATCCAATTGCGCGCGGTGAAGGGCATGGCTAAATCGAGGAGGGGAGTTTCAGCAGACCTTCGAAGGAGAGGTTTGCTCGTTGCCGTCTGGTCGGGGATTGGGGCGGCCCTGGTCGAGCCTCTGTTCGCTTACGTCGGGCCGGGGGCCGGCTTCGCGTTCGTCTCCTCATTTTTCATTCTCCTGGTCACCTTTATCCTTGCTTTTTTCACGCTGGCGACCTGGCCTTTTCGCTGGCTGCTGGCAACGATTCGAGGGCGACGGGCGCTGGGCCGGAGCCGGGTTCGACGGGTCGTGGTCCTGGGGTTGGACGGTCAGGATCCGGAATGGACGGAGCGCTTCATGAGCGAGGGCTTGCTTCCCAATTTTCAACGCCTCAAGGAGACTGGAGGGTATGCAAAGCTGCGCACCTCGCTGCCGGCGGAGTCCCCCGTCGCCTGGTCGTGTTTTCAGACGGGGTGCAATCCCGGGAAGCATCGCATTTTCGACTTTTTCGTTCCCGATCGAAAGACGTACCTGCCCAGGCTGGCTTCAGCCGACGTCGAACCTCCGAAGCGATCGCTCAAACTGGGCCCGTATCAGATTCCGCTCGGCAGACCGCGAGTCTCGTTTGAACGAAAGAGCCAGTCGTTCTGGAAGATTTTGAGCGATCACGGTATTTTCAGCGCAATCCTTCGGGTCCCAGTCACTTTCCCGCCGGAAAAGTTCAAGGGCTTGCTGCTGTCGGCCATGTCGGTTCCGGACCTGAACGGCACGCAGGGAACTTTTGCGTATTACTCCAGCGATAAGGAAGAACAGGCTCGCTTCACAGGAGGCGTGCTGATCCCAGTCAGTAAGGAGGGGGATCAGGTTGCAGCTTCCATTCAGGGGCCGCCCAGCCCCTTCCGGCGCGACGGCCGAAGAATGGAGGCGCCGTTCCGCGTCAGCCTGAACGGCGAAGCGACGCTGAGGATCGGAAAGAAACGGCACCGCTTGCCGATTGGCGAGTATACTGAATGGATTCCAATCGAATTCTCTGCCGGATTGGGACTGAAGGTTCGAGGAGCCTGCCGCTTCTTGCTCAAGGAGGCCTCTCCCCATTTCAAGCTGTACCAGTCTCCGATCAACCTGGACCCGGATAGGCCGGCGCTTCCGATCTCCCACCCTTTCACTTTCGCACCCTACCTGGCGAAAACGCAGGGTCGTTTCTGCACACTTGGGCTTGCTGAAGACACCTGGGCGCTCAATGAGCGGGTGATCGATGAGAATGACTTTCTGAAGCAGGCCTACCTGGTGCACGAAGAGCGGAAAAGCATGTTTTTCGATTCCCTTGAAAAGACCCGGAGAGGCGCCGTCGTTTGCGTCTTCGACATCACCGATCGACTCCAGCACATGTTCTGGAGGTATCTGGAAGCGGATCACCCGGCCAATGAGGGAAAAGACGTCGAGAAACATCGCGATGCCCTCCGAGACCTGTACGTTCGCATGGACGAGCTGGTCGGGGAAACAATGAATCGTCTCGACCCGGAGACCTTGCTGCTGGTGATGTCGGACCACGGATTCAAGTCGTTTCAGCGTGGAGTCAATCTGAATTCCTGGCTGCAGCAACGCGAATTCCTGACTCTCAAGGAAGGGGAACTGCAGTCTCCGGAGTGGTTCCAGAGCGCGGACTGGAGCCGGACTCGGGCTTTTGCAATGGGATTGGGGGGGATTTTTCTGAATGTAAAGGGACGCGAAGGAATGGGAATATTGACTGCCGGAGAGGAAGTGGATCGGGTCAAGCAGGAGATCATCAACGGCCTGGAGTCTCTGGTCGACCCGGTACGCGGAGTGCGCGCGATTCAGAAAGTGTACGACGCAAAAGAGGCTTATACCGGGCCATATGCGGCGGACGGTCCCGACCTGATCGTCGGTTTCACGCCCGGGTATCGAGTATCGTGGGAAAGCGCGGTAGGCTCGGTGACCGCCGATGTCTTTTCCGACAACGTTCGAAGCTGGAGCGGAGATCACTGCGTCAATCCGCCCGATGTTCCAGGGATTCTCTTCAGCAATCGACCGTTTGAAAAGAGCGACCCCTCGATCATGGACATCGGTCCGACAATTCTGGATCTATTCGGCATTCCCGTTCCCGCCTTCTGCGATGGAGAATCGCTGATGGCCGATGGCCCTTCAAAGGACGGGGGGAAGCTTCAGGAGCTACAATGACGCGCTTCAGCCCCGGCGGCTACATCCGCAAGACTCCGAATCGCTGGAGAGCAGCCTTTGATCGCGCGGCAACGATCCGTGCGATTGCGGCTTTGCTCATTCTGGGACTCGTCTCCTGGGGTTGTTTGTCATGGAACGGACCCGATTCGAGCCGTGCCGCAAAAAAAACGATCATCCTGGGAATCGACGGACTGGATCCCGATCTGCTGCAGAAATTCGCCGAAGAAGGGCACCTTCCCCACTTTTCACAGTTCCTCAATGAGCGCCATTTCCGCCCGCTGCAGACTACGATGCCCCCATTGAGCCCGGTGGCCTGGTCGACCTTTATTACCGGTCTTGACCCCGGCGGCCACGAAATTTACGACTTCCTTCACCGCGACGCGCACACCTTGGCTCCGGAGCTTTCGCTCTCCCGCGCGCTCCCTCCTTCCAGAACACTGGAAATCGGCTCGTGGGTGCTGCCGCTGAGCGGCGGCGGTGTCGAACTGTTGCGCAAAGGGACCGCGTTCTGGGAAATTTTGGGGGAGCACGGCGTCCCAACAGCCATCTACAGAATGCCTGCCAACTTTCCGCCCGTGGAGACCGCGGGTCGCTCCCTTTCAGGAATGGGCACGCCGGATATCCTGGGAACCCCGGGAACTTTTTCGCTCTATACGACAGATCCGCCGCCGGAGGCTGATTCCATCACCGGCGGCCAGGTCTTTCCGGTTGCGATTCAGGAAAACATGGTGAGAGCGGAATTGGTGGGGCCGCCCAACGCGCTGCGCATGACAGCGGTCGAACCGGGTCAAAGCCCTTCCCACCCGACCATGAAGGTCGACTTTGCAGTCTATCTGGACGAATCGTTTCCCGTTGCGAAGTTCGTCGTGCAGGATCAGGAGTTCATCCTGAAGGAGAGGGAATGGAGCGACTGGGTGCCCATCACTTTCGAGGCGATGCCTCTGCTGGTTTCCGTCAGCGCTATCGGGCGCTTTTACCTGAAACAGGTCCGCCCTGAGTTTCAATTGTACGTGAGCCCTCTGCAGATCGACCCGGCCAGCCCGGCCATGCCGATTTCAAACCCTGAAAGCTGGGCGGCCGACCTTTCAGAACGAGTGGGATACTTTTACACGCAGGAGCTCCCGGAGGACACCAAGGCCTTTTCAGCCGGAGTATTCGACGGACTGGAATTCTGGAACCAGGCTCAGATCGTCTATCGGGAACTGCGTCGCTCGCTCGATCTCGCTCTGGAGCAGCACGACAGCGGACTTCTCTTTTTTTACTTTTCCACGGTGGATCAAGGCTCTCACATGCTTTGGCAGTACATGGACCCGGATCATCCCTATTACCGTCATGATGAGATGCTCAGCAACGGGATCCGACAGCTTTACATTGAAATGGACGAGGTGCTGGGCCGCGTGCTGGAAGCCATCGACGACGAAACGACGCTGATCGTCATGTCCGATCACGGGTTCTCTCCTTTTTACCGAGGCTTTAATCTGAATTCATGGCTCCTGAGCCGAGCATACGTTCAAGTGAAGGATCCGGCTCGGCAGGAGGAGTTCCTGTTGTTTCAAAACGTCGACTGGTCCCGAACCAGGGCCTACGCGCTCGGCCTGAACGGAATCTACCTCAACCTGCGCGGCCGCGAGCCCAATGGAATCGTTTCCCAGTCCCAGGCGCAGACCGTTCTCGATCAGATCGAGCGCGACCTCCTTGCTCTGCGCGACCCGGAGAACGGTCAACAGGTCGTCACGTTGGTGGTGCAGACCCAACGAGACCTCACCGATCCGGATCCTGCCATTGCGCCGGACATCATCGTGGGCTACAACCGGGGATACCGCAGCTCGTGGAAAAGTCCGCTGGGAGAATTCCCCCGAGAGCTTTTCGAGGACAATCTCGACCCTTGGAGCGGGGATCACAGCATCGACTATCGACTGGTGCCCGGCGTGTTGATCTCCAATCAGGTCATTACAATGGAGAGTCCCGCGCTGTATGATTTGACCGTCGCCGTGCTGAATGAGTACGGAATCGAGAAGCTGCCGGAAATGATCGGGAGGAACTGTCTGGCGGAACCGATCAGATGACGAAGTTTGCAGGAATCTGCGGCTGAAAAGGAGGATGCAATGTTTCGTTCCAGCAAAGTCAAGATCGACAAGCAGTTGATGGAAAAGATCAGAAAGTATTCTCAGTTGGCGGGATACTCTTCCACCGAGGAGTTCGTCCACCATGCTTTGGAGAAGGAGTTGGCGAAGTTTGAGGACGCCAAGACCGACGAAGAGATCAAGGAGAGATTAAAGGGGCTTGGATACATCTCTTGAAGTGCGCGAAAAGCGCCCGACCCCGACGGCCCCAACGGCGCCGCCGCGGCCCCGTCGAACCATGAGACGACGCTGCCCGGCAGGGAATTGATATAGTCGAAAACTGGGACATGACAGGGATTATTGACGCGTTAAACGGCGGCGGCGGCTGGATTTTTGGGTGGCTCACCTATCCTTTCCCGGCTGGATGGTTGCCGCTGATCTGGGTGTCTGCTCTGACCGGCGTCCTGATGGTCTGGATTTTCGGCCGGGTCTCCGATCAAGAGGCGATCCGGAAGGTCCGGGACCGAATTCGCGGCCATCTGCTGGGGGTGCGTCTGTACCAGCACGATGTGGGGACCGTGATGCGGTTTCAAGGTCAGATCCTGAGGGACACTTTCCGGTACATGCGGCACTCTCTGATTCCCATGCTGGTCTTGATCGCTCCCGTCCTGTTGATTCTGGCTCAGTTGAATCTGTACTATTCGCGAGCGCCTCTGCTGCCCGGCCAGTCTGCAGTCGTGAAGGTGGTCCTGCAGGACGCCTCTCATCTGCCCCTGTTGGATCTGCAGGTCTCCGAGGGTCTGCTGATTGATACGCCGCCGGTCCGAATACCCGCACTCAAGGAAGTCAACTGGAGAATACGAGCTGAACATTCGGGATTGCAGAAATTGACCGTCGGTTTGGGCGGCCGGTCTTATGAAAAGGACGTGCAGGTCGGAGAACTGTGGCAACGAGTTTCCGAAGTTCGCACTCGTTCGGCCGTCCTGGCGATCCTCTATCCGGGAGAGCCGATGCTGCCTTCTGCGGCCGGGATCGAGTCGATCGAAGTCTCCCACCCGTATGCTTCGCTGCAATTGGCCGGGTGGACGATTCACTGGCTGGTGGCCTTTTTCGCGCTTTCCATCGCCTTCGGATTCGCTTTCAAGGGCCCAATGGGCGTACAGGTATGACGTCGAAGCAAAGAGGCTGGCTGGACGAGATTAAACGGAGGTACCTTCGGCGGAGATACGGGCAACCGATATACGTGGTGTCGGGACTCCCCCGTTCCGGCACTTCGATGATGATGAAAATGCTGGCCGCGGGAGGAATCGAAGTCTGGAGCGACCGGGTCCGGGAAGCGGATATCGACAACCCGGAGGGTTACTTCGAATTGGAGCGCATCAAGAACCTGGAGAAGGACCCGAAAAAAGCCTGGTTGTACGAGGCCCGCTCCAAGGTCGTCAAGATCATCTCCCATCTGCTGGGAGAACTTCCACCCGTGCATCTTTACCGCGTGATCTTGATGCAGCGAAGCCTGGACGAAGTGATCGCTTCGCAGAATAAGATGCTGGAGCGCCTCGGAAAGCAAGGCGATCGGGGCGACGAAGAACTCGTCAGGCGAACGTTTGAAACCCATCTCTGGCGAACTCAGAACTGGATGAAGCGACAGAAGCACTTCGATTTTCTTTCAGTCGAATACGCCGAGGTCATTGAGGACCCGGAAGCCAGCGCGCGATTGATCAGAGATTTCCTCGAGCTGGATCTCGACCTGCGGGAAATGGCGCAGGCAGTCAATCCCTCCCTATACCGGAACCGCTTGCGGCCGGACTGACCGTCGCAAGGAGTGTGGCGGGAGATCGGACGAACCCTTCGGTCCTCGCGCCGCAATTCCCGCGTCGTTCCCGCTGAGTCATCAGAAGGCAGACCGCCCTGCCTTACTGCATCCGATACGGATAGTCGTTTGCCGTTGTCCGTACGCTACTGGATGTATCCGAGGCTCCGCAATCGCTTCAGTTCCTCAGGATCGAGACCTTCGACGTCTTCGACGTCGGGCAGTTGCGCGGCCTCCGCCATTTCCTTCCAGGCGTCCAGCTTCTCCTTGAGCGTTTGCACGATCTCCGGATGCGATTCGGCCAGATTCCGCTGATCCAGCGGGTCCTCCGAGCGGTTGAAGAGTTCAAACTCGGGATGGCCTTCTTCTCTGTAGGGGTTGTAGATCAGTTTCCACCCATCCAGGACGATGGCTAACGACTCGGTGTGATGCGGCGGAGGACTGATGCTCCCCTCGCTGGTTCTGGCTTTCTCGGCGATTGCCGGACGGGGCTCCCAACCGAGCTTTACAGCTTCTTCACGAAGCGCCGGGCCCTCCATTCCCCGCGCCGCAGCCGACACCAGCGGCAGCAGGCTTTGCCCCTGAACCGAATCCGGGACTTCCAAATGGCTGAGTGCCAGCAGAGTGGGCATCAGATCGATGCTGCGGACGGTTGCATCGACTCGCCCTCCCGGCGGAATGAAGCCGGGGCCGTAAATGAACAGTGGTACGTCGATCAGCTCGCCATAAATGGTCTGCCCATGAAAGGTGCGGTCGTGTTCGAGGAATTCTTCGCCGTGATCGCTGATAAAAGCGGTAACGACCCGATCGGCGAGCCCGAGGGTTTTGAGCCGCTGCAGGAGTCGGCCGAATTCGGCGTCCATTCCCCGGATCGAGCCGTCGTACCAATCCTTGTCATAATCGACGTACCGCTGCGGGTCTATGCTAGCCTGTTCCAGCTCGTCGCGCGAGGGCATTCCGAAATCCCTTCGAAGCGGGTGCTGGATGAACTCCTTGACCTTTTCGACGCTGGCCTCGTGCTCCTCCTTGTGGGCCGGATCGGCCCACAGGGTATTGTAGGGGCGGTAGGGCTCGAAGGGGTCGTGCGGGTCAAATACTTGGACGAACGCAAAAAATGGCACGTCCTGATGGCGCGCCAGCCATTCGGAAAAGTTGTCAATAAACATGCGCGCGGTCTTGCTCCTGCGATCCGGATTGATCGATCCTCTCTCATGCAGCTCCTCGAAGCCTTGATGCAGGTTGGTCATTTTTCCCGTAAAGGGCACCGAAGAATAGCTGATTGTGGCGTAACCGGCGTCCCTGTAAATCTCAGCGAGGGTGGTCGCGGAGGCGGGCAGCCGGTCCAATGCATCCTTGATTCTGTGCGAGCGGGGATAAAGAGAAGTCAGGATCGAAGGCACGGATACCTTGGTCCAGGACGCCTGCGAAATGGTGTCGAGAAAGAGGGCGCCCTGATGGGCGGTCTCCGTCAGAATGGGCGCGGTTTCCCGACCGTAGCCGTAGAAAGACAGGTGGTCCTTGCGCAGCGTATCGGCCAGGAAGATGATCACGCCCTGGGGAGGCCCTGGAACTCGCGGGAGTCGAAGGGAACGGTCTGGCTCCCGGGTGGCCGCTGGGGAAGGCCGGCCCCGGTCTCGAATCACGGGGTTCCCCCAGAATCCAAGCGTCCCCGGTTTCTCAGCCCGGATGGAAAGCGACAGCCGCACCCGCCTGTCAGCGTATTGCGTTAGATTGATCGGCACGACTTCCCAGCGATGCGAGGTCGTGACCGTATGCTCCAGCAAAAGTCCCTCCGTGCGACCTGCCGTACGCACCACGAAAGTCACCGCCCCGTCTTCGACTGTACCGACCTGCAGGTGAAAAACCGGATTGAGGGGAACCGCAATGTCAAAATGAATCGTTTCGGGCGAACGGGCCACAAGCGATTCCATATAGACTTCGGACAGCCCCTGCCAGCCGATTCCAGATGGAATCT
>CAZAEY010000019.1:34214-37254 GCA_964484155.1 uncultured Acidobacteriota bacterium
AGCGATTCCATATAGACTTCGGACAGCCCCTGCCAGCCGATTCCAGATGGAATCTGACTGAGGTGCTCTTTACGCGAAATCATGTGGATCGACTCTAATTCAAAGGTTGCGCCGGAAACATCCGTGGGGCGGATCAACAGGTGACGGACTTGCGCAAAGGTTTGTGAAAAGGGAAGGCGAATGGTGTAGGTCTGCACCGAGTCTCCCGACACGATCGGCGTTTCAGTCGGCCAGGGCGATTGGCGCCCGTCCCGAACGATCTGCTCCAAGTCCAATTGCTCGCGGCCTCCATCGATGCGAATCGACAGGTTGGTCCCTGCGCTGGCGCGAAGCCGAATTTCAACGGCGTGAATCAGGTCCGGGTCGTCGATCGGCCTCTCGAAAACGAAGTGGAGCAGCGGAAAATCGTCAGTAGTCTCGCCCTCCAGTCCGCCTTCCGCGATTCTCAAGTTTGAGATTCCGCCGGCAGCTACCCATCCGAGGGTCCCATTTTCAGCTGCGGCCTGCACCGAGCTTTGCCGGGAAGAAAAATCCCATCGAGCCAGCGGGGCAACTTCTTGGACGTCGGCTGGCCGTCCCTCGACGCGGTCGCCAGTAAACTCGTCGACCAGCCGGATCGAAATCGGGTCCGAGTCAGAACGCCCGCAGGCTGCCAGAAAAAAGATCGCGCTCAGGACGGCGGCGAGGCCGCTCTTTCCGAACGCAAGGTGATTGAAACGAAAAGGAAGGCAGGTCATTTAACTTTTCCCCCGGGAAGATTTCTCTTGCAGATTATTGGTCGAACCACACCTTGGCTCAGCGATATCGAATCATATGATAGAACTTCAAGGGCGGTCAATCCTGAATCATTCCCAGAATTCCTGGATTCGAGCTGCCCTCCGCTCAACGGCGCAGTCAGATTTTCCGCCGGAGAGCGCGGCAAAAGGACCGCCGCCGCTCTTGACGAACGCGGGGGGAGGCGAAGTAATCTGAAAGCTGCTCGATTTGTTTCGGAACAGGCTCGTTCACACTTGAGGAGTTTCATACATGATGATTTGGAATTTTTCCATCTTGATTTTTCTCAGCGCCTCCCTCCTTCAGGACCGCCACCACCGCACGACGGACGAGATGCACGGCCTGCATCGAGATCCGGACGCGTATATCGCCATGCTGGAGTCCCCCGAAAGGGACGCCTACCAGATGCCAGAAGAAGTGATCGAAGCGCTCCGGCTCCAACCCGGTCAGCGCATCGCCGATATCGGCTCCGGATCGGGCTATTTCAGCCTGCGGTTGGCGAAAGCCGTCGGCCCTGGGGGAGTCGTTTACGCCGTCGACATCGATCCGGAACTGATCCGGCACTTGAATCGGAGAGTCCGGGATGCGGGACTGGACAACGTCCGTACGATTCTCGCCGACCCGAACGATCCACTGCTGGCGGATTCCTCAGTCGATCGCATCTTCATCTGCAACACCTGGCACCACATCGAGGATCAGAGTGCGTATCTCAATTTGATGAAGCGAGTTTTACGTCCCAACGGAAAGGTGGTCCACGTCGATTTCCATAAGAAAGAACTGCCGTTCGGTCCGCCCCTGGAGATGAAGATCGCGCGTGAAGACTTGATCCGCCAGATGGAATCCGCCGGATTCGAACTAGCCCGGGAAGAAATGTTTCTGCCGTATCAGTATTTCCTGATTTTTGAGCTTCCCGACAGCGAGTGAAATGGGGAGGGCCGGGGAGACAGGAGTCAGGTTAATTCTGCGGGAAAGTATAGATCTCCCACATGTCGAGTCCGGTATGCCGAATTTACGTGGGGGCGGCGGGCTTCTCCACGCTTTTGGCATAGGCGCAAGAGCTATCCGGAACCAAACGATCCACCAGTCCCGTCGCAAGAACAATCGCAACGGGAACTGGATCCGAGAACGCAAAACGTACAACGCATGAACCTGCCGCACCCTGACGCGCGCGCTCGAATTTTTTTGGGAGCCTGCACCCTAGGCTCCTGACTCCTGACTCCTGACTCCCCCCACTCACACAATCAGCATCGCGTCGCCGTAACTGTAGAAGCGGTAGCGGAGGCGGATGGCCTCCCGGTAGGCCTTTCGCAGGAGTTCCGTGCCTGCGAACGCCGACGCCAGCATCAGCAGGGAGGATCGCGGCAGGTGGAAGTTGGTCAGCAGGGCGTCGACTGCGCGAAATTCGAATCCGGGGCGGATGAACAGGCTGGTCCAGCCTTCCGTTGCGCGCGGCTCTTGACCTTGGATCGCCAGGTGCTCCAGCACGCGGGCGCTGGTGGAGCCGACTGCGACGATTCGTCCGCCGCCCCCTCGATGGTCTCGAATGCGGCGCGCAGTCTCTGCGGAAATCGAAAACCACTCGGGATCCATTTCGTGACGCTCGATCCGGTCGGCTGTCACCGGGCGAAACGTGCCATAGCCGACGTGCAGCGTCACAAAGCAGTGCTGAACCTTCTGGAGAAGCTCGCGCGTGAAGTGGAGGCCGGCCGTCGGCGCAGCCACCGAGCCTTTTCGGCCTGCGTACACGGTCTGGTATCGCTTCCGGTCCTCCTGAGTCGTCCTTCCCTCGGGTCGGCGGATATAGGGTGGAAGCGGCACTTCACCCAGGTTTTCGACGAGATCCCAAAACCGGTCCTCCGGCTGGAAGCTCAGCACTCTTTTCCCCGCATTGGACTGCTCTTCGACCCGGCCGGTCAATTCCCCTCGGCCGAATTCAATGACGGCGCCCGGCCGCAACTTGCGGGCCGGCCGGGACAGGACCTCCCACCGCGCCGGCGCGATCTCACGCAGCAGCAGCACTTCGATTCGCTCGTCTCTCCCGGAGCGCCGCCCGAAGAGCCGAGCCGGAAAGACCGCGGATTGATTTAAGACCAGCAAATCGGACAAATCCAAGTGTTCCGGTAACGCCCGAAACTCGCTGTGAATCAGGACTCCGGTCGAACGATTCACCACCATCAGGCGCGAATCGTCACGGATCTTCGGCGGAACTTGCGCGATCAGTTCTTCCGGAAGATCGAATTCGAAATCTGACAGTTTCATTCCAATC
>CAZAEY010000020.1:0-36732 GCA_964484155.1 uncultured Acidobacteriota bacterium
GCTTCTGTAGCAGTCGAGCCTGACCAGGAGGCCGCCTTCTTATGTAATCAGGCTAGCGCCGCCGCCGGCAACGCCTTATCATTCGGGCGAGAGACTTCGAAGGTGCTGAGGGAAGCTTCAGGCAAGGGCCCTGAAAGGGCGGCCGCAGCGTCAGCCCAGGGGCCGCCCTGGGTCATCGGGGTGCCGCAAGACCCGGGGCGCCCTGACGCGGCGCCACTGTCGATTTCCGATAAAGGTCATTTCGGGCTTTCGACAGTGAGGATTCCCTGATCGACAGTACCTGTCGCACCTCTACAGGGTGCTTTCGTTCGATGCGCCACATAGAGACCCAGGGTGGCGCTGGGCTGGGGCTGTCGCGCCCCTTCAGGGCATCTGCAATTTGAAGTTTCAGGTCGGGAGCGGTATGAGGAATGCGAGCCGGCGCCGGGGTGCCAGCGGATGGCATGGCGGGAGCGGCGAGCCTTTTCCGATTGGCGCGGCGAATCAAGCGCTGGAGATCGTTCCAGCCGAACAAGCCGCGATTCAGGTTCGCTCGCTGAGAATCTGCCCGAACACAGTTGCGACGCAGCGCACCAGTCCGACGGCCCGATCGTATTCCATCCGAGAGGGCCCCAGAATGCCGAGGCTTCCCAAGGGCTGCTGATCGCACCGATAAATAGAGGAGATCAGGGTCCAGTTAACCATTTCGGGGAGGTGGTCGTCCAAACCGACGCGAATCGCCGGGCTTCGCTCTTCATTTCGAATGCACTCATTGATGAGCCGGACCAGCTTTCCCTTCCGTTCAAAAGTCTCGAGCAACGCAACCAGGTGGTCCAGCGTCATCCCGTCCAGCTTCTGCAACACCCGCGCCGTCCCGCCCAGAAAGACTTCCGTCTCGTCGACCGGCCCCTCCTCATCCTGAAAAATTCCGGCTGAAAGCAAAAGAATCAAGCTGCGCAAAATCCGGTCGTACAGAGCCTTTTCCTGAGACTGCAACTGCAACAGGCGCTCTCGAATCTCCAGTAGCGATTGACCGGCGAAATTCTCAACGAGGTATCGGCTGGCCTGATCCAGATCCGCCTGGGAGAAGGATTCGTCCAGACTTAGAAATCGATGCTGCACGATTCCTGTGCTGGAGACCAGAATCACCAGAAGGCGCTTGCCCGACAGCTTCAGGAACTCGATATGCTTGACGGCCGTCGCGGTGAGGCGAGGGGACAGGACGAAACCGACGCTGTCGGTGTAAAAGGAAAGAAGCCGGGACGTCTTGTTCATCAATTCGTCCACGTCTCCCTCCTCTGCAAGATCCCTGCGAATCCGCTCGACTTCGGGGGCGGGCAATTCTGGCGCTTCGAGCATCGACTGCACGTAGAAGCGGTAACCTTCCTGAGTTGGCACGCGCCCGGCGGAAGTGTGGGGCTGCGTCAAATACCCGGACTCTTCCAGGTCGGCCATAACGTTGCGCAGGGTGGCGGAGCTGACGCCCTCCGGATAGATCTTCGAAAGAGTTCGGGAGCCGACCGGACGACCGGTTCGCACATGCTCCTGAATCAGGGCCTTCAAGACGTTGCGTTCCCGATCGCTGAGTTGTCGTGATTCGCTCACAGTTGCCTTCAATCCTTCAGTCGTCCGCGGAAGAGCCCGCTGACGCCTTCCGCAATCCAGCCCATCATTATAAGGAATCAGGTTTCGGATCGACCTGATTCACCTGGGGTGCAAGCTAGTGTCCACGTCTCAGGACGCAATGAAGCGGGAAAAGTCGCAGGCGGATCTGCAAATCGAATCCCGAAATATTCTTGAAAACCGGCCTGCAACGCCCGGATGACATCCGTAGGCTGAGGGTCTGCCGGCAAAACTTCGGAAAGCGAGGTCATTTGCCGCCTCAGAAGGGCTTCAGAGACTCCAAGCAATTCAGCCATCAACGGATAGTCGACTCTCAGCGGGATGGAGCCGTGCTGCAGAAAGCAGGTCTTGAGCCGGCGCTGTGCGCTCCCGGCAAGCTTGCGGCCAGCCGCCAGAATCTCGCTGCGCGAAGGCGACAGGAAGCAGGGGGACTTCAGGTCGCTTCCACGCCGGACAGGCGAGGTCCCACGGTACAGCTCCGCCTCCAACCCAAGGCTCCGAAGGCCGCAAGCCAGAGCCTCTGCGATCTTGCGGTAGGTGGCGCTTAAACAGTGGGCCGGAAAAATCTCATCGTCCGATGAGATCACGGCGTAGGTCAGCTCGTCGGCGTGCAGTACAGCTCTTCCGCCTGTGGGTCTCCGGACGATGGGGACGTTGCGTCGACGACAGGAGGCCAGGTCAACGGCGCGCTCGAGAACCTGGTGCTTGCCGATCGAGACCGTCGGCCGGTCCCATTGATAGAAACGGACGAAGGTTTCCGCGCGCCCGGAACCCTCAAGCATCTGAAGGATTCCCAGATCGACCTGCATGTTGTCCGTTCCGGACAGCGCAGGGTCTATTCTAAGGTTCCAGCGTTCGTTCAAGGGCATCAATTCTCGGACTGCAAGTCAGACCGCCTGCTCCATGGGAACAAAGGGGAGGTTTTGCGACTCTGAAACCGGTTTGCAAGTAATGTTTCCGCGAAAAGTGTTGACTCCTTCCTTCAGGAATGGATCCCTTCCCGCTGCCTCGACCAACCCCAGATTGGCGATGACCCTCGCATAGGGAAGGGTCGCGTTTGTCAGCGCAAGCGTCGATGTCCGCGGCATCGCCCCCGGCATATTCGTCACGCAGTAGTGCAGCACTCCATCCACTTCATAGACCGGGTCGCTGTGCGTGGTCGGCCGGGTCGTTTCAACGCATCCGCCCTGATCGACCGCCACATCAACGATGACGGAGCCGGGCTTCATCCAGGATACCATCTGGCGATCGACCAGCTTGGGAGCGCTGGCTCCGGGGATCAGCACCCCGCCGATGACCAGATCGGCTCTTCTGACAGCTTCGCCTACGTGAAGGCGATTGGACATGTGCGTCTCGACGCGCCCGAAATAGAGGTCGTCGATATAGCGGAGCTTCTCCACGTCCAAGTCCAGCACGCTGACCTGCGCCCCCAGTCCCATCGCCATTTTCAATGCATTCATTCCAACGGTTCCAGCGCCGATGACGACCACCAGACCCGGCCGCACTCCGGGAACGCCTCCCAAAAGAACCCCTCGCCCTCCTTGAGTCTTCTGCAAGTAGTAGGAACCCACCACCACCGACATTCGTCCTGCGATCTCGCTCATCGGGGTCAACAGAGGAAGTCGGCCGTGACGGTCCGTAATCGTCTCGTAGGCGACTGCTGCCACCCTTCTCTCGAGCAGCACGCGGGTCAGTTCAGGCAGCGGCGCAAGGTGGAAATAGCCGAAGACGATTTGATCCTCCTTCAGTCGCCCGAACTCCTCCTCGACGGGCTCCTTGACTTTCACGATCAAATCGCTGCGCTCATAGAGTTCGTCGGGGCTGTCGACAAGCGTAGCGCCGGCGGTCTCGTATTCATCGTCGAAGAATCCCGATCCTTCTCCGGCGCCCTTTTCGACTAAGACGGTGTGGCCGTCCTCGGTCAATGCAAGCACCCCCGAGGGGACCAGGCCGACCCGGTACTCGTTGTCTTTGACCTCCCTGGGCAATCCGATCTTCATGCACCGATTCTAATCCGGACTGAGTCAAATAGAAAGAGCGGACCCGCGAAGGGCCGCGCCTCAAGGGCTCGGCAGGCATGGCGCAGGCATCTTGCCTGTCTCGCCCGGAGGCGACAGTCAAGACGCCTGCGTTTCTCCAAGCAGCCCGCGGTAGAAGTCTGAACGGTCCGCGGGTTGCTACGGCTTGATGAAGGAAGTGAAGTTGACCAGCTTGCGACCGTTCGTGTCGACGTCGACAATTCGGAGGACGATTCCCTGGCCCGAGGGAACAGCAGTCACCATCTGGCGGAACTGCTGGGCCGTCCCCACCGACTGGCCATTGACGTGGGTGATGATCTGCCGCGCCTCCAGCCCTGCGTCGTCGGCCAGACTGCCTGGCGTTACGCTCAGGATCTGGACTCCGGTTTCATCTTCCAGACCCGCCTGTTTGGCGTCCCGAGGGTTCAAGGTCTGGAACTCGATGCCGATTTCCTTCGGTCTCTCCTCGGGTTCCTCCTGATCGAGGCTGAAGGTCTCGCGTTCCTGGCGCTGACGCTCTTCGATCGTCCGCTCGGCCAGCTCGACTTCCAAGTTCAGGATTTCGCCATCGCGAACGACTACCACCGGAACCTTTTGTCCCGGAGGGGCATTGGCAACGGCCACGCGAAGATCCCAAAGCTGCTCCACTTTCCGGTCGCCGAATTTTACGATTACATCTCCCGGCTTGATCCCGGCTTTGGCGGCGGGACCGGTATCGGCCGGGTCTCCACGCTCGTCAATCAGCTGGGTCACCAGGACTCCGGTGCCGTCCTTCAGTCCTCCGGCCTCATCCCCCGCGACTCCGAAGTGCTTTGCCATTTCCGGGGTCATGGGAAATACGTTCATGGAAACGCCAAGCCAGCCGCGTTCGATTTTGCCGGTCGTCACCAACTGGTTGTAAGAGTTGACAAATACCGAAGACGGAATGGCAAAGCCGACGCCGTTAAAGGTGCCGGTGGAGGTTGTAATGAAACTATTGATTCCAATGATCTCCCCATTCATGTTGACCAGCGGACCGCCGCTGTTTCCGGGATTGATCGCGGCATCGGTCTGAATGTAATCGCCGAAGATTCCGGTCTGAACGACGCGCTTGGTTGCTGATACGATTCCGGCCGTCACCGTCTGGGTCAGTCCGAAGGGGCTCCCGACGGCCAGCACCCAGTCTCCCACATTCAACTTGGTGGAATCTCCAACCTTTGCAAAGGGGAGCGGATTGTTGGAACGGATGCGCAGAACCGCCAGATCCGATTCGGGATCGATCCCCACGACCTCGGCGACATGCCGGTTGCCGTTATGCAGTTGGACTTCGATTTTGTCGGCGAGTTGGCGGCTCCCGTCCCTCCGTTCCAGAGGCGCCACGACATGGTAGTTGGTCAGCAGGTAGCCTTTGCTGTCGACAATCACTCCGGAACCCAGGCTGGTCCGCTTCTGACGCTGGGGCGAATCGGGGCCGAAAAAGCGCTGCCAGAAGTCGTCGCCGAAGAAGTCCCGGAAGGGGTCCTGCCCCGGTTGGGTCTGGCGGGCTCGCCGCTCAATGACCGACTGGGTGCTGATATTGACGACTGCAGGCTCTATAGCGCCCGCCACCTTGGCAAAGCCTTCGCGCAGTGAGAATTCTTCCCGCACAATTACAGGATCGCCGTCGCCTTCGACCTTCAGTTGAGCGACCTGCTGCATGGATTGCTTGGCGCTCGAAACGTCAATGGACACGAGCGTGCCAATGGCGATCCCGACGGCTAGCGTCAGTAGCAAGGCAAGGAACGTGATTCCTGTTCGCGACCTGAGAAAAATGGTCCAATTCGACATGGTTACCTCCGAATCAACCGACTCCGGACGATTCTGACTGGGAAGCGTCTGGAAACGGCGTTCCGATGATTCACAAAGCATCCGGCGCCGAGCGATCGGCGTCGCCCTCCGCCGGGGAGTGCGTTCTGCGGGCTCCAGTCGCCTCCCGCTGCAGTCGGATCGTCACTGGGCGACAGGCCCGACTCAGGGAGGAGGAAGACGACATCCGAGAATGATCGACTCGGTTTGCCAATGCGCTTCTTTTCCGTTTCGCACTCAGTCTCAAATTCTTCAAGTAATACGTCAACGGCCCGACGGGCGTTCACTTTTTTAATTGTAGCACACGCACTTCCGCCATCAGGACCCCGGCAACAATGAGAGCGCCGCCAAGCCATTCGACCCATTCCAATCGTTCCTGGTAGAAGGCGACCGAGAAAATCGCCGCAAAAACCGGCTCCAGCGCGAAGATCAGAGCGGTTCGCGCCTCCGTAGTGTATTGCTGGGCGTGGGTCTGGATTAGGAAGGCCAACGCCGAACAGAAGATCCCAAGGTACAAAACGGAAGCGAAGACCGGAATTCCGTAGTCAAGTCCGGGGACTTCGAAAGCAAGGGCGAAAGGTAGAGCCATCAGGCCGGTGAAGAAAATTTGCAGGACCGCCAGCGCCTGGTACGGGACCCGACGCGCGAAGTAGCCTATGGAAATAATGTGGAATGCGAAGGCGACTGCGCAGCCGAAAGTGAGCAAGTCTCCCAGATTGATTCGAGTCAGGTCGTCCGGCCGAGCCAGAAGGTAGATGCCGCACAGCGCGAGGAAGGCGCCGGCCAATACGGGCCTTGGAATGGTTCGTCCGAACAGCAGACGGCTGAAGAGCGGCACCAGCAGAACCGCGCATCCCGTTATGAACGCGGACTTTGCAGGCGTGGTCCACTGCAGGCCGAGGGTTTGCAGAGAAAACCCGGCGAACAGACAGAGGCCGACGATGGCGGCCGCCCGCAGAATCCAGCGATCCAAAGCGCGCCAGACGCCCGGAAACATCAACCCCACCGCGACGGAAGCGAATACGAAACGCAGGAAAATCAGCCAGAAGGGAGGCACCACTGAAAGGGCGTCCTTGACCACCACAAATGATGTGCCCCAGAACATGGCCACCAGAACGAGTGAAAGGTCGGCCCTGGTAGAGGTCTTCATGAACGGCGACGGAGCCCGACCGCCTGCGGATGCCGTCTGAAATAGTCCCGAGTCGCTTCCAAAACTCGGGGAGCCAGCAGCAGCGCCGCCGCCATGTTCGGCCAGGCCATGAAAGCGAAAGCGGTGTCCATCAGATTGACGACCATGCTCGCCGTCCATACGGCGCCGACGTACAGCATGGACAGATAGAAATAATTGTACAGGTGGCTGTGCCGCGCTCCGAAAAGATATCCGAAGCACTTTCTGCCGTAGTAGGAGTAGCCGAACATGGTGGAAAGTCCGAAGCAGCAAACAATCACCACCAGCGCCAGCTTTCCAAAAGGTCCCATCGTATTCTGAAAAGCCTGGATCGTCAGCGAGACGCCCTGTACGCCGTCGACTTGCCTCCAGTCGGCGGCCGAAAGGATGACGACGGCGGTGAGGGAGCAAACCACGATGGTGTCGATAAAAGGTCCGAGCATGGCCACCAGGCCTTCTCGGACCGGCTCCCTGGTGCGAGCCGCTCCGTGGGCCATCGGAGCGGTTCCAATGCCCGCTTCATTTGAAAACGCGGCCCGCTTGATACCGGTCTGCATGACGGTCAGAAATCCGATCCCGGCCGCGCCGCCGACCGCCGCCGTGCCGGTGAACGCGTCGTGAAAAATCTGATAAACCAGGCCGGGAATCTTTTCCGCGTTCATGGCGGCTATAAAACCGCAGGCGATCAAATAGAGAAAGCACATGGCGGGCACCAGCGCACTGGCGACCCGGGCGATGCGGGCGAGACCTCCCAGAATTACGACGGCCACCAGAATAACCGCCGCGACGCCTGTCAACCATGGCGGCACCGCATAAGCCGCCTTCAGTATCTCGGCCATCTGGTTGGTCTGAAACATTGTCAGACAGCCGATCATGCCACAGACGGAAAAAAAGACGGCTAACGGGACGAAGCGTTTGCCCAAACCGACTTCGATGTAGTACATCGGTCCGCCCTGGATCCTCCCCAGGCTGTCCTTGCCTCGATACATGACGGCCAGCGTGCAGGTGAAAAACTTGGTGGCCATCCCAACCACTGCCGCGACCCACATCCAAAAGAGCGCTCCCGGACCGCCCTGCGTGATCGCGATGGCCACGCCGCCGATGTTTCCCATTCCTACTGTGGCCGCCAATGCTGTGCTGAGCGCCTGGAAATGGGATATCTCTCCCGGGTCGTCGGCCCGGTCGAACTTCCCCCGAAGAATTTCCAGACTGTGCCGCAAACCCTGAAAGGGGAGAAACCTGGAAAATGCGAGAAAGAAGAGGCCTCCGCCAATCAGCAGAGTGAGCAGCGGCAGACCCCATGCGAAGTCGACGGAAATCTCAAGTACTTCGTCGATCCGCTCCACTGATCCCCCTCGGATTGCGGCTGTGCCCTGGCGTCGGGAAGCGTTCCTCCCGCAGATAGTTCATACGGGACGCAGTCGGGCAAAGCTCTGCATCAGCTTCTTGATTCCAATCCCCGGAAACTGAACGGTCACTTTGAGCCCCTTACTTCCCTGCTCCACTTTCAGAACGCGCCCTTTTCCAAAGTCGTCGTGCACGACAATGGCCCCGGCGGCTATTTCTGTGGACGACGGCAGGCCGGCGTCCTCCCTGCCGGCAAGGAACCGTCTGACGCTTTCGGCCGAATCGTACGTTTTCCCGAGGTAGCTTCCGGACCCTCGGTTCGGATACGAGCAACCCCCCACTGTACTTGGACGCTGCACGTTGCCGCCGTAGCGCGTTCGCACCTCAGTGAGCGATTCCGGAACTTCATGAAGAAATCGACTTGGTTTGTTGATTCCTCCGGAATCGCGGCCAAACAGCCTCCTGCTGCGCGAGTAAGTCAGATAAAGCTTCTTCTGAGCCCGGGTCATGCCGACGTAGCATAACCGCCGTTCCTCCTCTACATCCCCCTCGGCAACTGAGCGGCCGTGCGGGAAGAGACCCTCCTCGCATCCAGCCAGAAACACGACCGGAAACTCCAGCCCCTTTGCGTTATGCAAGGTCATCAATGTCACTCTGGCGTTCTGGTCGAAATCATCCAGATCGGTTCGCAGCGCGGCGTGGTCGAGAAATTCCAGCAGAGAACGCCCCTGAGATGCGTGCTCCTCTGCGACAGTCACCAACTCCTTGAGGTTCAGCAGGCGGTCGTGGGCTTCGTCGGAATCCTGGTCTTGGAGCGCCTTCAGGTACCCTGACGACCCGAGAATCTTTTCCATCGCAAGGTGAAGCGGAAGTTCCAGATGCTTTCTGCATCTGAGAATGAGATTGCGAAATCGATCCAACGAGGCGCGTGACCGCGCTGCGAGCACCTGTTCCTGGAGAAACCTATCAATCGCGGCCCAAAGGGGAATCCCTTCCTTCGAAGCCGCCTGAAACAGCGCATCGAATGTCACCCGGCCGATGCCTCGGTTCGGCTCATTGATGATTCGCGTGAGGGCGACGTCGTCATTTGGGTTCAATGCCGTTCTCAGATACGCGATGGCGTCCTTGACCTCTTTGCGATTGTAAAAGCTGACTCCCCCCACCAGGCGATATTCAATGTCCAGCCGTCTTAGAGCCTCCTCCACCTGACGAGATTGAAAGTTGGTCCGGTACAGCACCGCCAAAGGATGGACGCCCCGGGAAAGAGCCTCCCAGATTTGACGGGCGATGAATTGCGCCTCCTCTCCCGCATTTTCCGCAATGTAGACGGTGATCAGATCTCCCGGCTCCCCTTCCGTCCAGAGAACTTTCCCCTTTCGACGCACGTTGGTGGAGACGACCGCGGTTGCCGCCTCGAGGATGCGGCCCGTCGAGCGGTAGTTCTCCTCCAGTTTGATGACCTTCGCACCCGGAAAATCGGCCTCGAATCTCAGGATATTTTCAATGTCGGCGCCGCGAAATCCATAAATGGACTGGTCCTCGTCGCCCACTGCAGTCAAGTTCCGGTGGCTGCACGTTAAGCTTCGAATCAGTTCGTATTGAGGAGCATTCGTGTCCTGGTACTCGTCGATGAGCAGGTGTCCGAAACGATGGCTGTATTCTTCGGCCACCCCGCCGTTCTCCTGAAACAGCCGCACCGTAAATCCGATCAGATCGTCAAAATCCATCGCATTGGATTTCTTCAGCAACGCCTGATAGGACTGAAACACATTCAGGACTCGTTCCGAAAAGGGGCCGCTCCCGCCGGCCAAATGCGCCTCCGGTCCGAAGCGGCTGTTCTTGGCGCGGCTGATCAGGCTCTGCAGCATGCGGGCGGGAAGTTCGTCGCTTTGATACCCTAAATCTCTGCAGACCTGAGTCAGCACCTTACGCTGATCGTCGACGTCGCAGATGGAGAAGTCGGATTGAAATCCGACCAGAGGAGCGTGGCGGCGAAGCACTCGTACGGCGAAGGAGTGAAAGGTGCAAACCAGCGGCGAGGGACTCTGCCCGTCCAGAAGCTGCTCGACTCGCGCACGCATCTCTTCGGCTGCCTTGTTTGTAAAAGTGACAGCCAAGATTCCGTGCGACGCGCTGATTCCCTCTCCAATCAGAAACGCGATTTTGTGGGTGATGGTTCGAGTCTTGCCCGTCCCGGCCCCGGCCAGCACCAAAACCGGCCCGTCCGTACGGATCACCGCCTCCTTCTGTTGCGGGTTCAAGGAGGCCAGATAGCCCCGATTCGAAACGGATTGCGGATCGGCCATGGCGTCTAAGTCACGATGTGACGGAAACTTTTACTTTATCAGTTCGCCACGACAGCCATGCGGGCGCCGAAGGCCCGGCAAGAAAACCCGCGCCGACAGTCGCTTCAAGTCCACCGTGCGGCCGCTTGCGACTGCGGCCGCAGGACACTAGCGGGTCACGCGACTGATGAATTCGTCCAGTCCGGCCAACGAATCATTGTGGGTGGATCTGTACAGTCGTTCCAGGTGCCGGCGATTGATTTCGGCGTGCGGAGTCTGGCTCAGCACCGATCCCTTGGCAAACGCTTCCATGGCGGGATCGATCCTCTCCAGGTTCCAGCGGGCCATCCCGATATAGTAGAAAGATTCCGCGCGGCGAGTCCGATCCTGGGAAACGCTCAGCACTCTTTCGAAGTTTTGCTCCGTAGCTCTCCAGTTCTTACTCTCGAACGCGTCCCGCCCGATGACCGTGAAGGCGACCGCTCGCTGCTCGCCGGTCCACTGATTCCACTCCGCTTCGGAAGCCTGGGGCGACCGTTCCGCAGTCTCGACAGCCTTCAACATTTGCTGGGCATAAGAGCTGGCTCGGTTCCACTGCCGTTCGCCGGCATAGTGCGCCACCATCTCGGGAAGCATGTCGAGGCAGTCCTTGGGTTCCAGCTTGGCGCAGGCCTTTTCCGCGTAAGTCAGAAACTTCTGCTTCTCCTGCAAGCTCTGAAACGATCGAGCCAGAATGAACTCCAGACCGGGGATATCGGGATTACTCTCATACAATTTTTCGCCGAGTTCCGCGGCGGTCTGAAATTCTCCGATCTGGAAGGCGGACCAAGTCGTCAATTGCTGAACGCCAGGCTGAGCCCCATCCACCTTGGAGAGAAACTCCTTGCCGGCCTGCACCACTTTCGCATGATCCCCTTGCTGCTGGTATTCCTGCATCTTCTGGAGGTATGCGCCCACGACATATTGGTTCAGCGTGGATTCCGGATTTTCCTGGATGAACTGAATCATCGAGCCCTCGCCCTCCTCGACCGCCTGCTGGAAGGCCGCATACTCCTCCATCGTATAAGAGACATCCTGCGAGAAAGCCAACCCGCTCGACAGAGCGAGAACGCCGAAAAACGCAATCGTAAAGGTTGAGCTAAAGTGTTTGACAATCATCAGAACCCTATGACCTCCATCTGAAAAATCTCTTCGAACCGGTGCATTGAACCGCAAAGCGCTTCTCTGGCGCCGGATCCAAGCCATTAACGAGACTAGCATTTTAAGCATGATCGACTCCAATGGCAATAGCTGAGATGAATTTACGAACCCAAAGTTGCTCACCTATAATGACACTTCCTGTTGGAAAAAGTTTCCCCGTGACGGCTGCGGAAAAGGACTGAATCCCAGTGTTCGAGCAACTCTCGCTGACCCGGATCGACTTAACGGATGAGCGGTTCAGGATTTCCTCCCCTTGGCGGCCCCTGTCCGGGCTGAAGGAGTCGGTCAGTCAAGTCGGCCTTTTGACACCGTTGCGGGTTCAGTCAAGGGCAGGGGCACGCGGATTTCGACTGATTTCGGGATTTCGCCGATGCACAGTCGCCGCAGAAATGCAGATCGAACGAGCTTATGCCATCGTGCGGCCCCCCTCGGCAGCCGAGAAAGACCTGTTTGCGGAAGCCATTCATGAAGCCGGCGCCGACAAGTCGCTCACAGAAATTGAGAAGGCGCGCGCCGTCTCTAAGCTGGTGAACCAATTCGGATTCAGCAGTGCGGAGGCGATAGAAAAGTTTTTCGACTTTCTGGGGATTCGCCCGGATCCTCATCAACTCAAACGCCTGCTGCAATTGGCCGACCTTCCCGTCGATCTGCAGAAAGCCTGCGACGGCGGGCTGGAATGCGATCTGGCCCTGAGACTGGCCAAGTGGCCCCAGACGTCAGCCGGCGGCTTTGCCGAACTTGTCGATTCGCTGCGCCTGGGAAGAAACAGGCAAAGGGAGCTTTTCGGGTTAATGGACGACCTGGCCGCGCTTCGAGGCTCCTCGCCCGCTCAGATCTGGCGTGAAGCGGCGGGCCAGCCGTTGGGCTCCCGAAACTTGACATTGGAAGAGTGCCAGCAGATTCGAGATCGCTTGTACAGGCTGCGCTTTCCCGTGCTTTCCGCCTATCAGGAGCGATCCCGAATGCTTCGGTCAGAACTGTCGCTCCCTCCTGAGATCCAGATCAATCTGCCTGAGAATCTGGAAGGCTCGGAAATGCAGGTCCGTCTGCGGATCAGCAGCCCTGCCGAGCTGAAAAGGATGTCGGACCTTTTGAAGGAACTGGCCGAAGCAAGGGCCTTTAAAGAGATTTTCAACCTCCTTTAGTCCGATAGTCCGAGCTTCAGTTCGGAAACCGAAAAAGCCACGCTCATCGGCAAGTCCTGCAGGTCTACAGGTCCGGCGAATGCCGGAAGCGGACGAATCAAACGGGCGGATTGAGGTATCTTGAAAACGATGCAGCCGTATCAGCCGGACGAGATCATCCTCGAGACATCGATTGCGGACAGCCCGGTCGCGCACAACGTCCTCAGCCGACTCCCCTCCACTCCCGTACGTTGGGTGAAATCAGCCGAGCGGATGCTGCAGGAGGCCAAGCAGCTGCAGCCGTCGATCTCCCGAGCCAAGAAGTCGCTGATCCTGTCTCGCCACCGGGGCCGATTTTTCAAGCCCTGCCCCGCCGGACAGACTCGCGGAAACGTGCGGAATGCCTGCTGCAATTATTTCGTGGTCAACTTCGCCAGCAACTGCCATATGGAATGCAGTTACTGCTACCTGCAGACCTACCTGACCTTTCCGCATATGGTCATTTACGCAAACATCGAAGATCTCTTCTCTGAATTGAAGGAGGCGATTTCAGCGCGGCCTATGGAACTGCTGCGTATCGGGACAGGCGAACTGGCCGACAGCCTGGCCCTGGATCCATTGACCGGGTACGGCGCCCTACTGGTGGATTTTTTTTCCGAATTCGATCGGGCGATCCTGGAATTCAAAACGAAATCGGACTGCGTCGATGGAATCTTGGGGCTCAATCACCGCGGCCGCACAGTCGTCTCATGGTCGATCAGCCCGCCTTACGTGCAGAGGACGAACGAACACAAAACCGCCTCCATCGAGGCTCGTCTGATCGCTGCCGAAAAATGCGTTCAGGCCGGGTATCCGGTCGCCTTCCACCTGGACCCCCTCATCCATTATGAAGGCTGGCGAAGGGATTACTCCCGGCTGGTCGACGAAATATACGCCAGGATCCCCGCCGCCTCCATCGCCTGGATCTCGCTCGGGTCCCTTCGCATGACAGTCTCTCAACAGGAGCATATCCGCAGACGTTTCCCCGGCAGCTTTCTCCCGAGAGGCGAATTGGTCGCCTGCGAAGACGCCAAGCTGCGCTACTTTCACCCCATCCGGGTCAGCATGTTCCGATTCGTTATCGAACGCATCCGGAGGATCGACCCGCACCCCTCCATCTACACCTGCATGGAAAGCTCGCAAACCTGGCGGAAAGTCTTCGGGGAACCGCCCCCTACCGAGAAAGAACTCGGCAACTCCCTCGTGCAAATGATCCTGTGAAACAAACGGGACCGGGTCTGGAAAATTGCATTTCGCCCCAAACATACGCAACTAGAGGGCCACATCGCTCAAATCCCGACGTATCTTTGCAAAATGCAATTTTCCAGACCCGGTCCCGTTTGTTGCGTTTCGGGTGGAAGGGCTATGCGCACAGGAACTTCCTCACCAGAGGGGTGGTCTGGTCGATGCCCCAGTTTTCGAGCGAGGCCGCCTGTTCTCGCAGCGGCCCCCAGATTGCAGTTGGTACGGAATTTTCAGTGTGCCTTGCGGTGGTCATGTCTTCAATATTTCCGTGGTCGCTGGTCAGAATGATCGAAAGCCTCGTCAGGTCGGCCTGCTCAACAACCGCTGCAACGAATCGCTCCAGTTCCTCCAACAGACGGATCGCCTGGCGCATCGTCCCTCGATGACCGACCAGATCGGTCAAAAAGTATTCGTACAGACAGAGATCGTGGTGCTCGAGCGTTCGATGCAGCACCCGGGCCGCTTCTTCCGGACTGCGCAGAGAGGCCGGATATCCCCTTTGCTGGAGGAGGCGATTGGTGAAGTCCATAAACAGGGCGCGGTCGGATTCGAGCTCTTCCAGTGTGCGCAGAGCGACTCCGGCGTTCAAACACATTGAAGTCGTAACTGAGACCCTCCGGGCGGATCTTTCGAAGAACTCTGGAGTATAAGCGTTCGCAAAGGTCACCTTTTTCCCAGCGTCTTTCAGCCGTTGAAACAGCGACCAGCGAACGATCAACTCCCGGAGTTCGTGATTGGGGAAGCCCTGGAGGTGACGACCGATTATTCTCTGCGCGTTCAGACCGGTAAACAGGCTGGTCTGGCCTGTCGCGCTCTGGGGGAGCCCCTCGACCCCGAGAATTGCATCGGTCTTCAGGCAAAGGCCGCCCCGGGGAAGAGCTTGGGCCGCCTCATCGAAAAAATTCAGAAATCTGGAACGGAACGCCGCCAGAGGGTTGACCGCGGGATCCCTGCTTCCCAGCCCGAGGCCGTCGACGAAGATCCACAGCATGGAATGATTGAAACGTTTTGACGGCATCGGCAAAAAGGGGATTCCCGACGCGATCCCGCAGCGTCCCACGGGGCTTTGTGAGGCAGGCCGCTTCCCGCGGCACGGAGAGTTCTCCCCGGTCATGTTCCAAGTTGTGAGTTTACATGATAATGTCGCCCCGGAGAATCCGTGCGGCGCATACGCAATCGGCGGAATTGGACTAGTCTCGCATGCCCAGGATGATTCGATTTTCATTTCTTGCCATTTTTCTCTTTTTTCTCGGACTTGCCATCCAGAATTTCTCTCCGGGAAGCATTTTCGGAATTCTGCACGACATCGGCCTGGCCTTCTTGATTCTCAGCGGAGCGTACTGGTTTTACCGGGGCCTACGGCTGTTGTTCAGAAGGCTCTTGTGGAAGGTGCGCAACAAGATCATCGTCGCGTATCTGCTCATCGGAGTCGTTCCTCTTTCGATCCTGTTCCTGATCTTTTGGCTGGTCGGGACTCTCGTTTTCAAGCAGTTGAGCGCGGTTTACCTTGAGGCGGAGCTGCGCGAAATCTTCCTGTCTTTTGAAAGAGTGAACCACCGGCTGATTCTGGAAGCCTATCGACTCCCGGGGCCTGTTTCGGATGAAAGGATGATGGAGGCGGCACGTTCGACGCTGGAAAGAGAATCGGCTGGCTTCGAGGGGCTTGGGCTGGCGCTGTTTCGAAGGGTGAACGACTCGCGGTGGGAGACAATCGGAATGATTTCCGCACGAGACTGGCCGCTGGAATCCTGGCAGGCCCCGGAATGGCTGGAGCGCAGCTTCAGCGGATTGATTCGGCGTCAAAATCAGCTCTTTTTCTGCACGTTGGAGGTGGTAAACGGCGACGATGCAGCCCTGTCGGCGGCGCTGCTTCTGCCTTTCGACGATCGAGTATTCGACTACTTTCGGAGACGCACGTCGATCGAGATGGCGCTGACTCGAACCAGTCCGGACGCCGACGCCGGCCAGTTTCAGGCTCTCTATTCCAGCTTTTCGGCTCGGCACGGACGGCTGTCGATTTCCTGGGCCCATTTTTTCCGCCCCATTCAATGGGAAACCGGGACGGAGCTTGGGACAGAGGCGATATTGCTGGCCATCCCCATGCAAACCCTTTTGAGCCACTTCTTCGCACAGGCGGCCGGACCGGTCTTTGGACTGATCGTGATCCTGGGGGCGATTTTCTTTGTGGTGGAGTCAGCTGCCTTTCTGATCGGGATCGTGATCGCCAGAAGCATCACTTCTTCGGTCGACCACCTATACGAGGGCGCACGACAGATCGAGCAAGGAAGGATCGGATTTCAGATCCCGAGTCGAAATCGGGATCAGCTCGATGCGATGGCGGACGCCTTTAATCGGATGTCTGAAGGACTGTTCAATCTGATGAAGGAAGTTTCCGAAAAGGAGTGGCTGGAAAAGGAGATCGAAATCGCCCGGGAAGTCCAGCGGCAACTTTTTCCGCACCGTATTCCGGAAGTTCGCGGGCTGGAACTTGCGGCGGTATGCGAGCCTGCCCGCCAGGTTTCCGGAGACTACTACGATTTCATCCCTCTTGAATCTGGGGCCGTCGATATCGTCCTGGGGGACATCAGCGGAAAAGGGATTTCTGCGGCATTGTTGATGGCCAGCATGCAATCCGCCCTGCGCAGCCGACTGCTCCATGAGGCCCAGCTGGGCTCGGGTGACATGCGGCTTTCACGGACGGCAAGGGATGTAAACCGACACATGTACCGCCAGTCCTCGCCGGAGGCCTTTTCGACTCTCTTTCTCGCCCACTACGATCCGCTTCGCAGGAGCCTCCAGTACTGCAATGCGGGCCAGCACCCTCCGCTGGTGTTTCGAAAGTCGCAGATTCTGCGCCTCACGGAAGGAGGGACTGTCATCGGATTGTTCGAGAACGTTGAATACCGGGAATCGACCTTTCACTTGCGTTCAGGAGACGTGGCGCTCTTGTATACGGACGGAGTCACTGAGGCCGAAAACGATCAGGGGGAGATGTTTGAAGAAAAGAGGCTGATTGAATTGATCCAGCCGAACTTGTTTCTCACCGCACAGGACATCCAACGGTTGGTGGTCGAAGAAGTCTTCGCCTGGTCTCGGGGGGTGGAGCAGGCCGACGACATCACGGTCGTTTGCCTGAAATTCGCGGAACAGTGACCGGCGTATTTGGAGCGCCTTTCACTGGCTCGAAATGGGAAGCCCGCCGGCTGCGCCGCTGAACGGTCATCCGCTTTCGGGAGCTCGGTTCGCTCAGACAAGCGCTCAACAAATCCAAAGCTTTCATTTAAAATATCTGGAGTAATACGGAACGTCAGATTCGGAGAACGATGGATTACTACAGGATTCTTGAGATTTCCGAAGACGCCGACCTGGCTGAAATTAAGAGGGCCTACCGGCGGCTGGCGATGCTTCTTCATCCGGATCAGTCGCGCTACCCGGATTCGGAGCGCTTTCGCCAGCTGCAGGAAGCCTATGACGTCCTGGCCCATCCCCAAAGCAGAGAAGCCTACGACCGGAGCCGGAAGGCCTCGGTCGCGGTGTCAGTAAGTCGACGCTCTCCGATCGTGGAAGTGCGCAGTCGGCCGGGTGGGATCGTTCGGGAAGTGGCCCGTCAGTCCCGTTCGGACCAGGGCGCCGTTCGGGTTCGCGTCCACTGCCGGTTCCGAGGTCCTTATTCAATTTGATTCCGCGAAACGGAATCCTTGCAGCGACATTTCCGCACTTCCTGCCATCCAGTCTTCCGGAAACTCCTGCAGGTAGAAGTCGAACGAGCGGCTGGTCAGAGGAGCGATGGGCGGACTATACGGTCCTGGTCGAATCGGGGTGCGCACGGATTCTCCGACCAGGACGTCGAGATTGAAAAACTCGACTTGGATCTCAACCACGTCCAGCGTCTTTTCTCCACGGTTCTCCACGACTCCGGAAAGCATCAGGATGCGATTGCCGGCCAAGTTTCTTCCCATCGATATTTTCGGATCGTGCAGCTCCACGAAGGGCCTATACCACTCATAATCCGGGCTTCCCTCGCGCAAAACGCCTATCAGGTCCGCCTCCTCCGTCCGATCCTTCTTGGCAAGGTAGACAACGCTGAAGACGATCAGAAGAA
The DNA here is from genome assembly GCA_964484155.1 of uncultured Acidobacteriota bacterium. Taxonomy (GTDB): domain Bacteria; phylum Acidobacteriota; class UBA6911; order RPQK01; family JAPXNP01; genus DATKAT01. The sequence goes on from CAZAEY010000020.1 coordinate 17,955, forward strand.
ACGCCCCCACGGCAATCGCAAGGAATTTGCCAAGTCGAGTCAACGTTTTCGGTTCCGGCGATTCAAACATGATGGCGTCAGGGATGAGCAGACTGGTCCGGGAGAACGAAATGAGCTCGTCGGTTCAAGGCGTGGGCCTCCTCGGAGTCGCCTCGAGCGAACGGCCTTTCCTCTCCCAGTGACACGGCCATGATACGCGCTGAATCGATGCCGTTGGCAATTAGATATTGTTTGACAACCTGGGCCCGACTGTCGCCGAGCGCCAGATTGTACTCCTCGCTGCCCCGTTCATCGGTGTGACCTTGAATGACGAAGCGCAGGCCGCGATTCTGTGGAAGCTGCAGCCAGCGAATATTCCCGTCCAGCGTCAGACGGGCCTCTTCGCTGAGTGCAGTGTCATCAAAGGCGAAGAAGACGGGTCTCACGTTCGCTTCAAACCCCTCCCCAGGAGCCGACGCCCGCAAGTCCCGCACATCCGGCGAATCCGGATTTCCTGTCAGCACTTCCACGGTCACTGACTTGGTCATACGCCTTCCCGCCGGACTTTCGGCCGTCACCGAATAGGTCGTCGTCGTATCGGGGAAAAACCGAATGCGGCCCGACAAGTCCACCTCGCCGATGTTGGGATCGATCCGAACGCTGGCTGCGCCTTGTGTTTCCCATCGCAAGAGCGCGGATTCGCCGGCCTGAATTCTGGACGGTTCGACCCAGAGTTCCAGAGACAGTTCCCGGTCGGAGGGGACGTCGGTCGTTCCAGGCCCGGGTCGATCGGCCACCGGGGGCGGAGGCAAAGGCGGGGGGCGTTTTGTACAGCCGATGCCTGACACAAAAAGCAATCCGGCGGCGAACATCAAGGCTATGAATCGTTTCACGGGACGGAATCGCCGAAATTTGCGGAGAGAACGGGGTGCCCATTCGCTCCTGTAGGACCTACAACAACCAGCGTGTAGTTTACAGCATCCAGGTGACGGCGGGCAACCTGCAAGATGCGTTTCCGAGTGATCTGGCGGATCCATTCCGGATAGCGCGAGGGGAAATCGACTGGAAGCCCAAACAGTTCCCGATTGAGCAGAAACCTGGCCAGATTCCCGTTGGACTGAAACTCAAACACAAAGCTTCCGGTCAGAAACTCTTTCGCAACGGCCAATTCCTCCTCGTCCACCGGCGCTGAGCGAATCCTTTCGATCTGGCGGGACAATTCCGATACCGCGCGGCGGGCGTTTTCCGGAGAAGTGGAAATAAACGCGACGAAGCGTCCAGGGTGAATGCCGCTCGAGCCGGTCAGGTCGCTGAAAGTCGAATAAGCCAGACCCAATTCGTCGCGCAACAGCCTGGGTATTCTGCTTGCGAAGCCGGGGCCCCCTCCCAGAATCGCGTCCAACACCTGCAAAGCATAATAATCGGGGTGCTCTCTTGGGACGCCCAGGTGTCCCAGATAGATCACTGTCTGCTCTTTATCCATCCTGCGTTCCACAAATTTGGGAGTGGATTGCCTTTGAAAGCGGAACGTCCGCAAGCTTTCGGTCTCTGGATTCGACCAATCCGCAAAATGGCGTCGACAAATCGAAAACAACCGTTCCGCATCAAGGTCGCCGACGCCGATCAGGCAGGAGCGCTCCGGCGAGTACTGCCCGCGATGAAACTTCTTCAAATCGTCCAGGGACATGGCCTGCAGGCTTTCCAGCGTTCCCAGCGTCGGATGCTGAAGCGGGGAGCCTTCGTAAATTGCGAAATTAAACAACTGGCTGCACACGACCTGCGGATCGTCCTCCAGCGAGCGAACGTGATTCAGAACGCGTGCGCGCTCCTGTTCGAAACGTCGCGAAGAGAATTCGGGGCGACGCACCATTTCGGCCAGCAGCATGACTGCCGGTTCCAAATGTTCCGGCAGGAATTGCAGAGAAACGCCCGTGATTTCCCTTTCCACGAAGCTGCTGAATTCGACCCCGATCTTCTCGATTTCCTCCGAAAACCGCAGGCCGGGAAAGTTGCGGCTTCCTTCGTTCAGGAGCCGGGAGGTCATCGTCGCCAGGCCGGGAAGGCGATCCGGATTCTGGTCTTTGCCGGCGAGCAGAAAGAAGTTCAGGGAAATCAGAGGCACTCGCCTGTTCGAACAGGCGATCCACACCATGCCGTTGGCTTGCTTTTCCCGTACGATCGACTGCGGCAGCAATAGTAGCGGTCTCCTCAAGTTAAGGCCGGAGCTTTCCGACGATCGCATTGACCGGCTGCAGGTAGCGGAACGCGACGTCTCGGATCTGGTCGACTGTGACCCCCCGAATGCGATTCGGCATTTCGAACAGGAGGGGCAACTTCCCGAACAGCCGATAGTGCCCGCACCGGACGGCCCGATCCAGCCCCGTTTCCAGATCGGAAACCAGCTCGGTCAGCAACTGGTTTCTGCTGCGCTCCAATTCGTCTTCATCGATGGAGTTCAGTTTTGCAAGTTCATCGAAAAGCCGCTCCTCGACGCGATCCAAATCGGCCTCCAAGGAAAGTTCCAAACGAATCAGGTAAAGATAGGAGTCAAACGTCTCGTCCAGTTCCGCATCCAAAGCCGTCGTCTGGTCGTCGTTTTCGATCAGACCCTGATAGAGGCGGCACAGCTTTCCTTCGGCCAGCAGCTTATCCAGCACGAGGAACGAGGCGAAATCCCGACTTCGCAGAGAAGGCGCGTAAAAGGCTGCCAGCATTCTCGGAACCTGAGTCTGCCGATCGCCCTCGACACGAATCGGACCCGTCGCCTCCATCCCCGGAAGGGGTCGGTAGACGCACGGCTGCAGGTCGCCGGATTCAGCCGAAGGGAAACAGTCGTCCAGCCTCTTCTCGAGCTCGAGGCGGTCGAAGCTTCCGGCGATCACCAAAAGCGCGTTCTCAGGTCGATAGTGCCGATCGTAATAGGAAATCATCTGATCGACCTGGATCTCTTCCACATCTTGCGCGTAGCCGATGATGGGCCTTCCGTAGGGGTTGCCGGGGAACGCGGCTTCCTCCACCAGGCGGCGGAGCCGGCACCATGGGCTGTCCAGCTCCATCTTGAGCTCCTCGATGATGACGAGCCTCTCTAGTTCGAACTCGACGGGATCGAGGATCAGATTTCGCAACCGGTCGGCCTCAATGTCCAGAGCCGGCCACCACCGGTCAGAAGCGAACTGAAAGAAGTACGCCGTAAAGTCGTAGGTGGTGAATGCGTTGTTGAAGCCTCCGCCTTGTGCTGTGATCCGGTCGATTTCGCCTTTCCTGAAACGCTTTGTTCCCTTAAACATCATATGTTCCAGGAAATGAGAGATTCCGGTGCTTCCAGGCTGTTCGAAGCGGGGCCCTGCGCGGTAAAGCATGGCGCTGGAGACCAGGGGCTGAGTCGGATCGGCCCAAGTCGCGACTTCCAGGCCGTTTGGACAAGTTCGGAACTCGATCGCTTCCGGGGAGAGCAGGGGCTTCAGTTGCTCCTCACTTTCATCAGCGTCTAAAATGACCGTTCAGCTTGATACAGAAGATGGCGAGATACCCGACTTCAAATTCTCCGAAGCACCACCGCCCTGCCTGGGCGATCCTGGTTCTGCTAGCCTCCATTATATGCGCTCCGGCCTCAGCTTCGGAGTTGAACAGCCGGATTGACATTCCCGAGTTTCGCAAGCGCCTGCTCCTCAATGGGATGGAAGTCCTTTTTTTTGAAGGGAATCCGGGAGAGGCTCCTTTCATCCTGATGATTGACAATGGCGCCGCCTTCGATCCAGTAGACAAGTGGGGCGCCACTTACCTGATGGCGTCGATGCTGCTGGAGCAGACCGAACGGTATCCTGAGGGAACGATTCAGGAAGGTCTCCGCCAGGCCGGCGCCGAGATCCACCTTCGAGTCGACTGGGATGCACTGTACTTTTTCGGAACTGCGCCGTCCGACCGGCTCGAGGAAGTCATCAATCTCCTTTCCGAAGTAATTGTCCGTCCCAGTTTCGACGAAGACAGCCTGGAACGGGTGCGAAGGCGGGTGATAGCCGAACTGGAGTCGGGCCAGAGCGGCATCGAGGCGCGAACGCGCAAGACTCTTATTTCCACGATCTTTGACGGGAATCCGTACGCTCAGTCGGTGAAGGGCAGCCTTGAGAGCTTGCAAAGCGTCTATCTGACCGACATTCGATTTCAATATCGGCGGCTGATGCTGCCCAACCAAGCCAAGCTGGCGATATATTCCCCGGCCGACCCGGATGCCTTTTTCCGCGGGTTCAGCCGTCGCTGGGGCTCGTGGGTTCGCGGGACGGCGCTTCCTTTTACTTTTCGACAGGCCCCGGAACGCGACGATGCGGTCATTCATCTGCTCGGTTCTGAAGCCGATTCCAGCTTGTTTCGCTGGGGCCAACTCGGGGCGGAAAGGTCTTCGCCCGAATATTTCGCGCTCAAGGTCCTCGGACAGTATCTGACGCTCCACTTTCCGGATTGGGCCCGCGAGGTTTCGTCTTCGAGCCAGATTCGCGCCAGCGCCCGTCTGGAGGCTCGAAAGATGCCCGGCCTTCTGGAGATCAGCATCCAGGCGCCGGCGGATCAAATCGGCCCCTATCTGGACAAACTATGTCGCATGGCTCGACAGCTGCAGGACGGAGAGATTGACCATGGGCGTTTTCAAGAAGCCCGAAATCTGGTTCTGGCGGAATTTCGAAACAACCTGCAGGATCCATTCCTCCGCATGTTTACGGTCCTGGAAACGGAACTGTACGGCCTCGGAATCAATCACATCAGCACGTTCGGTTTGCGTTTGGCACGCGTCACTCCGGAAAGCCTGCAGGAGACAATCCGTACGAGAAACGTCGACTCCCGCTTCGTTCTGACGGTAGCCGGGCCGTCCGAGCGAATCCTGCCCGTACTGCAAAAAATCGGTCAAGTCGAAGTATTGAATTAAGTTGAGCGATTAGCTATACTTAGTCTCTAGATTTGTCTACCGAAAAGTGGGCGGAACGCCCACTTTTTTATTTTGCGGTTCAATTGAGCATGTTAAACCTAGAGGCGCGGGTCGAGAAACTGGTCCGAGAGGCGGTGGAAGCGGAAGGTTTCGAACTGGTGCAAGTGCAGGCTGAGCTTCGTGGGGGATCTCCTCAGGTGCTGAGGATCTACATTGACAAGCCGGGCGGCGTCAGCATCTCCGACTGCGCCGACGTGAGCCGCCAGATCGGCGTTTTATTGGACGTGGAGGATTTCATTCCCGTTCGATACGTGCTGGAGGTGTCGTCGCCGGGAATCGAACGGCCATTGTTCCAGGAAGCCGATTACGTGCGGTTTAAGGGAAAGGAGGTCCGGCTGACAACGATAGAAAAGATAGAAAACCGTCGCAATTTCGTCGGATTGATTCGCAACTTCTCCAACGGGGTGGTTGACTTGGATTGTGATGGAAAGCTCTATTCGTTGCCATTTGAGAAAATAAAGAAAGCGAATCTGGTCTATCGTTTCAACTAACTCCACCGGATCTCCGGATTCGATTAAACTAAGGGTCAAAATAGAGAATTATGGCCAATATCTTGAGTCAGACCATCGAGCAACTGAGCAAAGAGAAAGGGATCGATCCGCAACTGGTGCGGGAAGCCCTGGAAGACGCCATGGCCGCAGCTGCGCGAAAGTACTTCAGGACCAACGAAGACCTGCAGGCTCGCTTCGACTCAGAGACCGGCACGATTGACATATACGCTCTCAAGGAGATCGTTGAAGAGGTGGAAGACCCGGCCACTCAGATGTCGTTGGCGGAGGCGCTCAAGCTGGATGACACATTTGAAGCCGGTGATTTCATCGAAATTCCGAAACCCACCCAGGGACTTGGTCGCATCGCCGCCCAGACCGCCAAACAGGTGATCGTTCAGAAAGTAAGGGAAGCCGAACGCGAGAACGTCTTTAAGGAGTTTTCCGACCAAATCGGAAACGTTGTCAACGGGATCATTCGACGTTTCGAGGGCCGGGACGTCATTCTGGACATCGGTCGAACCGAAGCCATCCTGCCTTTTTTCGAGCAGTCACGCAACGAGCAGTACAATCTAGGGGATCGCATCCGCGCTGTAATCATTCGCGTGCACCGTCTGGCCAAGGGACCGCAGATCGTACTATCCAGGACGGATCCGAGCCTCCTGATTCGATTGTTCGAACAGGAGATTCCGGAAGTTTACGACGGGACGGTCATCATCAAGAATGCTGTCAGGGAAGGCGGAGAAAGGGCCAAGGTTGCGGTAGCCAGCAGAGAGGATTCCGTCGATCCTGTGGGCGCCTGCGTGGGCATGAAAGGAAGCCGGATCAACGCCGTAATTCGGGAGTTGCGGGGAGAAAAAATTGATATCATCAAATTTTCGGACGACATCGTTGATTACACGATTAACGCTCTAAATCCGGCTCGAATCTCTCGCGTCCTCGTCGCCGATCCCGTGGTGAAGGTCTTGGAAGTCATCGTCCCCGAAGACCAGCTTTCACTGGCTATCGGACGCAAGGGGCAGAACGTTCGACTCGCTTCCAAGCTCCTGGGCTGGGAAATCGACATAAAGAGCGAAGGAGAGAAGAAGCAGGAAATTCTGACTCAAATGGACCAATTGGCGCCGGCCGAGGAAGCTGGCGACTCGGTGTCCGAACTGGCTGGGGTGGGGGCCGTGATGGGCGCAAAATTGGAGGAGGCGGGCGTCGACTCGGTCCAGAAGCTCAGCGCCCTGACGATCGACGAGCTGCAGGCGATTCCAGGAATCGGAGCGAAAACCGCGGAGAAGCTTCTGGCGGGCGCACTGGCGTTTGTGGCCGAACGAAAGGCGACTCAGGAGCAGTCGGCTGCGGAATTGATGGAGGCCGAAGCCGTTGAATCGGCCCAGATTCTGGAAAAGCACGGCGCGCTGGAAACGTCCGAGGACGAAACGGACGAGGAAGCCGAGAAGGAACTGCCCGAAGCGTAACGATTTTTCCTTCGTGACTGAAACCGTTAGTGGGCGAATTGGACAAAATGGAACAAGTGAAGGTAAAAGAGCTGGCCTCGGAATTTGACATCAAGAATACGGTTGTCATTTCCGAACTGAAGAAAATCGGGGTGTGGGTCCCGTCTGAAGACACTCCCGTCGACACCGACATTGCCAATAGAATCCGCAAGCGCTTGCAGATGATTGTAGAGGCGGAGCTCGAAGAGAAGGACAAAAAGACGGAAAAGAAGCCCAGGAAAGCGGCGCCTTCAAAAGTTCGTCGTTCCATCAAGGAGCTCGGCAAGCCTCGGAAGCGAGCGGGCGTGGCCAAGGCGGTCGAGGAGCCGCCGGAAATTCCGGAACTGGAAAGTCCGCTGGTCAGCGGTTCGCTCAAACCCAGGAAGGTCAAACGCCCGACGGTGCGCAAGCCTGTTGAGGCCCTGGCTGACGAAGCTCCGAAGAAAGTTGAAGTCAGCATCGATGACGAGCCGCTGATTCAGAAAGTCGAAGCGCAAGCATCCGCCGAACTGCTGGAAAAGCAGCAGGTTCCGGCCCCTGGAGACTTGAAGGCGGAAACGGAGGAGGCTGCGGCGCAAGGAGCCGCGGAAGCGGCCAAGGAAGGAAAGGCGCCGGCTGCCAAGGCTCCGCAGACGGTGGCTAAGCCTCCAGCCCGGCAGGCTCCCCTCCGTCCGATTCGCAGAAAGGCTGCTGCACCGGTGCAGCCGGTTCGAACGGAGCCCCCTGCGGAAAAGGCGAAGCCTGCGCCTGCGCCTGCGCAGCCGGTAGAAAAGGCCAAGCCCAAAGAAGCCCCGAAACCGTTCGTTCCGCGAGAAGTGACTTTCTCCGAAAAGGTCACGGTCAAGCTGCTTGCCGAGAAAACAGGCATCAAAAGCAATGAAATCATCTCGTTTCTGATGCAGAAGGGCATCATGGCGGGCATCAACCAGGTGCTGGACGAAGGCGTTGTGGAGGCCATCTGCGAGCAATTCGGCTTGATTCCGGAATTCGTCAGCTTTGAGGAAGAGGCGGCCAAGCAGCAAAAGATTGAGGACCGCCCCGAAGACCTGGTGGTGCGGGCTCCAGTCGTCACGGTCATGGGGCATGTGGATCATGGCAAGACCACGCTGCTGGATTTCATTCGCAAGACCAAAGTCGCCGCAGGGGAAGCCGGCGGAATCACTCAGCACATCGGCGCTTATCATGTAGACACGGCGGGCCGTCGCGTGGTCTTTATCGACACCCCGGGACACGAAGCCTTCACCCGGATGCGTGCCCGCGGCGCACAGGCGACCGACATCGTAATCCTGGTGGTGGCCGCCGACGACGGAGTCATGCCGCAAACCCGCGAGGCGATCGATCACGCCCGCGCAGCCGAAGTTCCGATCATCGTTGCGATAAACAAGATCGATAAACCTGAGGCGCAACCTCAACGCGTCAAGCAGGAATTGAGCGATCTGGGCCTGGCCCCTGAAGACTGGGGAGGCGACGCCGTCATGGTAGAAGTTTCCGCCATCGACGGAACCAACGTCGATCTCCTGCTCGAAATGATTCTGCTGGTTTCCGATTTGTTGGAATTGAAGGCCAATCCCCTCCGCGGCGCGTCCGGCGTCATCCTGGAGGCCAAGCTCGAAAAGGGGCGCGGCGCCGTTGCGACAATTTTGGTGCAGAACGGAACGCTGCGGATCGGAGACAATTTCATCGCAGGATCAGCATTCGGGAAGGTCCGCGCAATGTTCGACGATCGAGCAAACCAGATTCGCGAGGCAGGACCCAGCAGCGGCGTAGAAGTCCTCGGGCTCCAGGGAATGCCGCAAGCCGGCGACATCTTTCAGGTCGTCGAAGACGTCGGCAGCGCCCGCGAAATGGTGGAGTTCCGTCAGGAACGGCAGCGGGAGCAGGAATTGTCGAAGTCTTCAAAAGTCAGCCTGGACGAACTCTATGCACAACTGCAGGCGGGCGAAGTGAAAGAACTGGCCGTGGTCTTGAAGGCGGATGCGCTGGGTTCGGTTGAGGTTCTGGAAGAGACCCTTCGAAACCTGAGTTCCGGGAACGTTCGCATCAATGTCATTCATAAGGGCGTCGGTGCGGTATCCGAGTCCGACGTGCTGCTCGCTTCGGCTTCCAAAGCCATCATCATCGGGTTTAACGTCCGGCCGGAAACAAAGGCCCAAAATCTCGCGGAAAGCGAGGAAGTCGAAGTACGCCTCTATAACGTCATTTACGATGTGGCCGCCGACGTTCAACAGGCCATGCTCGGGCTGCTGGAGCCGACGATACAGGAAAAGTATCTGGGCCGTGCGGAAGTTCGCGAAACCTTCAGAGTTCCCCGCTTCGGGACGGTTGGGGGTTGCTACGTTCAGGACGGAACCATTCAAAGAAACGCCCATGCCCGCCTTCTGCGGGACAGCGTTGTAGTATACGAGGGGAAGCTCGACTCCTTGAAGCGTTTCAAAGACGACGTCAATGAGGTGAAACAAGGATATGAATGCGGTCTTTCCATCGCCAACTTCAACGACATCAAGGTCGGCGACGTGGTCGAAGTCTATGTAAAGGAAGAGGTGGCGCCCGAGCTTTCCTGATCTTTCGCCTGACGATAGAGAGGTTTGAATCTTGCCCATACTGTTTTGCTCGTTGGAGCTGTTCCTTCCTTACAGCCACTCGCTCAAAGATAAGCGCAGGGTCATGCGGGGGACGGCAGACCGCCTGCGTTCCAGATTCAATTTCTCCATTTCCGAAATCGGACATCAGGATCTGTGGCAAAGGGGACGCCTGGGCGCCGTTTCCATCGGACCGGACCGAATGACTCTGGAGCGCCTTGCGGACCAGTTCCGACGCGAATGCGAAAGAACCCTGGGCGGAGACCTGGTGGAATTTTCCGTACAACTGATTGAAGTCGAGTAGATCTCTTATGGATGAAATTCTCAAAGAGATAGGCCGCCGCGAGCGGTTCCTGATCGTTTCACACTCCAGACCCGACGGCGACTCCATCGGAACTTCTCTGGGGCTGGGGCTGGCGCTGGAGGAACTGGGAAAGCGCGTCGAATGGATTCAGGCCGACCCGCCGCCGGATCTGTTCAGATTTTTGCCGGGAATCGACAGAATCCGGATCAGCAATCGAGCGGAAGGCGCCTATGACGCCCTGCTGGTGCTGGAGTGCGGGGCCTATGAGAGGACTGAAATTCAGGGGCTCGACTCCTACTTCACGATCAACATCGACCATCACCCGAAGAACGATCGCTTCGGCAATCTGAATTGGATCGATCCAAAGGCCGCCGCCGTCGCGGAAATGGCGTACAGGCTGCTGAAGGCGCTGCCAGCTGAAATCAGCCCTGAGGTCGCAACGAATCTGTATGTCGGAATTCTGACTGATACGGGCTCTTTTCGTTTCGCCAGCACTACCGCCGAAACCTTTCGCATCGCCTCCGAGTTGGTCGGTTCGGGCGCCGACCCCGGCACGATTTCTCAGATGTTATTCATGAATCACCCGGCTTCTCGAATGCGCCTTCTCACTAAGTTGCTGGAAACGCTTGATTTCACTCCAGATGGAACCGTCAGCTGGATTCACCTGAGTCAGCGGATGCTGCAGGAGGCCGGCGCCAGTTTGCGCGACACGGAAGGGCTCGTCAATTATGCGCTTGGCGTCAGCGGCGTTCAAGTCTGCGCATTCTTCCGCGAGGAAGGTCGGCGCCAGTACCGGGTCAGTTTGCGGGCCAAAGCGGACGTGTCCGCAGATGTCGGTCAGGTGGCGGAATTATTCGGCGGCGGCGGCCATGCAAAGGCGGCCGGCCTATCCGTGGAGGGAGAATTCGAAGAAGTCCGTTCACTCGTTGTGAGCCGTTTGCTGGAAACGCTTCAGGCCAAAGCGCTTTCAACGACGGGAACAAGCGGGGCGACGCCGGATTGACGGCCCGCCGCATTCCATTCGCAGCTGTATAGCAGATGGAACTTTCCCTCCATGGAGTGCTGGTAGCCGACAAGCCAGAGGGACCTACATCCCATGACATCGTCCTGCAGATCCGTCGTGCCCTTCGGGCCAAAGTCGGTCACGCCGGCACCCTCGACCCGGCCGCTTCAGGCGTCCTTCCCCTCCTGATCGGTCAGGCAACCCGCTTGATGCGTTTTTTCCGGAGCAGCGATAAGGAGTACGTCGCCGCCATCAGTATGGGAGCGGAAACTGACACTTACGACGCTCAAGGCGCCGTCACCAGGAAATCCGAGCCGCCGCATCTGGATCGCGATCAGGCCGAACGGATTCTGGATCGCTTTCGAGGCTCAGTCGCGCAAATTCCGCCCATGTATTCAGCGGTGCGGGTGGCCGGAGAGCGACTCTATAAAGCGGCGCGGCGCCAGGAAATCAGGACCCGCCCTTACCGATCCGTCGAGTTTCATCGCCTCGAACTGTTGGAATTGCGCCGCGACGAGTGGCTCCTTCACGTCCACTGCTCAGCTGGCGCCTACATTCGGACGCTGGCGTTCGACATCGGACGGGCCGCCGGCTGCGGCGCCCACCTTCGGGAACTTCGCCGCACGCGCTCCGGACAATTTACGCTGGAAAACGCCGCCGCCCCCGAAACCCTTGCTGCAAACTGGAGGCGGTATCTGGTCCCGATGGAAAAACTGCTTCCCCATCTCCCCCGGATAAACTTCGACGAATCCGACGCCACGCGAATCTCGCACGGAAACGAAGTGGCGACCTCATCCGACCTGATCGGAACGTGCCGGGTGTTTGTCTCCGGTCGGCTCCTTGCGATCGGCGAATGCCGGAACGGGAAGGTTCACCCCTTTCTGGTCCTTTCCGAAAGCGGCGGGTAGATCTCTTCGTTCCGCGTTCGCCGTTCCGGGTTCCGAGTTCGAAGGTCCGGGTTCTGGACTCCTGTTCCCTTGAACTCGGAATCCGGAACTGTCCTTCACCCTCCGTAGCTCTCCCGAATCCACCGATCCAGCGTATCCGGAAGGCTTTGGAGCGTTTCGGCGGAAAGCTCGAACTCCTTGCCGCCGGATGATTTCGCAAGAAGGCGAAGCGCGTGCTCGAACTCGCCGAACCAAGCCTCCGAAAACTCGAGCGGGTCCTTTCCCGTTTTCTGAGCCTCAGTGGCCAGCAACCCGTACCCTTCTTCAGTCAGAGCAATGCTGACGCCATACTTTTCCCGGATGCGCTCTTCCAGCTTCTTCAGCCGGGAACGCTGGACCTGGGCGCGAAAACGGGCGGGCTCATCCAGCAGTCTCTTCAATTCTTTTTCGGGGTCGCCCACCAGGTCTTCCGTCACCACGAATTCGCGAACTTCCGAATCGGGAAGCTGGTACTTGAACTCGCGAAACAGCTTCTCGCAAACCGACATCAATCCGCGGGCTCCCGTTTTTTCCTGAACCGAAAGCTCCGCGATACTTCGCATACCGCCGTCGGTGAAATAGACATCGATCCCGTAGGAAAGAAAGTCTCTCTTGTACTGCTTCAGGATCGACCCTTCCGAGTGCTTCAGGATATCGAACATATCGTCGGCCGAGAGCTGACTGCAGTGAACCACGACGGGCAGCCGGCCGGTGAACTCGGCCTCAAATCCATATTCCAGAAAATCGACGGACTTGACATGGTCCAGCAGAAACCCTTCCTGATCCGCGGTGGTCTTATCGCCTGTAAACCCGATCTGCTTTGATCCGATTCTCTTCTTGATGATTTCAGTCAACCCGTTGAATGCGCCGCTGACGATAAAGAGAATGTGACCGGTGTTGATCGTTTTTTTCTCGATTTTTCCCTTGGATTGAAACTCCATAAAGGCTTGCATCTGACTTGCAATATCCGTTGGAGAGCGCAAGGGCACCTCCGTCTCCTCCATCAGCTTCAGCAGGTTGCGCTGGACGCCGTGCCCGCTGACGTCCCTTCCCACCACCTGCGAAGGCGAAGCCAGCTTGTCGATTTCGTCCAGATAGACGATCCCATATTCGGCAAGAGCGACGTCTCCGTTCGCCTGAGCAACCAGCTCCCGAATCAGGTCTTCCACATCGCCGCCCACATAGCCAGTCTCGCTATACTTTGTGGCGTCGGCCTTTACGAAGGGCACGCCGATCATTCGAGCGATATTCTGGATCAAGTAGGTCTTGCCGACGCCGGTCGGTCCGATCAGCAGGATGTTCTGTTTCTTGTAATCGGACCAACGATCGGACGAGCGATCCATCTGGGCGTGGTGATAATGATCGCAAATGGCGGTTGCCAGGACCTTCTTGGCATCGTCCTGGCGGATGACGAATCGGTCCAGATACTCCTTGATTTCCCGAGGTTTGTACGCGAATTCGAGCTCCTTCTTCCGTTTTTCCTCGGGGCCACCGCCCTCGTCGGCGACTTCCTGCTGGGCTTGGGGAAACACTTCGACCTGCACGCCAGGTCCGTAAGTTTTCTGCAAAAAGTCCCGTAACTCTTTGGGATTAAACTGCTTGTCAAATTTCATCATTCAAGCTTTCTGATTGTCATTCTGGTGAAAGAAGCGGGCCGCCTTCAAGCGCACCGTCTACTGATAAGACTTCACAGCTCTAGATGCAAGCTGCTTGAAAATGATTCGCAGCGGCGGCATCCGCGCAAACCGACCCTGCGAATGCTCGCTGCAGTGGCGTTCCGCGGCCCCCGCTCAAAGTCGGTCACACTTCGGGATAGAAATTTCGCACCCAGCGGAAGTCCTTGAGTTGTGAGATCAATTCCGGCGGCATCGGCCCCTTGTCGGATGTCGAGGTGTTTTCCAAAACATGACGAACCGAGCGCATTCCGGGGATCACTGTGCTGACGGCGGGCGGGTGCAGACAATACCTCAAGGCAAGCTCGGGAAGGCTTTGGACTTCATCGTCCAACAGCAACTTCATTCGCTCCACGCGCTCCCACACCTGTCGCTTGCGGTCTCCCTGAAAATAGAGGTTCCTCCAGTCCTTTTTTGGAAACTCCGTCTGCGGCGTGATCTTCCCGGTAAGCGAGCCTTCGTCGAAGGGGACTCGGGCGATGACTCCGACATTCTTTTCCTCACAAAGCGGAAACAACTCGTCCTCCGGCGATTGATCGAATACGTTGTATATCACCTGGACAGCATCCACTTTTCCGGAAGCGACCAGCCCGAGAGCGGAGGCGGGATCGTGATCGTTGATCGATACGCCGAAGAAAGCTATTTTCCCCGCCTGTCGGAGGCGACTCAGGGTCTCGTACCACGAATCCTGCTCGATCCAATCGGAGCTCCACACATGCAGTTGCAACAGATCGATGCAATCCACGTCCAAGTTTCCAAGGGACCGTTCTACGCAGTCAACGATGTATTCCGAGGGAAAGACCTCCTGCAGGGCGCCTCTGGCCGGCCAGATCTGATTCTTGGGCGGAACTTTGGTGGCAACGTAAATCCGCTCGCTTCGCGACTGTACGAGACGACCCACCAGCTTCTCGCTGTGGCCGTTGCCGTAGGCCAGCGCCGTGTCGATGAAGTTTACTCCCCGATTGACGGCCTCGTTGAGGGCCCGCAACGACTCCTCGTCATCGGCTCCCTTCCACATCTCCTTGCCGATTCCCCAGGCTCCGAATCCGATCTCGGACACCTTCCATTCCGTCCGTCCAAACTGTCGATACTGCATGTAAGGCACTATAATGCCGATCCGGAACAGGCTCAAGCCGGCGCCCTCGCATTGACACCCCTTTGATCGATGGGCCACAATTCAGGAGCTTTGCGGATGGGACTGATCGGTCGACGAGAAGTCGACCTGAAAACCGGAAGGATGTTCACGGATGGCAAAGGAAAATTCGTTTGATATTGTCTCAAAGACAGACATGAATGAGGTGCGCAACGCGGTCAATCAGGCGACCAAAGAGGTCCAGCAGCGGTTTGATTTCAAGGGCAGCCGCAGCGAGATCGAAGTGGACGATACGGGTCTGGTCCTAACTTCCGAAGATGAATATCGATTGAACAGCCTGGTCGAAATCGTGCGCCAGAAGCTCGTCAAGAGAGGGGTGTCCCTGAAGGCGCTGACTGCCGGAAAGATCGAACCTTCCAGCGGAGGAACAGTCCGGCAGCGATGGGACATCCAGCAGGGAATTCCGGTGGAGAAGGCCAGGGATATCGTCAAGGAGGTCAAGAACCTGAAGCTGAAAGTGCAGGCTTCGATTCAGGGTGAAACGGTTCGCATATCGGGGAGAGACCGGGACAACCTGCAGGCGGTGATCGCGCATTTGCGGAGTCAGGATTTCGGCATCGACATGCAGTTCACCAATTACCGGAGTCTTTAGATCGGCGATGAACTTCAGCCCGGATTTCTCCAACCCGCTCGTCGCGAGCCGTCGAAGAGGGACGTGGATGCAATGCGCAGGCCCCCGCAGTCGTATTCGTGCAGTGCATCGAGGAGACCTGGCAGCAGACGCGCCGTTTGCGGCGCCGCGGTAGGAGGGGTTTGAGAAGTGCGGGTTAGAGATCGTCTGCTGCGCTTGTTGCGTGAGAAATCGTTGCGCCTGGGCCGGTTCAAGCTGGCCTCGGGCATGACCAGCCACTATTACTTCGACAGCAAATTGACCACTCTGGATCCGGAGGGAGCCTATCTGACGGCCAAAGCACTTCTCAGCGAGATCAAAGCCCATGGAATTCAGGCGGACTTGATCGGGGGGTTGACCCTGGGAGCAGATCCCATCGTCGCGGCGGTGGCGGCGGTCAGCTTCGCCGAACGGGACGAATATCGTCCCCTGGGCGCCTTTATTGTCCGCAAAGACGCCAAGAGCCACGGCACCGAGCGATTCATCGAAGGGGTCGCAGAGCCGCAGGGTCGGAGAGTCATAATCATCGACGACGTCTGCACAACCGGCGGCTCGACTCGAGTTGCGATCGAACGGGCTGAAGCCGCCGGGATGACGGTGGCGGCAGTGTTGTGCCTGGTCGACCGTGAACAGGGAGCCAGGGAAAACCTTGCGGGACACCCTTTCTATCCGATCTTTAGCGCCTCCGAGTTGCTGGCCAGCCCCGAGATTCAAGAGCGACTGCGCGCGCTTTCCTCCTCCACCTCCTCTTGAAGGTCCTGCGTCCGGCTTGAAAAAAGGCCGTCGGCTGAGATACGTGCGCAGCCTAGCAGAACGCAGCCGGATGCATAGGCCCAGAGCAGCAGCGTCATCGAGACATAGAACGGCCCGTAGATGCGCTGCAATTGCCAGTGCTGAGCGGCTTCACGAAAGATTTCGTTGAGAATCAACCACACGCCTGTCGCCAGTATGGCCTCTATAAATGCCTTGCCCGCCTTCCGAGGCCGGTTGGGAAGAAAATAATAAAGACTGAAGAACAACACGAGGACCAGCGCGAAGGAGACGAGCAGGTCCATCAAAGACAATACCAGGCTGTCGCGAGTGACCCAGTCGCCGGTGAATCCATGGTAGAAGCCGAAAACCGAAATCGCCAGAAAGACCAGGATTCCGGAGAGAATTGTCATCGCCGTCCCCAGGAATTGGCTGTGGACGAAGTGCCTAAACTTGGGCACGCGAAACGCCGAGTCGAGTCCAGCCTCCAGAGCGAAGAAAAAGGTCGACCCGGCCCAGGCGATCAGCAGTGCCGAAACCAGGTGCAGCGTTCCGACTTCTTGCGTGTAGATTCTCAGGTTTCGAACGATGAAGTCCTGCGATATCGGGAAAAAATTGCGAATCGCCTCGAATATGCTTTCCCTCAGGTTTGCCAAATCCAGAAAATTGGCCAGCGACAACAACAGGAAAATCACCGGAAACACGGAAACGAAGAAGCTGAAGGCGATGGAGGAAATCAAGACGGTCCCATCCCGCCCAAAAAGAAATGCGAACATGTGCACAAGGCTGCGCACGCCCTTGGGAGCCCCGCGATCGAAGCGTCCTGAAAAGCGGCGCTCGAATCGACGGGCCCATCCTTTCGATGCAGCTTTCAAGTCACTCGCCGCATATCGCATCCTTCTTCGTGAGTTCTTCATTCGCCCTTCGGCAGATGTCAGGGTCGGATGGCCTGGCAGCGGCCCTTTCGGTTTCCCGGGAACTGCAAACTCGAAACTGAAAACCCTAAAACTTCAACGGAATCGTCATCGCCATTATAGTAGAATCGCCCAATGCCCCAGAGGAAATCCGCTAAATTACGGGAAGATCTCAACTTAAACAACATTGTATCGGCGCAGTTCGACGAGGCGTCCGCATTCGTGGACGAACCGGAGTCTCTCCTCGAACAGATCAAGCTCTGCAACAACGTCCTGATGGTCAATTTCCCGGTCAAATTCGGGAGCAAATACCGCTATTTCCAAGGCTGGCGTGCCGAGCACTCGCATCATCGAAAGCCTCTGAAGGGCGGGATCCGCTACAGCACTTTGGTCGATCAGGACGAGATTATGGCTCTGGCTGCCCTCATGACCTACAAGTGCGCGATCGTCGACGTTCCCTTCGGCGGATCCAAAGGGGGCGTCTCGCTGAATCCCCGTGAATTTTCCGAGGAGGAACTGGAGAGGATCACGCGACGGTATACGGCCGAACTGATCCGCAAGAATTTCATCGGGCCAGGAACCAACGTTCCGGCGCCGGACATGGGCACCAGCGAACGGGAAATGGCATGGATTTTCGACACCTACGACGCCTTCTACCCAGGCGGGATCGATAATCCTGCCTGTGTGACCGGCAAACCGCTGTCGCAAGGGGGCATCCGAGGACGGCTCGAAGCTACGGGCAGAGGCGTCCAGTTCGGTCTGCGCCAGGCGTTTCAATATGATGACGACATCAAGGCTCTTGGCTTGTCTCCCGGTCTGGAGGGAAAAGAGGTCTCCCTGCAGGGTTTTGGAAATGTAGGCTCCCACTGCGCGCTCTTTCTGCAGCAACAGGACGATTGCAGAATAGTAGCCGTGTCGGAGCACGACGGAACCATTATCCACCCCACCGGCCTAGACGTGGAAAAGCTCATCCGGCACCGCAGCGAGACGGGCTCCATTCGAGGGTTCCCAGGGGCCCAGACCGTTGACGACCCAGCGGCCGCTCTCGAAGTTGAATGCGACATCGTGATCCCTGCGGCCTTGGAAAACCAGATCACCTTGAAGAACGCCGACCGGATTCGAGCGAAAATCATCGCTGAAGCTGCCAACGGACCAGTCACTCCGGGAGCGGAAAAACGCCTGTTAGCTCGAAATCTCCTGCTGATTCCCGACATTTATCTGAATGCCGGCGGAGTCACGGTCTCGTACTTCGAATGGGGCAAAAACCTGGCCCACATGCGCTTCGGCCGAATGCAGTACCGGCTCGACGAGTTGCGAGGCAAGAATCTGGTCGATTTCATGGAAAGAACTACAGGCTACAAAATACCTCCCAGCGCTCGAAAGGTTCTGCTCCACGGGGCCGATGAAGAGGATCTCGTCAAGTCGGGTCTGGAAGACACCATGAACAGCGCTTACGACGCCATTCGAAGCGTCTTGCGGACTCTGAACGAGGTGAAGAGCCTTCGAATCGCCGCCTATGTGTTAGCGATCCGCAAAGTGGCGCGTTCATACCGGGAGCTCGGGATCTTTCCGTAGGCCGGCCGTTCTGCGTTCCGAGGGCGCTTCGTGGGTTTCGGGACGCTGAGCCCCACATCAACGCGGCCGCAGCGTCCGCGTCGCTCCGCCATCCGGCGCTCGCAAACGTAACCCATGCCTCCAGTTGACCTGTGCAGCGCAATTGGCAGAGCGACGCGCCCGCCCCGGGCGCGTTGATTTTTGGCGAACCGACCCCTGAACCCACGAAGCTCACCTGAACGCGCCCCATCGCGTCAACGGGCGCCGTCGGCGCCCGTCGCTCTGCCATCCGGCGCTCGCAACGTTCAGCTTGCGAGCGCCCCCATTTCGCAAACGTAACCCATGCCTCCAGTTGATGTGTATAGCGCAATTGGCGGAGCGACGCG